>NZ_JCALED010000059.1:0-256 GCF_059813205.1 Mycobacterium sp. NGS17 | reverse complement strand
AAACAGGGTGGCCCGCAACAAGACCTCGCGACTGAGATCAAACCTGTGCTGTGCGGCGGTGTTGACCGCCTCGGCCAGCTGCTCGGCCGGCCAGCCGCGGGCATCGATGACTTCCCACCCCACCTCGACTGACTCCGGGGCCAGCACCACCTGCTCGGGGATCCCCTGCGGCGCGGCGAACACCGTGCGCAGCGATTCATGCCGACCCACCACATCGGTCAACGCCGCCTGCAGCGCCCCGGCATCCAAATGCCCA
>NZ_JCALED010000058.1:0-269 GCF_059813205.1 Mycobacterium sp. NGS17 | reverse complement strand
AGGTGATGCACGACCAACGCCAGCTGACTCGTGTCGGCACCCCACACCGCGCGCAGCATCACCCCGCCAGCCGGGTCCAACCGCGAGCGCGCCGCGATCAGCGCCGCATCCGATAACACCTGCACCGATTGCAGGCAGCCACGCGCATCCACCGAACCCGGCTGCGACACCGTCAACGACCAGTCCCCGCCGACGCGCGACCGCAACATGGCATGACGGTCCAGCACGGCCTGCAACACCACCACCACCTCGGGCTCGCTCACCCCCGC
>NZ_JCALED010000057.1:0-271 GCF_059813205.1 Mycobacterium sp. NGS17 | reverse complement strand
GCCCCGGTCTTGAGCACCCCCAGGATCGCGGTGATCGCCTGCACCGAACGCGACAACACCAGCGCCACACACTGTCCCGGGCCCGCACCGTGACCGGCCAACAGCGCCGCCACCCGATTCGAGGCCTCATCAAGCTCGCGATACGTCATCGAACCGCCCGCGCCCACCACCGCCACCGCCTCGCCGGCGCGCGCCACCTGCGCAGCGAACAGCACCGGGATCGACACCCCGCCACCCGGTCGGCCCAACACCGCCCGATTCCCCAACACCG
>NZ_JCALED010000056.1:0-278 GCF_059813205.1 Mycobacterium sp. NGS17 | reverse complement strand
CAACACGCCCACGACAACGACCCCGACACCTACGCGATGCAACTCGACATCGCCATCACCGGCCCCCTCGACCCCGACCGCCTCCACCACGCCGTGAACACCGTGACCAGCCGCCACCCCCACCTAGCCGCCCGGTTCATCACCCACTACGACCCCCCCGTCCAACTCATCCCCACCCACCCCACCCCAGGATGGCTCTACCTCGACCTCGCCGGCCAACAGGAACTCGAGCAGCAGATCACGCAGATCTGTGCCGCCGAGCGGGCCGCGGTCGGGGA
>NZ_JCALED010000055.1:0-286 GCF_059813205.1 Mycobacterium sp. NGS17 | reverse complement strand
TGATGTGCGGGCCCTGCCGGCACCGGACTATCAGGACGGCGACCATTACCGCGCCCCCAGCAACCCGATTGAGGAGATCGTTGCCGACATCTATGCGCAGGTGCTCGGGATCGAGCGGGTTGGTATTGATGAGTCGTTCTTTGACCTGGGTGGTGATTCGCTGTTGGCGATGCGGGTCATCGCCGCGATCAACACGGCGCTAGACGCCGGCCTGGCGGTGCGGACCTTGTTCGAGGCGCCCACGGTCGCCCGGCTGGCGCCGCGTATCGGTGCCGGTGACATCGCG
>NZ_JCALED010000054.1:0-286 GCF_059813205.1 Mycobacterium sp. NGS17 | reverse complement strand
GCCCCCGCCACCGGCACCGATACGGGGCGCCAATTGGGCGACCGTGGGCGCCTCGAACAAGGTCCGCACCGCCAGGCCGGCCCGCAAAGCCTTGTTGACTGCGGCGGTGACCCGCATCGCCGACAGCGAATCACCACCCAGGTCAAAGAACGACTCGTCGACCCCCACCCGCTCGATGCCGAGCACCTGCGCATAGATGCCGACCAGAATCTCTTCGACCGCGCCGACGGGCGCGCGATACCTATCGCCGTCCTGATAGTCCGGTGCCGGCAGGGCCCGCACATCG
>NZ_JCALED010000053.1:0-319 GCF_059813205.1 Mycobacterium sp. NGS17 | reverse complement strand
GGCGCCTGCACCACCACGGTCTGGTTGAACTGCTCAACCGCACCATCCACGCCGGCCAGCCACCGGATGATCGGAGTCGACACCACCGGCCCGACACCGGTATCGACCACATCACCGGCGTCGGTGTCCAGGGTTACCACCGCCGCCAGCCGGGCCACCGTCTGCTCGACGAAAACGTCGCGCGGCCGACACACCAGCCCGGCGAACCTGGCCCGGGCCACCACCTGAATAGCCGAAATGGAGTCCCCACCCAGCTCGAAAAAGGAGTCCTCGACACCGACCTGCTCCACGCCCAGGACTTGGGCATAGATGCCGGCCA
>NZ_JCALED010000052.1:0-319 GCF_059813205.1 Mycobacterium sp. NGS17 | reverse complement strand
TCCGCGAGGACCGCCCCGGTGACAAGCGCTTGGTCGCCTACATCACCGGGACAGCCGACCCGACGCGGCTGCGCGCCGCACTGGCCGAGCGGCTCCCGGCCTACATGGTGCCCACCGCGCTCGTGGGCCTCGACCACCTGCCGTTAACGAGCAACGGCAAACTCGACAAACGCGCCCTGCCCACACCGGACTACAACACCGAGCACTACCGCGCCCCAGCCACCAGCACCGAGAAGATACTCGCCGGCATCTACGCCCAAGCCCTCGGCGTGGAGCAAGTCGGTGTCGACGACTCCTTCTTCGAGCTGGGTGGGGATTC
>NZ_JCALED010000051.1:0-324 GCF_059813205.1 Mycobacterium sp. NGS17 | reverse complement strand
TTCGAAGAACGAGTCCTCCACCCCGACCCGCTCCAGGCCCAACACGTCGGCGTAAATCCCAGCCAAGACCTCCTCGGTGGCCGTGGAGGGGGCGCGGTAGTGCTCGGTGGTGGTGTAGTCCGGGGCGGGCAGCGCGCGGGTGTCGAGTTTGCCGTTAGCGGTCAACGGCAGTGCCTCCAGGGCGATGACCGCGGCCGGGATCATGTAGGCCGGCAGGTGTTCGGCCAAGGCGCTACGCAGGGTTGCCGGGTCGGCGGTGCCGGTGATGTAGCCGACCAGGCGTTTGGCCCCGGGTTGGTCTTCGCGGGCGAGCACCACCGCCTG
>NZ_JCALED010000050.1:0-342 GCF_059813205.1 Mycobacterium sp. NGS17 | reverse complement strand
AACAGCGATCCCGATGCGTATGCGGTGCAACTGGATATCACGTTAAGCGGCCCCCTGGACCCCGACCGGCTCCACCACGCGGTCCAGACCGTGACCGGCCGCCACCCCCACCTGGCCGCCCGGTTCATCACCCACTACGACCCCCCGGTCCAACTCATCCCCACCCACCCCACAGCGGGATGGCTCTACCTCGACCTCGCCGGCCAACAGGAACTCGAGCAGCAGATCGCGCAGGTCTGTGCCGCCGAGCGGGCCGCGGTCGGGGACCTAGCGCAGCCCCCGGCGTTTCGGGTGACGCTGCTGCGCACCGCCGCCCACCGGCACCGCTGCGTGCTGACCTTC
>NZ_JCALED010000005.1:0-425972 GCF_059813205.1 Mycobacterium sp. NGS17 | reverse complement strand
GCCGCCGCCGCCACGCTAGCGTGACGCTATTCGGTGTTGCCTAGTAGGCGGCGCAACAGGTGCATGGCCACGGTGGTCGAGCGCTCCCGGATATCCGAGCGGTTGCCGGGAAGCCGCAGCGTGCGGGTATCGGAGCGGCCGTCGGCCGTGACGCTGAAACAGACTGTGCCCACCGGCTTTTCCTCCGTCCCCCCGCCCGGGCCGGCGATCCCGGTGATCGCGACCGCAGTGTCGGCCCCGAAGCGCTGCAGCGCCCCCGCGGCCATCGCCTCGGCCACCGGTTCGGACACCGCGCCGTGCTCTTCGATCAGCGCCGGGTCAACGCCGAGCAGCTCCGCCTTCGCCTCGTTCGAGTAGGACACGACACCGCCGGCCACATAGTCCGACGAGCCGGGCCGGTCGGTCAACCGCGCCGCGAGCAGGCCCGCGGTGCAGGACTCCGCCGTCGCGATCCGGTGGCCGACCAGAAGCTGCGCGACCAGATCGTCGACGCGCGAACCGTCCTCGGAATACAACTGATGCCCGTGCCTCTCCCGAAGCAGCTTGACCAGCCGCGCATACGCGTCGGCGGCCTCCGGCTCATAACGGGTGACCATCTCGATCTCCCCGCGCCGCAGGCAGGTGGTGATCTCGAGTTGCCCGAAGCCGGGCACGGCCTGTTCCGCCTCGCGCAGCGTTTCGGCCAGCCCCGACTCCGGCAACCCGAACATCCGCAGCATCTCCTGCCGGTAAACGGTCCGGCCGGCGATCGCGTCCTGCGCCGCGGGCGTCTCGATGGCCGTATGCCACATCGGCTGCAACTCGCGCGGCGGACCGGGCAACACGATCACCGCCGGATTGCCCGGCACGACGACGCCGGGAGCGGTCCCCACCGGGTCGAGCACCTGCGCTCCGGCCGGCACCATGGCCTGCTTGCGATTGGCGGCCCGCAGCGACTCGAAAGTGCCGGGGTCCAAAGCGGATTGGAATGCGGGGTTGCGCGCCATCAACTTTTTGAGGATGTTGGCGATCTTCTCCTCGACCTCGGCGTCCAACACCAACTCGCGTTCGCAGAACCGGGCCACCACCTCGACGGTCATGTCGTCGGCCGTCGGACCCAAGCCGCCGCTCGTGACGATCAGGTCCACACCCTGATCGGCGAGGAACCGAAGCTGCGCTTCGATGTCCGCGGGCCGGTCGCCGCAGATCGTGATGTGGGCCAGCTCTACGCCCAGCTCCAGGAGGCGGTCGGCGATCCAGGGGCCGTTCGCATCCTGGACCCGTCCGGTGAGGACCTCTGTTCCGGTGACAACGATGCCTGCGCGTGCGCTCACCGCCCCGAGCCTACTGGCAGTGTCACCCTTGCCGGGCCGCCTCCCCAGCCGGTTGAAGCCGCGATTTCAGCGACGCCCAGCCGTTTCGATCGGCGCTGCCGAGCTAGCTCTCGGCGAGGTAGCGCTCGACGGTGGCGACCTTCCGCGTCATCGCGTCGCTGGTTCCGGCGCGCCAATCCGCCTTGATCACCGTGCTGACCCTGGGCGCGCGGGCGGCCACCGCCTCGACCGCGCGCTGCACCACGGCCATCACCTCCGCCCAGGTTTCGCCCTCGATCACGGTGAACATCGCATCCGTTTTGTTGGGCAGCCCGGAATCACGAACCACTCGGACCGCTTCGGCGACAATCTCGCCGACGCCCTCGCCCACCCCCATCGGGGTGACGGAAAACGCGACGAGCACGGACACCCAACGAGCGTACCCAACCTCGACAGCGCCAATCTGGCACCATCGACGCCCATGCGGGTATTGGTGCAGCGGGTCTCGTCGGCAACGGTCTCGGTAGCGGGCGCTGTGGTCGGCGCCATCCGTCCCGAAGGCCAGGGGCTGGTGGCATTTGTCGGCGTCTCCCACAGCGACGATCGCGAAAAGGCGCAACGGATCGCCGAAAAGCTTTGGCAGCTAAGAATTCTCGCGGATGAGCGCTCTGCGTCCGATGTCAATGCTCCCGTTCTGGTCGTCAGTCAGTTCACGTTGTACGCCGACACCGCCAAGGGCCGCCGCCCATCATGGAATGCGGCCGCGCCAGGCGGGGTCGCCGAGCCTCTGGTGGCGGAGTTCGCCGAGGCGCTGCGGCAACTCGGCGCCGAAGTGCAGACCGGTGTGTTCGGCGCGAACATGCAAGTCGAATTGGTGAACGACGGCCCGGTCACGGTTTTGCTGGAGCTCTGAAATCAACTCGGCGGGTACCGTGGAAAGGTCGGCTTCAGCTCCGAGTCGCCGGGAGGGGCAACCATGAACACGACACCCGAATTCGGGTCGCTCCGTTCCGACGACGACACCTGGGACATCGTCAGCAGCGTCGGATATACCGCGCTGCTGGTGGCGGGATGGCGTGCGCTGCATGCCGTGAGCCCGCAGCCATTGGTGCGGGACGAATACGCGAAAGTGTTCGTCGAAGCGTCGCGGGACCCGTATTTGGCGGGGGTGCTTGCCAATCCGGGTACCACCGACGACGAGACGGCGTTTCCCCGCCTGTACGGCGTTCAGACCCGCTTCTTCGACGACTTCTTCGACACCGCGGGTGCGGCGGGTATCCGGCAGGCGGTGATCGTGGCCGCCGGGCTGGATTCGCGGGCGTATCGGCTTGCGTGGCCAGATGGCACAAGGGTCTTCGAGGTCGATCTTCCGAAGGTCCTGGAATTCAAGGGTCGGGTCCTCGCAGAACACGGCGCTATCCCTAAGGCCCACCGGATCGAGGTCGGCGCCGATTTGCGCACCGACTGGTCGCGGCCCTTGGAAGCGGCCGGGTTCGACGTGGAGAGTCCGAGCGCCTGGTCGGTGGAAGGGGTGCTGCCCTACCTGACCGACGAGGCACAACACGCACTCTTCACCCGGATCAGCGGGCTCAGCGCACCCGGCAGCCGGATCGCCATCGGTGCGTTGGGATCGCGACTCGACCACGACCAGCTCAACGCTCTGGAGACGAATCACCCAGGGGTCAATATGGCGGGCAACGTGGACTTTTCGGCGCTGACATACGAACCGCGGTCGGATCCGGCGGAGTGGCTCACGGCCCATGCGTGGGCCGTCGAACCCGTGCGCAACACGCTCGATCTGCAAGCCGGGTACGGCATGACGCCGCCGGAGGTCGATGTGAAGATCGACAGTTTCATGCGGTCGCAATACATCACGGCGACCAGTTGACGGGCTAGGGCTTCAGCAGAATCTTCACATCGTCGCCGGATCGTGACTCCGCGGTGGCGTAGCCCTTGGCCGCTTCGTCCAAAGGCATTGCGGTGGTGAAGATGCCGTCGACGTCGAGGCGGCCCGACTGCAGTAGCGGAATCAATTCCGGCCACGTGCGCTGCACCGGCGCAGTGGTGAATCGCATCGTCGTGCTGCGGATCAGGCAGCCCAGCGCGTTGAGCGGGAACGGATTCATGTCGTGCACACCGACGACCGAGACGGTGCCGCCGGGCCGTACCGCGTTGAGCGCTTCGGTCAGGGAGGCATTTGTGGCGACGGCGTCGATGACCGCGTCCGCGCCACGGCCACCGGTGGCGGCGAGAATGGCCTCGAGCGCCGGGGCTTTCAGGGGTGTCGCACCCCATTTGGCGGCGCGCTCCAGCCGGCCATCGACCTGGTCGACAGCGAAAACCGTTGCCGCGCCGTGGAACAGCGCGCTGCGCAGTGAGCACAGGCCAACCGCGCCCAGGCCGATCACGGCCACTGTGCCGCCGAATGGGATATCGGCCCGCTGCGCCGCGGCCCAGCCGGTGGCCAGGTTGTCGGTGAGCAGCAGCGCCTGCTCGGTGCTGATTCCCTCGGGCATCTTGCGCAGCTGGAAATCCGCGGCGGGCACCGCGAGCAGGTCGGCCTGCGCGCCGCCGAGCACACCGCCGCCGAAGATCTGGAAGCCGGAGTGGCACATCACCGGATCGCGGGTCGCGCATCCGGCGCATGCGCCGCAGCCGGTCACCGACGACACCAGGACCTCGTCGCCGACTTTGACGTTGCGCACTTCCGGCCCGGCTTCGACGACGGTGCCGATGGCTTCGTGGCCGAGCGCGATCGGGTCGGGCATCGGAAAGTCGGCCTCGTAGAAGTGCAGGTCGGATCCGCAGATACCGGCGGCGGTCACCGCGACGACCGCCCCATTGGGTCCGGGCAGGGCCGGATCGGGGCGGGTGTCGACCCGGACGTTGCGCGGCCCATCGACGACTACAGTCCGCATTTCGGTTTGCTCACTTCCCTTGTCGCGCTGAATCTTTCGTTCGCACTACGAACTGTGACCAATCGGGCTCGCGCACCGCGGACCAGTATTCGTTGAGACGCCATGGGCTCACGGTGTGGATCTCCCCGTCGGCATTCTTGAAATACGAGTGCTTGACGGCCGGATGTGACCACACCATCTTCTTGATCTGCGTCTGGGTCCGCCGGTGCCACTCGGTGGCGGCTTCCGGCTTGGGTTCGAGGGAATGCACGTTGGTTTCGGCCAGTCGCGCCAGGCACTGGTCGACATAGCGCATCTGCAGTTCGGACTGGAAGATGAGGCTGCCGCCGTGGGCCAGGTGTGTTCCCGGCCCGTAGACGATGAAGAAGTTCGGGAATTCCGGGACGGTGATCCCGAGGTAGGCATACGGCCTGCTCCCCCACATCTCGTGCAGGTCGGTGCCGTTTCGTCCGGTGACTTTCAGCGGCCACAGCACGTCGGTGTGCCGAAACCCGGTGGCGTACACGATGACGTCGACGTCATGGGTCACGCCGTCAACGGTGACGATGCCCTGCGGCGTGATCTTCTCGATGGCCGTGCGCACCAAATCGACATTGTCGCGCTGCAGCGTTTGTAGCCAGCTGCCGTTGTCCTGCAGCGTCCGTTTGCCGCACGCGGGATAGTCGGGCATCACCTTGGCCAACAGGTCGGCATCTTCGGTGACCTGGCTGGTGATCCATTGCGAAAACATCAGGTGCGCGGCGGCATTGATGTCGCTGACGGCGTGATCCTGGTCGGCGTAGCCGAGGTCCCCTTCGGCGGCGTCCAGACCTTTGTCCGAGCCGGGCCACAGCACCAGGAAGCGGTACCACCTGCCATAGAACGGAAGGTGGCGCATCGCCCAGCGCACACCGTCGGCGACCTCGTCGTGATACATCGGGTTGGGAAACATCCACTGCGCGGTCCGCTGGAACACCGTGAGGTGCTCGACCTCATCGGCGATCGCCGGAGCGATTTGGAAACCACTGGCGCCCGCGCCGACAAGTGCGACCCGCTTGCCTTTCAGGTCTACCGAATGATCCCAGGCAGCCGAGTGAAAAGCCGGTCCCTGGAAGGTGTCGGCTCCGTCAAACCCGGGAAGGTTGGGACGGTTCAGTTGGCCCACCGCGGTGATGAGCGCGCGGGCCTGCACGACGGCCGTTTGGCCGTCGGCAGAGCGCAGCGAAACACTCCACGTACCGACGTCGTCGTTCCATTCGGCAGCGAGAACCTCGGTGCGCCAACGCACGTGCCCAGCCAGGTCGTGTTTGTCGATGACCTTGGTGAAATAGTCCTGCAGCTCGTATTGCTCGGCGAAGAAGTGCGTCCAGTCGTTGTTGGGTTCGAAGCTGTAGCAGTAGAAGTGGTTGGCCACATCCACCCGTGCGCCGGGATACGTGTTCTCCCACCAAGTTCCGCCGGGGCCCGCGTTCTTCTCCACGATGGTGAAGGGAATGTTGGCCTGCTTGAGACGGACGCCGGCCAGGATGCCGGATTCGCCACACCCGACGACCAGGACCGGAAGCTCAGCGGCGCGCTCGGGCGGCAACGCGACGGGGCGCCGCAGGTCGACGCCGCCCAGGTCCAGCTCTTCGATGACCAGCGACAGATAGTCGTCCGGAACGTGCTCGCACGCCGCCCAATCCATCATTTCCCTGATGAGTTCGGGGCTCAGCGGCTGCGGTTCGGGGCAACCGCGGTCCCGGTACTCGGCGATCACCGACACGGCTTCGCTGCGGGCCCGCGCCTTGTCCTCCTCCGACATGAACCCCTGGACCTCGTTGAGGAAGATGCCCATCTGCTTGAAGTCGCGGATGAACCGTGGGTCGCCGGTGATATGGACAAGCGAGAGCAACAGCGTGGGGATGCTGACATCCTCTAGCGCGGCGGCGATCTCGGCGGTGGATGTGGTGAAGGGATCGCCGGCGTAACGGCTGCGCATCTGATCCTCTCGGTGGCCTGTACGCCAATTACGCTACGCATCGTTTCGTAATTGGCAGCACTACGCTACCCGCTGGCGCGGCCGCGGATCAAGGGATCCGACTCTACGGGCCGTCGTCGTCCTCGTCCGCCAATAGCTTTTCGGGGTGGTGGAAGGTGTTGACCCGGGGTTGGCCGCGGTCGAGGTGTGTGGGTGGGATCCATTCGGTGTCGCCGTTGGCGCGTTGTCGGGTGGTCCAGCCTTTCTCGAGCAGCCGGTGGTGGGGCCCGCAGGCCATGGCGAGTTGGTCGATGTCGGTGCGGTACGTCCTGGCCCAATCTTCGACATGGTGAATCTCGCATTTATAGCCGGAGATGTCGCAGCCGGGATGCGTACAGCCACGGTCCTTGGCGTACAGAACAATTCGTTGCCCCGGCGACGCGAGGCGCTTGGTGTGATACAGCGCTAACGCCTTGCCCTTGTCGAAGATCGCCAGATAGTGATGTGCGTGGCGGGCCAGGCGGATGACGTCGGACATCGGCAGGATGGTGCCACCGCCGGTCAAACCCTTTCCGGCCGCGGCTTCGAGGTCGGCGAGGGTGGTGGTCACGATGATGCTGGCCGGTAAGCCGTTGTGCTGACCGAGGTTTCCGCTGGCGAGGTCGGCGCGTAGGGCGGCGTTGAGGCCGTCGTGGTTGCGCTGCCCGGTGCTGCGGGTGTCGCCCTGCACCGCCGCCTCCGACGGGGCCCCGTCCACTATCGGCGTGTCGTCGTCGGGGTTGCCCATGCCGGGCGCGGCCAGCTTGGCCAGCACCGCCTCCCAGCTGGCGCGTGCCTCCGGCGTCAGCCATCCACTCAGGCGCGACATACCGTCGGCCTGCTGATTGCCGAGCACCACCCCCCGCATCCGGGCCCGGTCTTCGTCGGTGTAGCTGCCGTCGGGGTTGAGGCAATCCATCAGGCGCCGGGCGAGTTTGGCGAGCTGATCGGGGCGGAATTCGGTGGCCTTGGCCGCCAGCTGCTTTTCGGCGTGCACACAGGTCTCGAGGTCGACGGACTCGGGCACCTGGTGGAAGAACCGCCGGATCACCGACACGTGGTCGGCACCGATTGCCCCGTCGCGCTGGGCGGCCGCGGTCGCGGGCAACACCGGCGCCAACGGCTCGCCGGTCAGCGCCCGGCGCGGACCCAGATCCGCCGCCTCGGCGATCCGGCGGCCCGCCTCGGCCCGAGTGATATGCAGGCGGTCGGCCAACACCCAGGACAGCTTGCCGCCGAGCTCCGCTGAATCCCCTTGCTCACCAAGCTGATTGATGAGCTGATGGGTAGGCGTCTGCAGTTTGCGTACCACGCATTCGAATTTCCCCAAGAGAGCCAGGCGTTCCGGGTTGGTCAGCGCCTCATAGGAATGCTCCCGCAAGCGGGAGGCCACAGTGCACAACGCATCAACGTCGCCCTGGATCTGCTCACGGTCCACGAAAGTCACGCGCGCCGCCTCTGAATCACTTCCAACGTATCGAACGCATGTTCGAATACTACGTTCCCCCGCCGACAGAATCCGCCCAGATGAGAACACCGGGACATAAGTGGCACAAGTGATTTCAGCCCCGGCCACCGCGCCAGCCCTCGTCGGCCTGCCGCCTCTTGCGCTGCCGAGAACAATGGGTCCAAGCGGCCACCGCGCTGCGGCGCGGTTCCCTGGGATGGATCAAGAGGTGGGTGAGCGCCATGGCCTCGTTGCTCATGGCCTGCGGCGGGTTCCTCCTCGCCGTCTTGTGGATGGACTTGATTTTCGACGTTCAAGTTCTTCGATACCGGAAGGCCACGGCCGAACTCCCCGAGGCCGTGCTGGCTTCCCTCGCGGCGTACTACCACCGCGCGGCCACGACGTCTCGGCCGATGAACCGTTTGATCGTGCTCGTGATGCTCGCCCTGTTGGGCACGCTGGTGGTGCAGGCGGCCCGCGGACACGATCCGGGCTGGCTGCTGGTGACCTCTGCCCCGCTAGCGGGCATCCCGATCATGTTGGCGTTGACGCACACGGTCCCGGATGCGGTGCGACTCGGGCATCGCGCCGACAGTCCGTCCGAGCAGACGCGGCTGGCTCGCTCGGTCTGCCGGGACCATCTGCTCTGCGCCGCCTCCATGCTTGTGTTCCTCATCCTGTGGGTGGCGAACAGCATCGCGGCCTGACGGCAGTGACGGGTCGTAGTAATCACATCCAAATCAGGACCCGCTGGCCACGTCAGTGAGCTCCGTACTAAACTAGAACACGTTTCAATTCGGCGAGCTTCCAGGAGTTGTAATGCACACCCCTATCTGCGACGAACTCGGCATCGAGTTCCCGATTTTCGCCTTCACCCACTGCCGCGACGTCGTCGTGGCGGTCAGCAAGGCCGGGGGGTTCGGCGTGCTCGGAGCGGTCGGCTTCACGCCCGAGCAGCTGGAGATCGAGCTGAAGTGGATCGACGAGAACATCGGCGACCACCCCTATGGCGTCGACATCGTGATCCCGAACAAATACGAGGGCATGGACTCCCACCTGTCCGCGGAGGAGCTGGCCGACACGCTGCGCAAGATGGTGCCGCAGGAGCACCTCGACTTCGGCAAGAAGATCCTCGCCGACCACGGCGTGCCGGTCGAGGACAGCGACGGCGACACCCTGCAACTGCTCGGTTGGACCGAGGCCACGGCCACGCCCCAGGTCGAGGTCGCGCTCAAGCACCCCAAGGTCAAGATGATCGCCAACGCCCTCGGTACCCCGCCGGCGGAAATGATCAAGCACATTCACGACGCCGGACTCAAGGTGGCGGCGCTGTGCGGTTCGCCGTCGCAGGCTCGCAAGCATGCCGACGCGGGTGTCGACATCATCATCGCCCAGGGTGGCGAGGCCGGTGGGCACTGCGGCGAGGTCGGTTCGATCGTGCTGTGGCCCCAGGTCGTCAAGGAGGTCGCGCCGGTTCCGGTGCTGGCCGCCGGCGGCATCGGCAGCGGTGAGCAGATCGCGGCCGCGCTGGCGCTCGGCGCGCAAGGTGCCTGGACCGGGTCGCAATGGCTGATGGTCGAGGAGTCCTCGAACACCCCGGTTCAGCAGGAGGCCTACGTCAAGGCGGGAAGCCGCGACACCGTGCGAAGCCGCTCGTTCACCGGTAAGCCCGCGCGCATGCTGCGCAACGACTGGACCGAGGCATGGGAGGCGCCCGAAAACCCGAAGCCGCTAGGAATGCCGTTGCAGTACATGGTGTCCGGCATGGCCGTGCGGGCAACCAACCGCTACCCCAACGAGTCCGTCGACGTGGCGTTCAACCCGGTTGGTCAGGTGGTCGGGCAGTTCACCAAGGTGGAGAAGACCTCAACGGTCATCGAACGCTGGGTGCAGGAGTACCTGGAAGCCACCAACCGGCTCGACGAGCTCAACGAGGCCGCCTCCGTTTAACGCGAAGGGCTCGCGCCTAGACGTCGTCGACTTCGTCGTGGCCGGTGAACGCTTCCTTTGTCCGGTCCAGCGCGTACGTTCCGATGTCGATCGAGTTCCGGACGATGCCGCTGGCGCCGCCGGCGACGTCGCCGCGGAGGATGTCGCTGGCGTGTTCGACGATGTCGGACGCTTTCTCGACGGCGTTGGTCGCGATGTCCCTCGCCGCGTCGACTGCATCTCTGGGATTGAAGGCCATCTGGAATCTCCTTTGTCGCAGGACGGTTGCTACGACTCTAGACGGGGCCGGGCGCCGTTTCTCGTCGGCAGTGCGTCTCAGTAATGCACCAGCGTGCGCCAGTAATCTTCGGGAATCTCGGCCCCGGAGCGCATTATTCGGGCCAGCCCGACGGCCATCGCGATGCCCAGCAGCCCAAGCCAAAGCCCGGTCACTGCGATGACGACCCACAGCACGGCGGTGACTGCGGGCCAGGGTGATAGCACGGCGAGCACGGGGGCGAAGAAAAACCCGGCGCCGATGTACCACGCCGACCCGGCGCGATCGGAGGCCAGCACGAAACGTAGCCAGCGCGGCACGACCAGTTGGCCCGGCTCACTACGGTTCATGGCTGCACCAAGTTATCCGCTGGGCGGGAAAAATCCTGCCCCGGTGAACCATCCGGGCTGCCACCCCTGATCTCCCAGGCACAGCATGGGGAGTCCGTCCGGCGTCTGCGCCGCAGCCTGCGAGCCCGGGCATTTCGCGCCGGTCTGCTGGACTCCGTAGAGGGGGTAGGAAATCACCCAGTATCCGGTGGTCGCCGCGGGGAACTGATTCGGAGGCGGAAAATGACAGGCCTCGGCCTGGCCGCTGGTGCCGCGCCCGAAGATGAAGCGCTCGTAGTTGTCGCATGGCGCGCCCAGCGAAGCCTGGTAGTTCATCCCCGGTACGTCGCCGTCGTAACCGGCGGCCGCGCACGGGGCCAAGCCGATGGTGATGCCCGCTATCGAAGCGGCGCTGAGCAGTTCCCGAATCATGTCCTACCCCGCCTGTCGTCGCCGGTGACCTGCACCAAAGCATATCGGTCCGACAGTCGGCCACAAGACCGATTCGGCGTGCGACCGCGATCGCCGGGCGTGGACCCACCGCTAGGCGGCGAACCGCCGGTGAAGAACACGTTCCAATTCGCACCCGGCGATCTTGCGTCAATGCTTCACAACCAAGGTGTGGCAGTGGTTTCCTTGCACAAAGACGACTAGACCACTTCGTCATCGAGGAGCGGGCAATGCCAACCGTCGAGCCAACCGCCAAGCCGGTCCCCAATCTGCCCCCCGGGTTCGACTTCACCGACCCGGACATCCACGCCGAGCGACTGCCCGTGGAAGAACTGGCAGAGCTGCGCCGGACCGCGCCGATCTGGTGGAACGAACAGCCGAACGGCGTGGGCGGCTTCGATGACGGCGGCTTCTGGGTGGTGTCCAAGCACAAGGACGTCAAAGAGATTTCGCGGCGCAGTGACGTGTTCTCCAGCCTGGAGAACACCGCGCTGCCCCGCTACAAAGAGGGCACCGTGCAAGAGCAGCGCGATACCGGCAAGTTCGTGCTGCTCAATATGGACGCCCCGCAGCACACCCACCTGCGCAAGATCATCTCCCGCGGTTTCACCCCCCGCGCCGTCGAGCGGCTACGCGACGACCTGAACGAGCGCGCCCGGAAGATCGTCGAAAATGCGGCTGCCGCGGGTGCGGGCGACTTCGTCGAGCAGGTTTCCTGCGAGCTGCCGTTGCAGGCCATCGCCGGTTTGCTCGGAGTGCCCCAGGAAGACCGCATGAAGCTCTTTCACTGGTCGAATGAAATGGTGGGCGACCAGGATCCCGAGTTCGCGCGCAACGACGCGATGGGCGCCTCGGTCGAATTGATCACCTACGCCATGCAGATGGCCGCCGACCGGGCGAAGAATCCCGGCGAAGACATCGTCACCAAGTTGGTCGAGGCCGACGTCGACGGGCACAAGCTGTCCGACGACGAGTTCGGTTTCTTCGTCATCCTGCTGGCCGTGGCCGGCAACGAGACCACCCGCAACTCGATCACCCAGGGCATGATGGCCTTCACGGACTTCCCCGATCAGTGGGAGCTCTACAAGCGCGAGCGTCCGGTCACGACGGCCGACGAGATCGTCCGCTGGGCCACCCCGGTCACTTCGTTCCAGCGGACCGCCCTGCAAGACTACGAGCTGTCCGGCGTTCAGATCAAAAAGGGTCAGCGCGTCGTAATGGTCTACCGCTCCGCCAATTTCGATGAGGAAGTGTTCGACGACCCGTTCACCTTCAACATCCTGCGTGATCCCAACCCCCACGTGGGGTTCGGCGGCACCGGCGCGCATTACTGCATCGGGGCCAACCTGGCGCGGATGACCATCGACCTGATGTTCAACGCGATCGCCGATGCCATGCCCGATCTGGAATCGGTCGGCAAGCCCGAACGCCTCCGATCGGGCTGGCTCAACGGAATCAAGCACTGGCAGGTCGACTACCACACCAACGGGGCCGGGAAATGCCCTGTCGCGCATCAGGCCCAGGGGTGACAAGCTAGGGGCATGCCCACTCATCGAGCCGTTCATGTCCCATCCGCAGGTGCAGCTTTGGAGCTGGTCGACGCCGAAACCACACCGCCGGGGCGCGACGAGGTACGCCTGACGGTCACCGCCTGCGGCATCTGCGGCACCGACGCGCACTTCGTCAACGGCGGGTTCCCCGGGATATCGTGGCCGCTGACTCCGGGACATGAAATCGCCGGCAGAATCGCCGAAATCGGCGACGGCGTACAGGGTTTCGCGGTCGGTGACCGCGTCGCGGTCGGCTGGTTCGGCGGATGCTGCTACCACTGCGACCAATGCCGTAAGGGCCTGTTCATCCACTGCGAGAACGGCAAGGTGCCGAGTTGGCAGTATCCCGGCGGCTACGCGGAGTCGGCGACCGTGCCGGTGAGCGCCCTGGCCCGAATCCCGGACGAGCTCTCCGACGCCGAAGCCGCCCCGATGGGTTGTGCGGGCGTGACTACCTATAACGCCTTGAGGCACACCAAGGCGCTGCCCGGCGATCGCGTCGCGATTCTCGGTGTCGGCGGACTGGGCCATCTCGGAGTGCAATTCGCGCGGGCGATGGGATTCGAGACGATCGCGATCAATCGCGGCACCGGTAAGGCTGACGATGCCCGGAAATTGGGCGCCCATCACTACATCGACTCCACGGCCAACGACCCCGCCGAGGCGCTGAAGGATCTTGGCGGCGCGACGGTTGTCCTGGCCACCGCGGGCAACTCGAAGGCGATGGCGGCCACGGTCGGCGGCATACTCCCCCAGGGTGAACTGGTCACCATCGGCGTCACGCCGGAGCCGCTGCCGATCAGCCCGGTTCAGCTGATCACGCCGGGCGTCAGCATCGTCGGCCATCCCTCCGGGACGGCGAAGGAAGTCGAAGACACAATGCAATTCGCGGTCCTGTCCGGCGTGCGGGCGTGGATCGAGGAATTGCCGTTGGAGCAAGCCGCGGAGGGCTACGCGGCCCTCGAAGAGGGCCGGGCGCACTATCGCACCGTTTTGACTATGTGACGGCCCGTGACTTTAGACAAAGACGCCGTGTGGACGATCGGCCCGGCTGACGGTGAATTGTTGCTGCACACCGGTGTTGCCGGCAGGGCCGCTCGCATGGGCCATCGTCTCACCATCGCGATGACAACCTGGCGGGCCACTGTCCGCTGGGCCGAGTCTCGACCCGTCAGCGCGGAGCTTACGGTCGAGACCGATTCACTCGAAGTGCTGCGCGGAGACGGCGGTGTCAAGGGCCTGTCCGGGGCCGAGAAGGCGCTGGCGCGGTCCAACGCCCTGAAGTCGTTGTCGGCCAGCCGATTCCCGCAGATTCGCTATGTCGCAGACGCCATCGAGAAGACCGACGACGGCTACCGCCTCACCGGCGCGCTGCACATCGGGGGAAAGTCGCGCGACCACGTAATCGAGCTGTGCACAGAAGATCTCGAGGACTCGTGGCGAATGTCGGCAGAATCCACCATCCGCCAATCCGACTACGGTATCAAGCCCTACTCGCTGCTGATGGGTTCCGTCCAGGTCGCGGACGAGGTGTCGTTGACCTTCTGCGCGGTTCGCGCCCAAGGCGATGAGCACAACCGCCCGAGCAGTCGCGGCGGATCAGGGCTGCGAGTCGGTCGCGGCGCGAGGGGCTGAATCAACCGCCGCATCGCCGGTGTCGCCGGGTATGTGCTCCAGCACCCTGGTCAAGTAGGGCTGCCTGCTCCCGCCTTCCAACTGTCGTGCGCCATCGGTCCCGGGTTGATCTTCCGGAGCCGGCTCCGACACCGGTTGCCCCGCAGGAGGCTTGGCCGCAGGAGCCACCTTGGGCTGTGGGGCCGCCGGAAGCGGCGCGACGGCGGGCGCCGCCTCGACGATTTGCGGTGGGGGCGAATGCGTCAGGTGCGTGGGCGGTGCGGCCGCGCTGGCCGGGCCGACGTGGATCCCCACCGCCAGCGATACGGACCCGACGAAGGTGATGGCACCGGCCGCCAGCGCGGTGACGGCTCCGGCGTAGGACAACTGGCGTTTCTGAATGGGCGCTGGAACGAGTTCGCCGAGGTGCTCCACCAGCTGGTCGTCGGTGAATTCGGTGCTACGCGCCGCGGACAGCGCCGCTCCGCGCGCGATGGTCACCTGTGCCATCGATTGCACGAAAACTGGTACCGGCAAAGTTCTTTCGAGTTGCCAGGAGAGCCCGTCGATGTCGTCGTCGGAGCCGACCACGACAACACCCCCCGGCCGCCAGCCGTTGCGGTCGAACATGCCGGTCAGCCAGCGGGACAGACCGTCGAAGCCGCCGCGCACCTGCTTGGTCGCAATCTGGGCTTCCCCGTCGTGCGTGTCGACCATGACGACGGTTGCCCAGCCATCGTCGAGAACGCAGACCGCCGTCTGCTCATAGCCGATGACGGGCCCGATGGCCTGAGCCAACGTCTCGATGGCCTCCAGAAACCGGATCGGCACGACGTTGTCGAATCCCGCGTCGGTCAACGCCTCCAACACGAGCGCCGCCTGGGCGGATGCTTCGTCGTTCCACGTCACTCCGATGACCCGCAGGCGGTGATCGCTCGCGGCCGCCGCCGATTCGACCCGCGACACCTCTGCCACTACCTGCTCGGCGGTACCCGCGGCGTGCAGGCCGGCAGCTGCGTGCACCGCCAGCTCCCGGTGATCCAGGATGGTGCCGTCCGCGCCATGTCCTTCAGCGAGGACCCAGCCAACGGTGGATCGCGTCACTGACAGGCCAAGAACCGTGTCCAAATCTATGCCCCAATCGGTCCCGCGTCTCCGATGCCCTCAGCCACACCGACGCGCACCATGAAGCCGCAGGTGCGGTGATTCGTGAGGGCCGGAACAGACCCGGGATAGCGTGGTCTTCATCGGCTTGCTTCGAGAGAGCCTACGCGGTCGGCGAAAGTCCGGCCGCCCCGGTCAGGCCCCGCCCGGGAATCGCCAGATGAACGAGGCGGCGCCGCTCACCACGGCTGGTCCGCCGCTCCCGGACGGTCGGAGCGGCGACCGAGCCGTCGTAGCCCAGGCGCCGATTTCGGCGGTGGTCCCTCGACCACGCAAGCCATAATCGCGATTTATCGGGCGAGAAAATAATTGCGGGCCCAGTCTGGGGGTTTGCCTTACGTGGCGAATCGGATGGGCACCGCGCCCTCGTGGCGCCCAAGGGGGGTCCTGCCTGGCCTTTTCGCACCCCACGGATTGGGTTGTCGCGGAGTGGGTATGCCTCGCCTGTCGCCGCCCTGCCGTGCCGGGTGGCGAAATTATGAAGCGAAAAGCGATGCCAAAAGGAGACGCGTTCGCGTCCTAATCGACATTTGACGGACTCACACGGTAAATTCCTGTGAGATCACGATCACACTGACCACAGCGACAAGGGGCAGGTATGACAGTTCTGAGCGAGAAGATCCGGGCCTGGAGGCGCCGGCTTTTGGTCGGCACAGCGGCGGCAGCCACGCTGCCGGGCCTGATCGGTCTTGCCGGCGGTGCCCCGACGGCGAATGCGTTTTCGCGGCCGGGTCTGCCCGTCGAATACCTGCAGGTGCCGTCCGCCGGCATGGGCCGCAACATCAAGGTCCAGTTCCAGAGCGGCGGCAGCGGATCTCCCGCGGTGTACTTGCTGGACGGTCTGCGGGCTCAAGATGACTACAACGGCTGGGACATCAACACCCCGGCGTTCGAGTGGTACTACCAGTCGGGCCTGTCGGTCGTCATGCCGGTCGGTGGCCAATCCAGCTTCTACAGCGACTGGTACAACCAGGCCTGCGGTAAGGCCGGCTGCCAGACGTACAAATGGGAGACCTTCCTCACCAGCGAGCTGCCGCAGTACCTGCAGTCCAACAAGAGTGTGAAGCCCAACGGAAGCGCCGCGGTCGGCATCTCGATGGCCGGTTCCTCGGCGATGATCCTTGCCGCCTACCACCCCGCGCAGTTCATCTACGCCGGCTCGCTGTCTGCCCTGCTGGACCCGTCGCAGGGAATGGGGCCGAGCCTGATCGGCCTGGCGATGGGCGACGCGGGTGGCTATAAGGCCAACGACATGTGGGGGCCGTCGAGCGACCCGGCGTGGGCGCGCAACGACCCGAGCATCCAGATCCCGAAGCTGGTCGGCAACAACACCCGGCTCTGGGTGTACTGCGGCAATGGCACGCCGTCCGAGCTCGGTGGGGCGAACATGCCGGCCGAATTCCTGGAGAACTTCGTGCGCAGCAGCAACCTGAAGTTCCGGGACGCCTACAACGGCGCCGGCGGGCACAACGCGGTGTTCAACTTCGACGCCAACGGCACCCACAGCTGGGAGTACTGGGGAGCGCAGCTCAACGCGATGAAGCCCGACCTGCAGGGCGCCCTCGGCGCCACTCAGGGCGGCGGCGGATAAGCAGCGCCTCGCACGTTCGGTCACTACTGCGCCTGACGACTCCGTCAGGCGCAGTAGTGCGTCCAGGGGCGATCGTTCGGCGACAACGATGGCTGTGGAGACATCTCGTCGGGGCGCTCTGGCCGGCGCGAGGCCACGGACGCGCCAGAATTGTCGTCATGCACCGCTGGGTCCCGTCGTTAGCCATGGTCTCCTGTGTCGTGGTCGGCGGCCTGGCGGTGCTCGTGGCGCCGGCTCGGGCCGACTCCACTAGTCCGCTAACCGCTTTGGTCGACGCCGCCGCCCAGCGGCTGCAGGTTGCGGAGCCGGTCGCTGCCTACAAATGGACCAAGCACGGCGCCGTTGACGACCCGGCCCGAGTGCAGCAGGAGCTGACGAAGCTGGGCGACGAAGCCGTCGCCGGACAGGTCGACCGCGACTACGTCGTCCGGGTGTTCGGTGACCAGATCAATGCCACTGAGGCCATCGAATACAGCCGGTTCGCGAATTGGAAGCTGAATCCGGCGGGCGCTCCGGGTGATTCGCCGGAGCTGTCGGCGTCGCGATCAACGATCGACACCCTGAACCAGACGATGCTGACTCAGATTTTCAGCAATTGGGGCCTGCTGCACTCGCCGGACTGTGGCGCGCAGCTCGACGCCGCGAGGGGCGGCGTCGCCCAAGGTCGGCAGCTCGACGACCTCTACCGGCAGGCCCTGTTATCAGCGACGCAGTCCTATTGCCAGCAATAGCTTAATTTTTCCTCACCAATTTCTAACGGTCCCATTGTGGCCGTCAAAAAGGCGATTTCCGCAGATAGATGGCATATCTCGCGCCATTTTCGAATAGGTAACGCTTTGGCTACACGTGCCGAAATCCCGGGCATGAGAAATCTCTGCAAGCCTCTCGTTAAGGCCGTAATGGTCGGCGGGTTCGTTGCAGCGTCGATGACCTCGTCCACAGGTGTGGCGAACGCGGCCCCGACCCCCAACTGGGACGCGATCGCGCAATGCGAATCCGGTGGCAACTGGCACGCCAACACCGGCAACGGCGAATACGGTGGACTGCAATTCAAACCGGGCACCTGGGCCCAGTACGGTGGCGTCGGCAACCCCGCGGCCGCATCCAGGGAGCAGCAAATCGCTGTGGCCAACCGGGTTTTCGCCGAAGAGGGAGTGGAGCCCTGGCCAAAGTGTGGCGCCAACTCGGGCCTGCCGATCGGTTGGTACTCGCACCCCGCCCAGGGCATCAAGCAGATCATCAATGGGCTGATCCAGGCGGCCGTCCCGCGTTGATGAAACGCGACTGCGGTCTATGACCCAGCGCCGGGCTGTGTTTGGATCAGCCCATGGAAGGTTCGGCGACTGTTCACATGGCGGCTCCTGCGGCCAAGATCTGGGATTTGATCGCAGACGTCCGCAACACGGGGAAATTCTCCCCGGAAGTATTCGAAGCCGAGTGGCTCGGTGATTCGACCGGCCCGGCCCTCGGCGCGAAATTCCGCGGTCACGTCAAGCGCAACGAGATGGGGCCGGTGTACTGGACGACATGCAAGGTCACCGCTTGTGAACCTGGGCGCGAATTCGGCTTTGCGGTGCTCCTCGGTGACCGCGCGGTCAACAACTGGCATTACCGGTTGGCGCCCAGCGGAAGTGGGACCGACGTCACCGAGTCGTTTCGGCTCAACCCGGCACCGTGGCTCGGCGTGTACTGGCTGTTCGGCGGTTTTCTGCGCAAGCGCCGCAACATCCGCGACATGACCAAGACGCTCAACCGCATCAAAGACGTGGTCGAGGCGGGCTGACGCTCGTGAAATCGGTCTTCATCACCGGTGCGGGCAGTGGCATGGGTCGCGAGGGCGCAAAGCTGTTTCACGGCAAGGGATGGCGTGTCGGCGCCGTCGACCGCAACGATGCCGGCCTGGCGACGCTGAACGACGAACTCGGCGGCGACCGACTGTGGACCCGCGCCGTCGATGTGACGGACAAGGCGGCCCTCGACCGCGCCCTGGCCGATTTCTGCGCCGGCAACGCCGGCGGCGGGCTCGACATGATGTGGAACAACGCCGGGATCGGCGAGTCCGGCTGGTTCGAAGACGTGCCGTATGAGGCCGCGATGCGCGTCGTCGACATCAACTTCAAGGCGGTATTGACCGGCGCATACGCGTCACTGCCGTACCTCAAGAAGACCCCCGGCAGTCTCATGTTCTCGACGTCGTCGTCCTCGGGCACGTATGGCATGCCCCGCTTGGCCGTCTACTCGTCCACCAAGCACGCGGTCAAGGGTCTGACCGAAGCGCTGAGCGTGGAGTGGCAGCGGCACGGGGTGCGCGTCGCCGACGTGCTCCCCGGTCTGATCGACACCGCCATCCTCACGACGACGACCAACCACTCCGACGACGGCGGCGCGCCGATGACGGCTGAGCAACTGCGGGCCACCGCACCCAAGAAGGGCATGTTCCGGTTGATGCCGGCAGCCAGCGTGGCCGAGACGGCGTGGCAGGCCTACCACAATCAGAAGCGGTTGCACTGGTATGTACCGAGGAGCATCCGCCTGATTGACTTGTTCAAGGGTCTGAGTCCGGAATTCGTGCGACGCAGCATCGTCAAGTCCCTACCGGCCCTCGTGCCGAAGCGGCAGTAAGGAGGTCGGCTGATGCACAACCGTTTGCCCGCAGTCGCTGTGGCCCTGGCGGCTGTCGTCGTCAGCGCCGCCGGGTGCGGCTCGTCGCAGACGACGCCTCGCCGGGCCGCCCGCCTGACCATCGACGGCGCGACTCATACGACGCGGCCCCCGGCGTGCAGTCAGGATCAGATGTATCGCACCATCGACATCCCCGACCACGACGGCGGCGTCGAGGCGGTGGTGCTGCTCAGTGGTTACCGGGCGATGCCGCAGTGGGTGAAGATTCGCAACGTCGACGGCTTCACCGGCAGCTTCTGGCAAGGGGGCGTGGGAGACGCGCATGCTGACCTCGCCAACGACGCTTACACCATCACGGGCAGCGCGTATGGCATCAACAGCGGCAACCCCAACAAAGTGGTGACCACCGACTTCAAAATCGTCGCGCAGTGCTGATTCGAGAAGTGACGGGGGCCCAGACGCGAAACCGCAGCCGGGCGAGGGACGGCCAGTGAAGGAAAGAGTGCACTGGTTCGCGATGCACGGCTTCATCCGCGGCGCCGCATCGCTCGGGGCGCGCAGGGGCGACGTACAGGCCAGACTGATCGCCGATCCGGCGGTCGCCGCCGACCCGGTGCGGTACTACGACCAGGTCCGCGCCCAGGGCAGGCTGGTGAAGGGCCGCGTCGCCTATTTGACGGCCGATCACGCGCTCGCCCATGAACTGCTGCGGTCCGATGACTTCCGGGTGCTGATCTTCGGATCGAATCTGCCGGCGCCGTTGCGATGGCTGGAACGCCGCACCCGCGACGATGCGCTACACCCGCTGCGTGCACCGTCGCTGCTGGCCGTCGAGCCGCCCGACCACACCCGCTACCGCAAGACCGTGTCGGCGGTGTTCACCCCGAGGGCCGTTGCCGCGCTGCGAGATCGCGTAGAGCGGACCGCCGCCGAGCTGCTGGATCGACTGGCCGGCGAGTCGGGTGTGGTGGACATCGTCGAGCGGTACTGCTCGCAACTTCCGGTTTCGATCATCAGCGACATCCTCGGCGTGCCCGAGGCGGAGCGACCGCGCGTCCTTGAATTCGGTGAACTGGCCGCCCCGAGCCTGGACATCGGATTGCCTTGGCGGCAGTACCGCCGAGTGCAGGAAGGGATCTGCGGCTTCAGCTCCTGGCTCGACGAGCATCTGCGGCAGTTGCGGGTGGAACCCAGCGACAATCTGATGAGCCAACTGATTCAGATTTCCGAAAGTGGTTCTGCCGAAACATATCTCAATGACAAGGAGCTGCAGGCGATCGCCGGGCTGGTGTTGGCCGCCGGTTTCGAGACCACGGTCAATCTGCTGGGCAACGGGATTCGCATGCTGTTGGACACCCCCCAGCACCTCGACACCCTGAGACGGCGCCCCGAGCTGTGGCCCAACGCCGTCGAGGAGATCCTGCGGCTGGAATCGCCGGTGCAGCTGACCGCGCGGATCGCGCTCAATGACGTCGAGATAGCCGGTCGGCGATTACAGCGTGGCAACCTGGTGCTGGTGTATCTGGCCGCCGCCAACCGGGATCCGGCCGTGTTCCCCGACCCGCATCGCTTCGACATCGAAAGGCAAAACGCCGGAAGGCATCTCGCCTTCTCCGGCGGCCGGCACTTCTGCCTCGGCGCGGCCCTTGCCCGCGCCGAGGGCGAAGTCGGATTGCGGACATTTTTCGACCGCTTCCCCGAGGTGCGCGCGGCGGGCGCCGGGAGCAGGCGCGAAACCCGCGTGTTGCGCGGATGGTCGTCGTTGCCGGTGAACCTGGGGCCGGCCCGTTCGATGGCCGCGGTGGACGGTTGAAGCGTCGCGCGGTGCTGTAGCACGTGCTTTGGTACGCGGGCGAGCATGACCCGAGTGGTTGACACCGGGGCTGTGACAGAGTTTATTTGCCGCTATGACAGAGGTATCTATGATCGCGGTCGAGGATGTGGTCCGTGGGCTGTGGCAGGCGCTTTCGCGGCGAGATTGGGAGGCGATCAAGACCTTCCTGTCCGACGACTGCCTCTATGTCGACATGCCGGTCCCCGCGTTGGCGGCCCGTGGTCCGGACGACATCGTCAAACGCCTCAAGATGGGGCTCGAGCAGTTGGCCGGCTACGAGAACCACACCGGCGTGCTGGTGTCGAACGGCTCCGATGTGCTCTACGAGCACTCCGAGACGTGGACCTTCGCCACCGGCGAACAGGGAGTGCTGCGCTTCGTGACGGTCCACAAGGTCGTGGACGGCAAAGTGACTGTCTGGAAAGACTATTGGGACATGAACAGTTTGGTTGCCTTCGCTCCCCCGAACCACTTCGAGGGCCTGGCCGCTGGCGATGTCAGCTGGGTCTTCGACGCTTCGGCCCTGGTCTGACGATCCCTGTTCAGGCTACGACTCGGCCAATTTCCGGAGGCGTTTCAACGTATCCGCCAGGGTGCGTCCCACCTGACGCACGGCGATCCGGTCGGCGATGTAGCCGAGTATTCCGCCGGGAGCCTGATACGACAGCCGGAACGTCACCTTCGTGCAGCCGTCGCCTCTGTCGCGCAACCGCATCCGCCCGCGCAGCGTAACCCCGGTGATGCCCACCCAGGCGAGATCGCGGCCTTCGTCGAACTCGACCACCTCGATCAGGCCACCCACCGGCACGGAGCCGATCTTCCAGTGCACGGTGTAGCGCGCGCCGACACCGGCGGGAATCTCGTTCGACGACTCCCATCGCTCGAGGTTCGTCATGAACGAGGGGTAGCAATCCGGGTCGCTGACGATTTTCCAGACCGCGTCGCGGTCGGCGTTGATGATGCAGCGGCGTTCGACGCGCATCAGCCGATCACCGGGAATCGTCGTTCGGCGGCCAGCCGGTCGACGCCACCCTGCAGGGAGGCCATCACCTTGTCGTGCACCGCTTGATCGTCGCCGTCGACCTCGATCGGGTCCTGGACCTCGATCACGATCTTGGTGGGCAACGGAATGTGGCCCGCCAGATCGCTGATGTTGATGCCCCAAGGCAGCGCCAGTGATATCGGGATGCTCTTGAGCCGGAGCAACTTGTCCGCCATCAGCAGCTTGGCCAGCCACTGCCCCCGGTTGAGGAACAGCGCGCTTTCCTGGCCGCCCACACTGGCGACGGGGACGATCGGCACGCCGGTTTCGCGGGCCAACCGTACGTAGCCCATGCGGCCGCCGAAGTCGACCTTGTGGCGTTCCCACGTGGGGCGAAAGACCTCGTAGTCGCCGCCGGGGTAGACCAGCAGGGCAGCCCCGGATTCCAGTGCGAGGCGGGCGTTTTCGGGATTGGCCGCGACGGTTCCGAATTTGCGCAGCGAGCCGAGCGGTGGCGCGGAGACGACGAGGTCGTGCGCCAACTGGTAGAAGGGCCTCTCGACGCCGAAGTAGGAGCAAAAAGCGAGCGTGAAGACGAACGTGTCGGGCGGCACGTTGCCGCCGCTGTGGTTGCCGACCAGCAACACCGGGCCCTCGGCCGGGATCCGATGCAGGCTGCGCACGTCGGCCCTGAAGTACAGCGACGCCAGCAACCAGGTACCCGGCAGCTGGTCGCGGATGTAATCCGGATCCCGCTGATCGAGGTCGGCTTTGGGCACCCACGACACCACCTTGTCGCGGGCCCAGCCGAAGACGCCCTTCGCGGTCGCCATGACCGGAGGTGTACCCCGGGGCAACCGGGGGTCAAACGCGGTAGATGCGCGTGGCGTTCTGCCGGGCGATGAGATCGACCACCCGCATGGCGTCCGCCTCGCTCCAATCACCGCGGTCCACAAATTCCCGCAGCACGCGGTCAATGCCCCTGCGCCACAAGATCGCGCCGAGGAAATGCAGCTCCGGCGGACCGAATCCGTCCGACGAATACAGGATCTTGGAGAACGGCGCCATCTCCAGCAGACGCGCGAGGAACGCGGGTGACCGCGCCCCGAGGTGGTTCACGCTCAACCCGCCGTCGAGATAGACGTTGTGGAACGCCTGCGCCAGGTAGCCCGCCTCACGCTCGTAGGGATAGCAGTGCAGCAGCACGATCGGGACGTCCGCCGCGTGTCGTAGAAAGTCAACCAGGAGAAGAGGATTCGCGTTGGACAGCTCGGAATCGCGGTCGCCGAACCCGACGTGGAATTGCAGCGGCTTGCCCAGCCGCAGCGCCTGGTGCAGTCCGAACCGCAAGAGGATCCGATCCCGCAACCGAGCACCGCCGCGATCGCGCCACCGGCTGGCCGCATCGGCGACCTCCGTCGCCGATGGCTCACTGAGATCGCCGCCGAATCCGCCGCGGTAGGCCAGGATCGATTTGGTCCCGACCGCGCCGTCCGCACGCCGGCGCAGGATCTCCTCGAAGGCCGCCGCATAGTCACCCGGCGATTGCGCGGCCTGCTCGGCTACCTCTTCGAGGCGAACGATCTCGTGCGCGTGGTTGCCGGACAGCTCGGCCATGCTGGCCACCCCGGCGACCTCGTCGCTGCCGATTCCGGTGTCCACCAGCCAGTCGCTCACCCCGGCGACCGGTAAGAACAGGCGGGCCAGTCCGTCCTCGCTGAATTGGCTCCGGCGCTCCCAATAGGTGTGCGGATCACTGTGTTTGGGCAGCCCCAGAACCGGGGCGCAATGAGCCCGCACCGCGAACCCGAGCTGTGAGTCGAAACCCGGATACCTGATGGGCTCGGTGTCGGCCTCGTTGAGCGCGTTCTCGAATCGAGACCGGTCTCCCAGCGTCAGCCAGCAGCCGTGGACATGCTGGTCGATCAGCGCAACTTCGTCGATGTGTCGGGTCAGAGTGTCGGAGACCATAACCGGCGCGTCACAGGCTCCAGGCCATGCGGAACTTGTCCGCAAGCTGCTCGGGCCCCAGGTCGCCGTAGCGCTCCTGCTCCATGCGCCGGACCGCGACCACCATGTCGACCACCGGATCGCCCAGGATGCGGCGCATCGCTTCCGAGCCGTCGAGTGCCGCAATGGCTTCGGCCTGCGAGTCGGTCAGGCGCGCGATGCCGTCTTGCTCGCGGTCGGAATCGGAAAGTTGGGCCGGGTCGACGGTGATCTCGGGCGGAAGTGCCAACTGGCATTTGATCCCATCGAGGGCCAGGCCGAGGATGGCCGCCGACGCCAGGTACGGGTTCGCCGACGGGTCGACGATCTTCACCTCGACATTGCCGCCCCGGGGACTTCCCGGTCCGCCGGTGACGAATCGCACCGCGGCCTCGCGATTTTCGGTGCCCCAGCACGCATAGGCGCCGGCCCAGTTGCCGGGCCGCATCCGCAAGGCGGAGACGATCGACCCGCACAGCACGCCGTGGGCCTCCGGCAGGCCGCGAACGACGCCCGCTATCGCGCTCTCCCCCGTCGTCGTCATGCCCCGGGATTCGGGGCCGTCGGAGAACAACGGCACGTCGGACGCCGATAGCGAAAAGTGTTGGTGCGCCCCGGATCCGACGCCGTCGGCGAAGGGTGCGGGTGACAGGCTGATGCGCAGCCCATGGCGACGGGCCGCGCGGCCGATGATGAGCCGCATCAGTATCAGCTGATCGGCGGCGGCAACCGGGGGCTGTGGGGACAGCGAGATCTCGAACTGGTTGGCGCCGTACTCCGGGTGAAACTGTTCGATCGAAATGCCGGCTCCCGTGGCCGATCCGATCACGTCCCGCACGAACTCCTCGTGCTCGAGCACACCGGCCAGGCCGTATTGCGCCCACAAGGTCGACGGGAGCCGCTCGCCGTTCGGTCCAACCAGGAGGAATTCGATTTCGTGCCCGATCGAGGCCTCGACGCCGGCTTCGGTGAGCGCGGCCTCGATGCGACGCAACGTTCCCCGGCCACACGTGGGAACGGGGGTGCCGTCCTGTTCGAAAAACGCGGCGGGCGCCCAGGCCAGACCGTCACCGACGATGCGTAACGCGGACAAGTCGATACGGAGGCGCTGGTCCCCCACCACGCCGACGTCGGGGGTGAAGGCGATGCCGGTCTGATCGATGGCGAACGCGTGCCAGGACGGGCTGGCCCCCAGCCCCGGATCCGCGAATGTGTTCGTACGCCGAATCGGAACGGTCTTGGCCAGGGTCAGCCCGGCGGGATTCACCACCGTGCCGATGACCGTGTCGACGCCCTCGGCCTCCAGCTGGGCAATGGCCGCGGCGGCGAGCGGTGTGCCGGTCATGCGAGCCATTCTCCCAATCCCGGACCGCTCCGGCACGGCAAACGGCGTCAGCGGTGTCGCTCAGTTCTGCCGGGCGACGAGTTCGGTGACGAACCGATCCAAAAAGCCATCCACCGGCGCTTTGCCCACCGGCCGGATGACGAACTTCGTCAATCCCGCCTCGATGTAGGCGTCGAGTTGCCGGTGCAGCTGATCCCACCCGGCGGCGATCAGTTCGCCGGGGTCTCGGTCCGGGCGGCGCCGGCGCACCGCCGCGGCCAATTCCGCGGGCAATACTCCGTCCTCCGCAACGGCCAATGAGATGCCGAAGTGGTCGGGGTCGATGCTGCGCCCTGCTTGCGCCGCCGCCCGCTCGATCGCTTCTCGCCCGTCCCGCGCCTCCGCCGGGGTAAGGAAGCTGCCCAGCCAGCCGTCGCCCAGCGCGCCGATGCGCCGAAACGCCGCCTCCGCCGATCCGCCAACCCAAATGTCCAGCGGCGGTGTCGGTCTCGGGGCAACGGCAACATCGGTGACGCTGAAATACCGGCCGGCGAACGTCGCCGACTCCTCGACGAGTGCCGCTCGCAGCAACCGCAGCGACTCGTCGAACACCGCCGCGCGCTCGCCGTCGGGGACCACGAAGACTTCGCGTTCGGCCGGTATGGCCGAGCGGAGACCGAAGACGGGGAGGACCCGCTTCGGCGCGACCGCCGCCAGGGACGCCAATTGCTTTGCCACCAGCACCGGGTGCCGGCCCGGCAGCACCGCCACCGACGTCCCCACCTTCAACCGGGTCGTCCGCGCGAGTGCATACGCCATGCCGACCACCGGATCGACCGCCGGGGAATACACCAGCTCGGAAAACCACAGCGAGTCCGCCCCGGCGGCCTCGAGGTGATCGACGATGGCCGCCAGCTGATCCGGGGCGGTGTCGGCGCCGAGCCCAACGCCGAATCGAATCTTCACGGCTTCACCCTCCATGCCCGTCGTTGCGTTCGTATCGCAACACGGCGGCGGCGCCGTTTGTGCCCGCGAACGTGGGCGACTATGCGCGGCTGGGGATGGTGAGCTTGCAGGCCTGGCCGATGTCGAGGGTCCGCAGCACTCGGCCCATGCCGACCCACAGCGCGCAGGACAGGGCGAGGTCAGCTAGCAACTCATCGGAGAAGTGTTCGGCGCAACGGCTCCAGAAGTCTTCGTCGTCGCGGAGCGCCGTGTGGTCGGTGGCGAAGCGGTCCGCGAATTCGGCGGCCAGCCGCTCCTGTTCGCTGTACCCGGGCCAGGTGCGCCACTCGGGGGCGTGGTCGTAGAGCTCCTCGTCGACGCCTGCGGCGGGTCCGTCCTCGTCTCGGGTGTTGACGCAGACGACGCATTCGTTGCGGTGGGCGATCACGGCGCGGGCAAGTTCGCGCGTGCGCAACGGCAACCGGTTCTTGGTGTAGACCGCCTGGCTGAAGCCGCCGAGCGCGCCGCCGATGTCCGGAGACTTCGCAAACCAGCCGGCCAGGTCGTCGTCAGCAAATGTTCCGATTCGGCTCATGGCGTGATGGTACGCCCGGGTCGGACCTAGGGGCGGGGATGTCGGCGAATGGGTATGGACACCGGTTAGTGAGCGGCCGCCGGGATCGCCATCGTCGGTTGTTCATCCTGCCAATCACGTTGCGCCAGAAGACGATGCGCAACGCGGTCCAGCGCCGCTTCCACGGCGCGGCGGTCCGGGCGACCTTGGAAGTCGGGCGACCGGGACAGCTTGTCGACCAGCCAGGCCAACAGCAGCGAGTGCACGTAGGCGACTTGTTGCCCCCCGGCCGGCGTGAGCCAGATCTGCTCGCCGTCGCGCTGCGCATAACCCGCGGAGACCAAGTGCGCGAAGGTCGGCTCGAGAACCTCGAACGGTACCCGTAGGTAGTCCGCCATATCGGTGACCCGGGCGGTGCCGTACATCTGTGTGTAGCGGTTGATTCGCAGGACTCCCCAGAGCCCGGCGACGTCGAGTCGGCAATCGGGTCGCATCGCGATGCTGCGCAATCGCATGCCGGGAACGCCACGCATCGTCCGTGCGATCGCATTCTCCAGCATCTGGTCCGGTGTCTCGCTGGTCGGCATCCCGAACGCGTCGCCGAGATCGACTGTGCTGTCGTGGAATTCCCGAAGAGGGACCTGTTTGAGGAACAACGCCAGCACGAAACCCACCAGCGCTACCGGAACCGCCCATCCGAACACGTGGGTGAGCGACTCGGCGTAGGCGGCGACGATCGGGGCGGCCGCCTCGTGTGGCAGCCGGTGCAACGCCTCCGGCGACGCGGCGGCCGCGGCGGGCGCGCGGCTTGCCGCCATCGCCGGGCCGATCCGGCTGTGCAGAAAGTTGGTGAACAGCGAACCGAAGATGGCCGCTCCGAACGAGCTGCCGATCGTGCGGAAGAAGGTGACGCCGGAGGTCGCGACGCCGAGATCGTCGAAGCTCGAGGTGTTCTGCACGATCAGGACCAGGGTCTGCATGCACATCCCGATCCCGGCGCCGAGGATGACGAGGAACAACGACTGGACCAAAGTGGATGTCGACGGGTCCATGCGCGACATCAGAAAGAACGCCACCGCCATGACGGCGGTGCCGGCGACGGGAAAGACCTTGTATCTGCCCGTGCGGCCGACGATGACACCGCTGCCCATCGAGGTCGTCAGCATCCCGATCACCATCGGCAAAGTGCGCAGGCCCGACGTGGTGGCCGAGACACCGTCGACGAACTGCATGTACGTCGGCAGGAACGTCAGGGCGCCCAGCATCGCGAACCCGACCACGAAAGACAGCACACAGCAGACGGTGAACACCGAACTCCCGAACAACCGGATCGGCAGGATCGGCTCGGGGGCGCGGCTCTCCACCCAGGCGAAGACGCACAACGCGATGACCGAACCGACGAACAGGCCGATGATCGTGGGCGATCCCCACGGATAGGTGGTCCCGCCCCAACTGGTGGCCAGCGTCAGGCCGGTCGCGCCCAGGCCGACGAACACGATTCCGGTGTAGTCGATGACCGGTTTGGTCCGGTTGGTCAGCGCCGGTATGGCGGCGGCGGCCACGAAGAAGACCACGACGGAGATCGGCACGTTGATCCAGAACGCCCACCGCCAGGTGAAGTGGTCGGTGAAGTAGCCGCCGAGCAGCGGACCGATCACGGTGGTGACGCCGAACACCGCTCCCATCGCCCCTTGGTAGCGGCCGCGGTCCCGCAGCGGGATCACCTCGCCGATGAGGGCCATGGCGGTCACCATGAGCCCGCCGCCGCCGACGCCCTGCAGCGCCCGCGACGCAACGAGCATGCCCATCGAACTGGAGAGGCCGCACAGCACCGATCCGGTGACGAAGAACACGACCGCCGACTGAAACACCCGCTTGCGGCCGAAGAGGTCACCGAACTTGCCGACGAGGGCGGTGATGATGGTCGAGGCGAGGAGGTAACTGGTGACGACCCACGATTGATGGCCTGCGCCACCGAGATTGGCGACGATAGTCGGCAACGCGGTCGCCACGATCGTCTGGTCCAGTGCGGCCATCAGCATGCCCAGCAGGATCGCCACGAAGATGAAGTTGCGACGCTGCGGGTCGACCGCGACATTGCCGGGCTGCGAATCCGGAGCGTGGCCGGCCGGAGCCGCTGTTGGTGTCGCCCTCGTCATGCCTGCCTTCCCACGGCGTTCGATGGTAATGAGTGCCCACGGTCAACCGGTGGCAACCAAAACCCCGCGGGGCGGCGCCCGAGAGTCAGCTGGGTGGCCGCGACACGCACTGCGCCGAGTACAACTCCACGCCCAACTTGTCCATCAACTCCAGCTGGGTCTCGAGGTAGTCGATGTGCTTTTCCTCGTCGGCCACGATGTCCTCGAAAAGGTTCGCCGTGGTGGAGTCCTGCTTTTCCCGGCACAGGATGATGGCCGGCTTGAGCCGCTCCATCACCTCGTATTCGATGGCCAGGTCGGCCTCGAACTGCTCGCGTAGCGTCTGGCCGATGCGCAGTGAGAACAGCCGCTGGTAGTTCGGTAAGCCGTCGAGCAACAGGATGCGGTCGGTGATCGCCTCGGCGTGGCGCATCTCGTCGAAAGACTCGGCCCGGGTGTGCTCAGCTAACTCGGTGAACCCCCAGTTGTCCTGCATCTTGGAGTGCAGGAAGTATTGGTTGATCGCGGTGAGCTCGCTGGTCAACTGTTCGTTGAGCAGACGCAAAACTTCCGGATCCCCTTGCATTGTCACTCCTACGGTGTGAGCGGCTGTCGTGTGTGGCCGCGGCGGGTGCGCTGGGCTGTCGCGCACAAACCCGGGCGCTAGCAGCACTTTGCCACGGCCCCTGGGAATGTTCCAGCAAGGTTTGGCTGCACTCAGTGACGTGCCGGTTGAAGTAAGTCGCGCCTTGGTTAGGTTAGACTGGGCTTACGAACTTAGGTTAGACTCCACTAATAAGCGGCACGCGTATTCGGCCTCATCACCATGGTGCTCGATGCCTCGGCGTCGGGGACGAATCGCAGACGCTCGACCGAACGACGAAGGGGACGCGGACGTGCAGGAGGTGCGCTGATGTACGTGTGCCTCTGTGTTGGGGCCACCAACCAGACCGTGTGCGACGCCGTCGCTCAGGGCGCATCGACCTCCAAAGAGATAGCCGCCGCATGTGGGGCCGGCGGTGACTGCGGCCGCTGCCGGCGCACGCTGCGTGCCATCCTGGCCGACGCGGCCAGATTGCAAACGGCGCAGTCGGTTTAGGCGCCGCCTCAGCGTTTGTTGAAGTCGGCCAGGGCCGCCGCATTGGCTTGCGCACCCATGAGTTCGGCGAAGTGCGCGTTTTCCCGACCGGTGGCCGCCACGATCTCCGGGCGGACCGGTTCCATCATCGTGTGCTTGACGGCCATCAGGCTCGAAATCGGCCGGGAGGCAAGGATTTCGGCGTGCCGGCGGGCCTGGGCCAACAGCTCGTCGGGCTCGCAGACACGCCACACGAGGCCCATGCGCAACGCCTCGTCGGCGCCGACCCATTCCGACGACATCAGCAGCCAGGCCGCGTTCTGCCGGCCGACCAGCTGGGGCAACAGATATGACGAAGCCGCTTCGGGCGCCACGCCCAGGCTGGTGAACGGGCACTTCAGGCGCGCGGTCGACGACATGAACGCCAGATCGGCGTAGCCGAGGATGGTGGCGCCGATCCCGACGCCCACGCCGTTCACCGCGCAGATCAGCGGCTTGGGAAACGCGCTGAGCGCGTTGATCAGTCCGATGAAGCCGTGCTTACCGGGCGTGAAGCCGGGATCGACGATGCGAGCCTGCATCTCGGCCAGGTCGGTGCCGGCGCTGAAGCCACGACCCGCGCCGGTCAGCAGCACGACGGCGACCTCGGGGTCTTCGGCGGCGGCGAGCAGCGCCTCGGCGGTGGCGTCGTAGAGGGCTTCGTTGAACGCGTTGAGCGCCTCGGGCCGGTTCAGCGTGAGGGTGCGCACCCGGTTCTCGTCATCGATCTGCAGCGTCACGCCAGCAGCCTAGTGGGGATCGCAAGCGCGGCGCAGCCGGGCGCAGCGGGTCACCACGCCAGCAGCCCCGAGGCTAGCCGTTGCTGTAGACCCGGGTTGGGGCGATCAGCACGACGGCGCGCCCCTCGGACGCCATCACCCGGTCGTACTCGTCCCAGTCGTCGTGGCTGCCGCCCGCGGCGGTGAACACATCGCGGAGCAGCAACCGCAGCTGATCCGCTCCCGTCAGCCAGGGCTGGCGATCGTCGGGGCCGATTAGTTCGGCGCGGCCCTCGACGGTCGCCCACTGCCATCCGTTGCGGAAAGTCACGGCCAGCTGCGGCCGGGCGCGCAGGTTGGCCAGCTTGACCTTGCCGTAGGTGGTGAAGCCGAGGACTTGCTCGCCGGTCGACGGGTGCGCCAGCAGGCCCACGTTGACCAGCGAAGCCTGCACCGTCCCGTCGGCGCGAACGGTGGAGATCACCGCCAGCCCGCTTTCCCCCTTGGCCAGGGTCACTGCCTCGTCGAGTGATGTCATGATCGGACCTCAATCCCGGAACGGTGTCGCGAATACGTAGCGGCTGGTCGGCACGGTGTCGATGTTCTCGTTGGCACCGAATGCCGTTGTGCTGGCGACCATTCGGCCCAATCGGTCCTGCAGGTCGTCATCATCGACGGCTCCGAAGAAAGCCTTGAGGTCGGTGATGGCCTCCGGTGGGAACAACTCCTCGACGATGCCCGCGATTCCCGGTGCATCGGGGGTAAGCGCCCGCACCACCCAATTCTGGGTGTAGCCGAACGTCGACTGCGTTTCGATGGCCACCGACGTGTGATCACGCTGCCAACGGTGCAGCCAGGTCGCCTCGTCCATGCCGTCAGGACGGCGCAGCAGCGCGATGTTGGCCAAACCTGGTGTGCGAGTGCCGGGTTCGGATGGTGGAGCGACCATCGGGACCGACTCGGTCACCAGGTACGCGGCCAGCTGCTCACATTCCTGGCCGAGAAATTTGAGTGCCGCTGTCGTCTGGTCGCCGTAGCACTGCTGGGTCCACATGCTCACCACCGCTGCCACGGGCGGCTTCAAGGTCGTCAGTGTCATCAGCGAATGACGCACGGTGCTGTCACGAACGTTCATTTGCAGCCCGGCGACGCCCAGTTGCAGCAGCGCATCGGCGACGTGTCCGCGTTGCCGGGCGCACCACGCGTCGTCCGGCTCGGGACGCCTGAGCACTGCGATGACCTTCTCCATACGCAGAACCTACAGGCGATCGCCTACTTCACCATCCGCACTTGATGCTGGCTGCTGATCAGTTCGCCGATGAGCCCGGCCAGCCGGCGGTAGGACTCGTCGCGCCCGCTCGACGAGCGGAAAACCAAACCGATCCGCCGGCCGGGGCGAGGCGCCGCGAACTGCGCGAGGCCCAGGCGGCTTCGGGACGCCTCGACCGGCACCGCGCTCTGGGGAATGAGCGTCACGCCCAGGCCGCCGGTCACACATTGCACCGCGGTCGCCAGCGACGCGGCCCGGGTATTGGCCAGTTCCGCTCGTACGCCCGCCTTGTGGCAGACGTCGAGCGCCTGATCACGCAGGCAGTGGCCCTCGTCCAGCAGCAGCAGCGGCAGGTCGGCCAGGGCGGTGGCCGGCACCCGGCGCTTACCTGCCAGCGGATGGCCCGGCGGCAGGGCTAGTACGAAATCCTCGTCGTAGATCGGGATAGCGGTCAGGCCGGCACCCTCGGCAGGCAGGGCGATGAGGGCCGCGTCCAACGCGCCCTCCCGCAAGACCGCCAACAGCCGTTCGGTTTGGTCTTCGGTCACCCGCAGCGTCAGCTCCGGCAGTTGCTCGGCAACACCGGCCAGCACCGTCGGCAGCACGTAGGGGGCCACGGTGGGTATCAGGCCCAGGCGCATGTCTGCCCTCAGCGGGTCCGACGAACCCGCCGCCGCTGCGCTGAACGCGTCCGCCGCCTCGACGACGGCCTGGGCGCGTGGCAGCAGCTGCCTGCCCTCCGGTGTCAAGAAGACACGCCGGGTAGAGCGCTCAACCAGCTGGGTGCCCAACCCGGCTTCCAGTGCCGCCAGCGCCTGCGACAGCGTCGACTGGCTAAGACCGAGAGCCGTTGCCGCACTGCTGAATTGCCGCTTCTCGGCGACCGCGACGAATGCGCGTAGGCCGGCGATCGTGGGTTGATAACTCTTATCGGACATACCTATAACTCTAGTGGGAAATATCACCTTTACTTCAATTAGCGTACCCGGCACTATTGGGAAGGAAAGCTAATCTTGATTAAATCCAGACAAGGAGCGATATGCCTCTGCTGACCATCGGCGACCAGTTCCCCGCCTACGAGCTCACTGCGTTGATCGCGGGCGATCTGTCCAAGGTCGACGCCAAGCAGCCTGGGGACTACTTCACCACCATCACCAGCGAGGACCACGCCGGCAAGTGGCGCGTGGTGTTCTTCTGGCCGAAGGACTTCACGTTCGTGTGCCCGACCGAGATCGCCGCGTTCGGCAAGCTCAACGACGAATTCGAGGACCGCGACGCGCAGGTGCTCGGCGTATCGATCGACAGCGAGTTCGTGCACTTCAACTGGCGTGCGCAGCACGAGGACCTGAAGAAGCTGCCCTTCCCCATGCTCTCGGACATCAAGCGGGAGCTGAGCTTGGGCACCGGCGTGCTGAACGCCGACGGCGTGGCGGACCGGGCGACCTTCCTCGTCGACCCGAACAATGAGATCCAGTTCGTCTCGGTCACCGCGGGCTCCGTGGGCCGCAACGTCGAAGAAGTGCTGCGGGTGCTGGACGCACTGCAGTCCGACGAGCTGTGCGCCTGCAACTGGCGCAAGGGTGACCCGACGCTGGACGCCACCGAGCTGCTCAAGCAGTCGGCTTAAGTCGGGCCCGGACGGGTACAAGGCCTGATTAGGAGGCGAGATGAGCGTCGACAACCTCAAAGAAGCGCTACCGGAGTACGCCAAGGATCTCAAGCTCAACCTGGGCTCGATAACCCGCACGACCGAGCTCAATGAGGAGCAGCTGTGGGGCACGCTGCTGGCCAGCGCCGCGGCGACCCGAAACACCCAGGTGCTCACCGAGATCGGGGCCGAGGCGGCCGACATCCTGTCCGCGGAGGCATACAACGCGGCGCTGGGAGCCGCGTCGATCATGGGCATGAACAACGTGTTCTACCGTGGCCGCGGCTTCCTGGACGGCAAGTACGACGACCTGCGCGCGGGATTGCGGATGAACATCATCGCCAATCCCGGCGTGGAGAAGGTCAACTTCGAACTGTGGTCGTTCGCCGTGTCGTCGATCAACGGCTGCCCGGATTGCGTGGCCGCTCACGAGCACACGCTGCGCGAGGCCGGTGTCAGCCGGGAAACGATCCAGGAGGCGTTGAAGGCCGCGGCGATCATTTCCGGTGTGGCACAAGCGATCGTCACCGCCCAAACGCTGGCAGCGGTCGGCTGACCGCGCCGTCGTGACCGCCGTGACCGAGCCCGCCTGGGTCCAGCACGCGATCTGGTGGCAGATCTACCCCCTGGGGTTCGTGGGAGCATTCCCCACGCCGCAGTCAAACGAGCCGCCGCAACCGGAGCAACACCGGTTGCGGCGGCTCGTCGACTGGTTGGACCACGCCATCGAACTCGGCGCATCGGGCATTGCGCTCGGTCCCATCTTCGCCTCGCGCACACACGGTTACGACACCACCGACCACTACCGCATCGATCCCCGACTGGGTGATGACACCGACTTCGACCACCTGGTCGCCGAGGCGCATCGCCGCGGGCTGCGCGTGCTTCTCGACGGCGTGTTCAATCACGTCGGGCAGGATTTCGCGCGCTACCGGCAGGCTGCCGACGACGACGGCGCCGCGCGCTGGTTTCGCGGACGTCCCGGCCGTTTCCACACCTTCGAAGGCCACTCCGGGCTGATCACCCTCAACCACGACAACCCCGACGTCGCCGACTACACCGTCGACGTGATGGCGCACTGGCTGGGGCGCGGCGCCGACGGTTGGCGTCTCGATGCCGCTTACGCGGTGCCACAACACTTCTGGGCCGCAACGCTGCCGCGGGTGCGCGAGCGCTACCCGGACGCATGGTTCGTCGGCGAACTCATTCACGGCGACTACGCCGCTTACGTCCGGGCCGCCACCTTCGACTCGGCCACGCAATACGAGCTGTGGAAGGCGATCTGGAGCAGCCTCAACGACGGCAACTTCTTCGAACTCGACTGGGCGATGCAGCGCCACAACGATTTCCTGACCGCCTTCTCACCGCTGACGTTCATCGGCAACCACGACGTCACGCGCATCGCCAGCCGGCTGGACACACCCGAACACGTGGCCCACGCGCTGGTGCTGTTGCTGACCATCGGCGGGGTGCCCAGCGTGTATGCCGGCGACGAACTCGGGTTTGCCGGGGTCAAGGAAGAACGGTACGGCGGTGACGACGCGGTACGGCCCGAGTTCGGTTCTCCCCCACTGCAACTGGATGAATTCGGGGTCAAGACCTGGCGGTTGCACCAGTATCTGGTCGGGCTGCGGCGCCGCTACCCCTGGCTGCACGCGGCAGCTACCACGGCACGGCTGCTGAAAAACCGGCAGTACGTGTACGAGGCGCGCAACGGTGACGATGCGCTGCTGGTGGTGCTCAATATCGACGACGAGCCGCTGCGCGTCTCGCTACCGGAGCTCGGCACGCGGCGCGCACAGGTGATCGGCGGATCGGCGGCCCCGCCGCCCGACGTCGTCGACTCCGTCGAGGTCGAGGCGCGGGGCTGGCGGATCCTGAGCCCCACCTAGGGCGGGATTCATTGCGCCGCCTACGGCGCGCCCAGCCGTTCCAGCGTCAGCCGGTCTTGGTGGCCGTCGTAATACTTGTCGAGCACCGCGACGAAGTCCTGGTTGTCCTCGGTGGCGTGGGCGAACAGCGTCATCGACGAGCGCAGTTTGAGATCGTCCGGCGAGCCGAAAATCTGGCCGATCGATCGCCCCTGCACCGCGGTGACCAGCCGAGAACACTCGTGCAACCGCGGCCCCAGCAACTCATGGCGCAGGTAGGCGCCGGCTTCGTCGAGCGAGGCGATGCCAAACCGGGCCGCCATGGCGCTGCCGCCCAGCCCGCGCAACTGGGGGAAGACGAACCACATCCAGTGACTGCGTTTGCGTCCGGCGCGCAGCTCGTCAACGACATCGCCGTACACCGGCTCCTGGGCGTCCACGAAGCGTTTGAGATCGAAGGGGTCGCCTGCCGATGCCATTTGACTACGGTTGCACACATGGCAGTCCGACGACGAGTGCCCAAAGTGCGCGACCTGGCACCGCTGATGCAATTCAAGCGGCCCCGGTTCAACCCGACCAGGCGCCGTCTCGACGCCGCGTACACCATCGAGGATCTGCGAGCCGTCGCCAAACGCCGCACCCCCAAGGCCGCGTTCGACTACACCGACGGCGCCGCCGAAGACGAGCTGTCGATCGAACGTGCTCGACAAGCGTTCCGCGACATCGAATTTCATCCGACCATCCTGCGCGACGTCTCCCAAGTCACCGCGGGCTGGGACGTACTGGGCCGGCCGGTGGTGTTGCCATTCGCGATCGCGCCCACCGGTTTCACCCGTTTGATGCACACCGAGGGCGAGATCGCCGGCGCGCAAGCGGCGGCCCGCGCGGGCATCCCGTTCTCGCTGTCCACCCTGGGCACCTGCGCGATCGAAGATCTGGTCACCGCCGTCCCGCAGGGCCGAAAGTGGTTCCAGCTCTACATGTGGCGCGATCGCGAGCGCTCGATGGCGCTGGTGCGGCGCGCCGCCGCCGCGGGATTCGACACCCTGCTGGCGACCGTCGACGTTCCGGTCTCCGGTGCGCGGCTGCGGGACAACCGCAACGGCATGACGATCCCGCCCACGCTGACACTGCGCACGGTGCTCGACGCGGTGCCGCACCCGAAATGGTGGTTCGATCTGCTGACCACCGAGCCGCTGGCCTTCGCCTCGCTGGATCGCTGGCCGGGCACCGTCTCCGAATACCTGAGCACCATGTTCGACCCGAGCCTCACCTTCGACGACCTGGAATGGATCAAGGAGCAGTGGCCCGGCAAGCTCGTCGTGAAGGGGATTCAGACGCTCGAGGATGCGCGCGCCGTCGTCGACCGCGGCGTCGACGGCCTGGTGTTGTCGAACCATGGTGGGCGCCAACTGGACCGGGCCCCGGTGCCCTTCCACCTGCTGCCCGTCGTCGCGCGCGAGCTTGGGAAACACACCGAGATCCTGGTGGACACCGGCATCATGTCGGGCGCCGATATCGTCGCCGCGATCGCGCTGGGGGCCCGCTGCACGCTGGTGGGGCGGGCCTACCTGTACGGCCTGATGGCCGGCGGCGAGGCGGGCGTCGCGCGGGCGATCGACATCCTTGCCGGCGGGATTGTGCGGACCATGGCGCTGCTCGGCGTCACCTGCCTGGAAGAGCTGTCGCCGAAGCACGTCACGCAGCTCAAACGGCTGGGTCCCATGTCGCCGCGGTGAGCGGCCTCACGCTCACGGCGAAACCTGATTCGGGAACAATCCGGCGGCGTGCTGGGTTAAGCGCATCAGACTCAACTTTTGGAGGATTTGATGGCTGAAGCCAAGTCGGTGCCGGTGCTGTTTGTCACTGACACCATCGTGTTGCCCGGAATGGTGGTGCCGATCGCGCTGGACGAGGCCGCGCGCGCGGCGATCGACGCCGCACAGGCGAGCGACTCCGGGCAGCTGTTGATAGCCCCCCGGCTCGAGGACAGGTATCCGTCGCACGGCGTGATAGCGAAGATCTTGCAGGTCGGACGCATCGCCGGCGGCGGCACCGCCGCGGTGGTGCGCGGTGAGCGCAGGGCCCAGATCGGGGCTGGAGCATCCGGACCGGGTGCGGCGCTGTGGGTCGAGGTGACCGAGGTCCCCGAGACCGAGACGACGGACGAGATCAAAGCCATGACGGCGGAGTACAAGAAGCTGCTGCTGGCCATGCTGCAACGGCGCGAGGCCTGGGAGATCATCGACTACGTCAACAGGTTGACCGACCCGTCGGCGCTGGCGGACACCTCCGGCTACGCGTCCTACCTGACCAATGCCCAGAAGCGGCAGCTGCTGGAGACCGTCGACGTCGCCGAGCGGTTGCGCGTGCTGATCGATTGGACCAGCTCGCATCTGGCCGAGGTCGAGGTGAGCGACAAGATCGCCGAGGACGTGCGCGAGGGCATGGAGAAGACGCAGAAGGAGTTCTTGCTGCGTCAACAATTGGCGGCCATCCGCAAGGAATTGGGCGAGGGCGAGCCCGATGGATCCGACGACTACCGGGCCCGCGTCGAGGCCGCCGAGCTGCCCGAAAAGGTGCGCGAGGCCGCGCTTCGCGAGGTCGGCAAGCTGGAACGTTCCAGCGACCAGAGCCCGGAAAGCGGCTGGATCCGCACCTGGCTGGACACGGTGCTCGACCTGCCCTGGAACGCGCGCACCGAGGACTCCACCGACCTCAAGGCCGCACGCGAAGTTTTGGACGCCGACCACCACGGGCTGGACGACGTCAAGGACCGCATTGTCGAGTACCTGGCCGTGCGGGCCCGCCGCGCGCAGCGCGGACTGCAGGTCGTCGGCGGACGCGGCTCCGGCGCGGTGATGGTGCTGGCCGGTCCTCCCGGCGTCGGCAAGACGTCCCTGGGCGAAAGCGTGGCCAGGGCGTTGGGTCGCAAGTTCGTGCGCGTCGCCCTGGGCGGTGTGCGCGACGAGGCCGAAATCCGTGGGCACCGTCGCACCTACGTGGGGGCACTGCCGGGCCGGATCGTGAGGGCGATCGGTGAGGCGGGATCGATGAATCCCGTTGTGCTGCTGGACGAAATCGACAAGGTCGGTTCCGACTATCGCGGCGACCCGAGTGCGGCGTTGCTCGAGGTGCTCGACCCCGCCCAGAACCACACCTTCCGCGACCACTACCTGGATTTGGACCTGGACCTGTCCGACGTCGTGTTCCTGGCCACCGCCAACGTCATCGAGAACATCCCGTCGGCGCTGCTGGACCGCATGGAGTTGGTGCAGATCGACGGTTACACCGAAGACGACAAGGTCGCCATCGCGCGCGACTACCTGCTGCCCCGGCAGCGCGAGCGCGCGGCGCTGACCGAGGAGGAGGTCGCGGTGACCGACGATGCGCTGCGCAAGATCGCCGCCGACTACACCCGCGAGCCGGGGGTGCGGCAGTTCGAACGGCTGCTGGCCAAGGCGTTGCGCAAGGTGACCACCAAGCTGGCCGAGGGTCCGGCCGCGCTGACCATCGACGAGCCGGATCTGGTTGATTACCTTGGCCGCCCGCGGTTTATGCCGGAGTCGGCCGAGCGCACGGCGGTGCCCGGCGTGGCCACCGGCCTGGCCGTGACAGGCCTGGGCGGCGACGTGCTCTACATCGAAGCGGGCGCCACCGACGGCGAGCCGGGTTTGCAGTTGACCGGTCAGTTGGGCGATGTGATGAAGGAGTCGGCGCAGATCGCGCTGTCCTACGTGCGTTCCCACGCCGCCGAGCTGGGCGTCGACCCCAAGGCGCTGGACCGGCGCATCCACGTGCACGTGCCGGCTGGCGCGGTGCCCAAGGACGGGCCGTCGGCCGGCGTCACCATGGTGACCGCGCTGGTGTCGATGGCCACCGGACGCCAGGTGCGCTCCGACGTCGGCATGACCGGCGAGGTCACGCTGAATGGGCGGGTGCTGCCGATCGGCGGCGTGAAGCAGAAGCTGCTGGCGGCCCAGCGTGCCGGCTTGTCAACGGTTTTCATCCCGTCGCGCAACGAGCCGGACCTGGACGACGTCCCGGCGGAGGTGCTCGACGCGCTGGACGTGCGGCCGATGACCGACGTCGCCCAGATCGTGGCCCAGGCGCTGGAACCAGCGGCGCAGACGGCCACCGTGGCCGCCTGAGGATCTGTCAAACGCCGGTCTGATGAGCCGTCGAAGTGGTGCCCGGGGATTGCCAAGGGTTTTGGCTTCCCCGGGCCGGGGGTAACCACGGGGACAGAGGCAAAGCCAGCCGAGGGGGGTTTGACCTCCACCCGACGTCAAAGGACGCGGGTGACGAACAACAAATCATGTCGCGAAGCCGCCGAACGGCGGTGAGCGGCCGGACAAGGAGTTCATCGTGAGGTTGAACAGAATAGCTGCTAGCGCCGCGATCGCGGGCGCGTTGACGTCGGGCGCGCTCGGAGTTGGCGTGGGGTTCGCACAGGCCGACCCCAATGGCCCCAACGTGCCGGGGCCCGGACCGAACGTTCCGGGGCCAAACGTGCCGGGTCCGAACGTTCCCGACCGGAATGGACCGGGACAGGGGCCGTGGGCGCCGCAGCCGATTTGTAACGGCGGTCCTGGTGTCAACTGCAACGGTCCGGGCACACCGCTGCCGCCCGGGCAGCACGGCTTCCCGCCGCCCGGACACTACAACGACCCGGGCAGCTATGGGTATCCGGCCCGCTGGGCGCCGATGGGCCAGCCGGGCGACTATCCGGTCGTGTTCAACCCGGCGGTAAACCAGTGGGGCGTTTTCTTGCCCGACGGTAACTTCGTTGCGGCGCCGCCGGTCTAAACAGCGCGTCAGAGGCAGCCGCCACCAGCATGGTGGCGGCTGTTCTCGTCTACGGCAGAATCGCAGGCTATGAGCGACTTGCGCGACCTTAAACGGCGAGTGGTCCACCGCGTTCAACGGCTGTTGGTCAATCCGGTGGGCCGTCAGTTGCCGATGACGATGCTCGAAACCACTGGACGCAAGAGCGGACAGGCGCGGCGTACCGCGGTGGGCGGGCGCGTCGTCGACAACCAGTTCTGGATGGTTTCCGAACACGGCGAGCACTCGGACTATGTGCGCAACATCAAGGCAAATCCCGCTGTCCGGGTGCGGGTCGGCGGACGGTGGCGCAACGGCACCGCGCACCTGCTGCCCGACGACGATGCCCTGCAGCGGCTGGGCAACCTGCCGCGAATGAACAGCGCGATGGTGCGGCTGATGGGCAGCGACCTGCTGACCATCCGCGTCGATCTGGACTGACGCCTCCGCATCTGTCGGTCGCCGGGATTAGGGTCGGCCCATGGCCTACGACGAAGACCTGGCCAACCGGATCCGGGAACTCCTCGGCTCCGAGCGCGGCGTCGAGGAGAAACGCATGTTCGGCGGTCTGGCATTCCTGATCAACGGCAACATGTCCGTGGCCGCCAGCGGCCAGGGCGGGCTCTTGGTGCGGGTGCCGCCGGAGGACACCGACAAGCTCGCTGAGCGCGCCCATGTGAGCCCGATGGTGATGGCCGGCCGGGAAGCCCGGGGCTGGCTACGCGTCGACGCCGCCGGTGTGCGAAATAAACGCCAGCTTCAGGGCTGGGTGAACCACGGAGTCGGCTACGCCCGCAGCCTGCCTCCCAAGTAGCGCCCGTTTTGCTGGCCCGGGGCGCGGGTACGCGGGTGCCTATGGACAAGCGGGTGCGTCGACTGCTCGACGTCGCGGGCACGACGTACGCCTCGCAGGCGCGTATTACCTTGAGAGACAAGCCGATGCCGCTGTTTCAGCTCCTGGTGCTGTGCATGCTGGCCAGCAAGCCGATCGACGCGGGCATAGCCATGGCCGCCGCGCGCGAACTGTTCAAGGCCGGTCTGCGGACACCGAAAGCCGTGCAAGCCGCCGACCGGCGGACCATGATCGAGGCGTTCGGCCGCGCGCACTACGTGCGCTACGACGAGAGCTCTGCGACCCGCCTCGTCGAAATGGCCGACCGCGTTCGTCACGACTACGCCGGTGATCTACGCCGGCTGGCCGATCGCAGTCGGCGCGACGCGCCCACGGCCAAACGAATGCTCAAGGAGTTCAAGGGAATCGGCGATACGGGCGCAGACATCTACCTGCGCGAAGTTCAGGACGTCTGGACCTGGGTGCGTCCATACTTCGACGACCGCACCACCGGAACCGCCAAGCAATTGAACCTGCCCGCCGCGCCTGAACAGCTCGGATCGCTTGCGCCGCAAGCCAATGCGCGGCTCGCCGCCGCGCTGGTCAGGGCGTCGCTCGACGACGATGTGCGTCGGCGGGTGACCGGCTGAGCGAATAGTGACCATACGCATCGGTACCTCGGGGTGGTCATACAACCACTGGGTGGACGTGCTGTATCCGACCGGAACGCCCTCGGCGCGCCGGCTCGCCCGCTACATCGAAGTATTCGATACCGTCGAGCTGAACGCGAGTTTCTACCGCTGGCCCCAGGATTCGACCTTCACGGGCTGGCGCCGGCAGCTGCCGGAGGGCTTCACCATGTCGGTCAAGGCCCACCGCGGATTGACGCACTACCGCCGGCTGGCCTCACCCGAGCCGTGGATCGAACGGTTCGAACGTTGTTGGCGTCTGCTGGGTGATCGGCACGGGGTCTTGCTCGTGCAATTACACCCCGAGCAGCACCGCGACGACGCGCGCCTGGATGCGTTCTTGGCCCTCGTGCCCGAGACGATCCGCGTCGCCGTCGAATTGCGTCACCCATCGTGGAACGACCCCGCCGTATTCGAAATACTGGAACACCGTCGCGCCGCCTACGTCGTGATGAGCGGGCTCGGGCTCGAGTGCATCCCCCGGGCGACCACCGACCTGGTGTACATCCGGATGCACGGCCCGGATCCCGAAGCCAACTACGCCGGCTCGTATTCCGACCACGACTTGCGGAGATGGGCCGATCGCATCGCCGAGTGGGACGGCGACGGCAGGGACGTGTGGATGTATTTCAACAACGACCTGGGTGGCCACGCGGTCCGCAATGCGGTGGCCCTGCGCGAACTCCTGGGGTGAGCGCTGACGGGCAGGCCGCACACCCGGTCGACATCGACATCTGCGCGCTGGCCGTCTCGCGACCGTCAGCTGACAGCTTGCCCGGCGCTGGGGTTGTCAGCGCTGCGCCGCACCGGGGTCCACGTTCCGTCGATGACGTCAGGTGGGCATTGCACCTGCAACCGTTCCCGTTCGGTGCGGCGGCGTTTGATCCGCAACCGCGCATCTCCGGGCAGGGTGACCAGTTCATTGCAGGTCAAGTAGTACATGTCCTCGACGTCGTCGATCAGGTCCGCCTCGACGCGCAGGAATCCCAAGGCGCGCAACGTCATCCGGAGCTCATGCGTGAAGCGCATGGTGGCGTCGTGGGCCAGCGCCCGCGAGCCGCGGGCGGCCGACCGTTCGTCCTGCGTCAGCACCGGGGCGGGCTGCGCGGCGGCGGCAGCCGCGGCGATCAGCAGCATCGTCGGGTCGTCGGCGAAGGTCGCGCTGGCCAGCTCGGCCTCCCCCGGGCCGCGGTGCCCGATCCGCGCGACAGCGGCATCCACGGCGGCCGCGGTCGCCGGCGACAAGGCGCGAATGCTCGCGAGGTTGCCCTCCTCCGCCAGTGCACACAACGGCGGGTCGGCCCGCAGCGTGGCCGCCAACTCGGCGATCTCCGTGGTGACCAGATCGCTGTCGGCGATCATGCCCACCCCGGGGACACCGCGGCGCGCCTGACTACGCACCGGCGCCGCGGCGCTGATGCCGGCCTCGATCAACCACAGCGCGTTGAGGATCCAGCCCTGATGAATGCGGTCGCGCAACAGCCGCAGCCGAACTTCCAGCGCCGCCTCCGGGAGCAACCGCAGCCGGCCGGCATCGAGGTGTTCGGCGGCCGCGGCCGCGCCGTAGGCCCGGGTGTCGGCCCGCAGATGGCGCAATGCCGCCACCGACCGTCCGGCAGCAAGCGCCTTGGCGACCGAGCCCAGCGCTCCGCCCGCCAGGGCCGGCTCACCGAACGGCAGTGGGTCCCCGACGTGGGGCTGGCCGACCAGGGCGTCGCGGACGATGGCCTCCTGGTCCCAACCGGGCAGCTGGGAGGCGGCGATCATGTTGACCGACACCCCGACGTAGGGGCGATGGCCGAACACCGCGATGGCCCTGTTGCCCCATTCCTCGTCGACCGCGCCGCCGAGCGCGAGCACCTGACCCAGGACCCGGTTCGCGGCGCGCAGCCCGCTCAACTGCACGTCGAGCGTGATCGGCGTGAGCGGTCCAGGGAGCGCCTCGTTGAGGGCAGAGCCGCTGAAGACCGGAAACCGCGGGTCGATCTGGTCGTCGAATTCGCCCTCGGTGCCCTCGGGTGCCGCGCTGTGGGCTTCGACGGCCTTCCGCCGGGGGTGTGCCAGCACCTCGACCGGCAGGGCCAGTCGTCCGCCGTGGTTGATCGCGCCCGCGGTGTCGAGCCGGCGGCCGACGAGTCCGCGGGCGGTGTCGGCGACCGCGTCCAGCGCGTGCCAGCCGAATTCGAATAACCAATCCTCTTGTGCGGCAGAGACATTCAATTGCGGCATCAGTTGTGACCAGCTACGCACCCGATGCAGCCGGGACCGCGGGTCGGTCGACCGCAACACCCGCCACGCGGTGATCAGATTGACGGTGTCGGGGCTGGCGAGGTCCACGACACCGGTGCGGTCGGTGTTCAACGCCCGAACCAGAAAGCGCATCAGGTCGTCGAGATGCAGCACATGCATGGGCTCGGCCGAGACCTTGGCGCGCAACAGCGTGGCCACGGTACGGCACACCATCCAGTCCAGCTGGCGACCGACCGGTGGTGCGATCCGGACCACAACCGTCGGGCCCCAGCTCGAGGCCACCAGGTCCTCGGCGGGCCGATATAACTCCGGCCGGCCGGCGGCCTGCGACACGAACAGCAGCCGGGAGCCTGCGCGGGCGGCCGCATCGGTCACCCTGGCAAGCCCGTCCATGTCGGCGCTGCCGGGGACGGACGGATCGATGGGCGCCAGGTGGATCACCGCGTCGGCTTCGTCGGTCAGCTCCCGAAGGACCCGGTCCCGCAGCGAAGCGCAAACAAATTCGACGTTGCGGTCCAGGCATGGATGGAAAAGCTCAGCAATGCCGGTGACCGTGTGTCCGGCAGCGATCAGCTGTCCAGCGACCAGCCGCCCGAGTGCGCCGGTGGCGTCGGTAACCAGGATGTGCACCTGGGCTCACCTCCCCCAACCCTCAGTACTCAACAATAGGCAAGCAGGCATGGGCTACGCGACCGTTAGTCCGGTAACGGTTCGGCCACCTCGCGTGATGGGGGCGGCCGGGTTAGTGCAGCGTCGCGCTGCCGTCCGCGGCGACGGCAACCTTGGCGCCACCGATATCGTCACGCACCGATGCCTGCGCCGCGGCGCGATCGGTGACCACGGCCAGCGCACGCGACCCGTCGGGCGTACGCACGGCCAGGAATGCCTTCTCGGGCCGGCCGTCACGGTCGAACGGCGTCGTCCAGGCCTCGACGATGCCGACGCCTTCCCACTCGACCACCGCGTCGGTGGTTGGCTCCCGGTCGACGGCCGGTTGCGTGTCTTCCCAACGGAATTCGGCAGGCGGCTCGGTGCCGTAGACCCCGAAGCTGTGTTTGGTCAGGTAGCCGCCGTTGGCGGTGATCAGGCCACGCCGGCCCGGATTGGCCACCAGCAACTCCGCCATGGTCGCAATGGAGTGCATCACGTAGTTGCTCCACGGTCCGCCCGCGAACGTCAGCCCGCCGGTGACCGTCAGCGGACGGGCGGGGTCGTCGACGCGCAACCCGAGCTCGGACGCGGCGACCTGAACCGCGGAGGGAAAGCAGGAGTACAAGTCGACGTAGTCGATGTCGTCGATCCCCACGCCGGCCAGTTCGAGCGCCCGGGCACCGGCGATCCGGATCGCCGTCGAGCGGTGCAGTTCGTGGCGCTCGGCGATGGACGGGGTGTCGTGGGCGTCGGTACCCGCGTGCGGGAACACCCACCGCTCGGCGGGGACCTTCAGCCGCGTCGCCTCCCCAACCGAGGTCAGCACGAGCGCGGCGCCCTGGTCGACCATGTTGTTGGAGTTCATCAGCTTGGTGTAGGGCCAACTGATCATCCGGTTGTGCGGGCCCGGCTGGCTGATGTCGTCGGCGCTTGACGGCTTGCGGATCCAGGCGTTCGGGTTGTCCACCGCCACAGCGTTGAACCGTGCCCACAGCGCTGCGATGCGCTCGAGGTGATCGTCGATCGACTCGCCGTTCGCGATCCGAAGCGCCTCCTCGAACATCGGGTAGACGTAGGCGGGCCGATCGAGGGAGATCCTGATCTCGGCGTCACCGGCCATCGGGACGTCGTCGCCGCTGACCTCGGCCATCGGGACCGATTGGTCCTGCTCGGTCCATACCAGCTTGGCGCCCTTGGCCCGCAGACCGCGCCTGGTGCGCCACGTTTCGGCGCCGGCCAGCAGCACCACCTTGGCGTGGCCCCGCTGGATGTCCAGGCAGGCCTGGTTGACCAGCGACTGCGGCACGTTGCCGCCGACGGGGCTGTACAGCGTGGTGAAGTCGGAAGCACCGATTCGCTGGCCGAGCAACAGGCCCGGGTCGCGGTACTGCGCCGACAGGATGTTCACAATGCGGATGGAATCCACCGCCTCGATCACCGCGGGACCGGCCGCTTGCCGGGCCGCCGCCACCATCAGGTCCATCGGCTCGACCGAGCGGGTCGCCGGGTCGATCTCGTCGCGATGATTGACCTGGCCGTAGCCGATCAGCACCGGGGTCCTGGGGTCGACGCTCATGCGAACGAATTTAGCGTGGCTATGGATCCGGCCGCCCCGCCGGCCCTCGACCGCTAAGCGGTGTCGGCCGGGATCGACAGCACGCCGTCGTCGATCAGCCGCTGGATGTCCGCGGGGTTCATGCCCAGCAGGCTTCGGCAGATCTCCACGGTGTCCTGGCCCGGCAGCGGCGCCGGGGCCTGCCGGGCCGCCGGGATGTGCCGAAACGGCGCCGGGCCCGTCTCGGCCGGCAACGGGCTTTCGATCAGCGGATGCACCATGGGGCTGTAGACGTGTCGCGCGGTCAGCTGCGGGTCCTCGAGCACGTCCGGCGGACGATTCATCGGCCCGGCCGGGACGCCGGCCGACTGCAGCAGCTCGGCCGCCCGCAGCGGCGTCCGCGTGCGGGTCCAGCCGGAGACCAGCTCCACCAGCTCACCGCGATGGGCCAGCCGCCCTTCGCCGGTGGCGAAGCGGGGATCGTCGGCCCACCCCGCGTGGTCGAAAACCGCAGTGGCCCTGCGCCATTCATCGTCGGATCGAATCGAGATGACGCACCACTCGTCGTCACCCGCGCAGGGGTAGACCGCATGCAGGGCGGTATCCTCGCGGATCTGAGCGACGCCCGCGGCCCGCGCGGCCTCGGTGACATACAGCGTGTCGAGCTGGTTGACCACGACTTCGGCCTGTGAGACATGCACATGGGCTCCGCGGCCCGTCCGGTCGCGGTGGATCAGCGCGGCCAGCGCCGCGATCGCGGTGACCCGGCCCACCACATGGTCGGGAAAGACGGTCGTCGCGTCGTAGAACCCGTGCCTGCCCGGGCCGGCCTGGCCCTCGGCGCCGTCGGACGTCCAGAGCCGGGTGACCCCCGTGGTGGCGCGGACCAGCGGGCCGTAGCCCAACCGCGCGCTCCACGGCCCCGTGTCGCCGAACGCGCTGCTTTCGGCCAGCACAATCCGCGAGTTGATGGCGCGCAACTCGTCGTAGGAAAAGCCCAGTGCCGCAAGCGTTCCCGGCTTGAAGTTGGCGAACACCGCGTCGGCCTCGGCCACCAGGCGCCCGAAGATCTTCTTGCCTTCGGCGCTGCGCAGATCCAGTCCCAGCCCCCGGTTGTTGCGGTGCGTCCAGGCGAACGACTCGCTCATGGCGTCGCCGATCCGGGCCTGCCGCAACCCGTCCGGATAATCAACGCTTTCGACCTTGATGACATCGGCGCCCAGGTCGCCGAACAGGCGACTCAACTCGCCTCCGGCGACGATGATGCCCAGGTCGAGGATCCGCAGCCCGGCAAACGGATACTCGCCGAGCCGGCCCGACGACGACGGCACCACCGAAGGGCTTCCGCGCCAATAGGGTTCGTCGGATCCCGCGGCCGGCACCGGCGTCCGAAAACCCGCACGCCGACCGTCGACGACGAAATATCCGGTCGGCACGCTGGTGCGCACGCCTGGGACGAGTTCGGCGTCGGTGATGGCGCCCACCGCCCGGAAGTGTTCGCTCTCCAGGATCCGCGCGGGTGTCAGCACCGCGGCGATCGGCACCCCGTGCGCCTGGCCGGCGGCCACCAGGTCCTTCATGGTCTGTCCGGCGAACAACTCCTCGATCAGCCGGCTGATCTGCGGCCAGGCCGCGAACCGCGCGCCGATCGCGTCGTACTTGGGGTCCTGAAACTCCGCCGGCTCCCCCAGCCAGCGCCGCAGGCCACGCCATTGCCGCGGCGCCATCACACACAGCCGTACGTAACCGTCCTGGCACGGATAGATCGGGTAGGCGTCCTGGTTCTTCGGCCGGCCCCGCCACCGCCCGCTGCGGCGGACGCCTGCGGCCGCCTGTCCGTGCGCGCCGAATGCGGGATCGAGGGCCATGACGACGGCGTCGAACCAGGAGAAGTCGATGTAATCGCCTGTGCCACAGCGTAATCGGTTGTAGTACGCCGCGAGCGCCGCCCATGCCGCCTGGGCAGCGGCGGTCGCCGACGCGATACCGTCCGGCGGCAGCACCGGGGTGCCGGTGGTGGGGCCCGACCGCGACAGCGCGCCGCACATCGCGTACAACACGGGATCGGCGGCGCGCCATGACGACCGCGAACCCGTCGCGCCGAAGTCGGTGATCGACAACACCACCAGGTGCGCGTAGCGGGCCGCCAGCTCCTCGCCCGAGGTCCCGAACATGGCCCCGCGCTCGTCGGCGCCGGTGTCCACGACGATGTCGGCCTCGGCGGCCAGGTCCAGAAAGCGGGCGCAATCCTCGTCGTCGAACGGGTCGAGCACCGCACTGCGCTTGTTGGCGTTGTGCACGGCGAACGGAATGCTGGTTCCGCGCAGCGTGGGTGCGGCGTCGCGGCCAAGGCAACCGCCTGGCGGCTCCACCTTGAGGACGTCGGCCCCCAGGTCGGCGAACAGCCGGGTCACCGCGTCCGCATCGCCGCTCGACAAGTCGAGAACGCGCACGGCGTCGAGCAACCCGTCGGCCATCTGCACACCGTACCTGCCTGGTCAGGCCGCTGCGCGACGACCTTTCCCTTCGTCGGCCGACCACCGCGACGGCCAAATTGCCAGGCAGGCAAGCCGATTCGGCGAACGCACCGTCGGCCCTGAAGCAACGCTCAGTCGAAGGTCCGCGCCGGCGCGGCGTCGGCTATCGTCACAGGCCGATCCGCCAGGCCCTACCCGTCGTCTCATGGAGGCTTCCCTATGACCGCGCACCTGAGCTACGTCGAGGCCGTCGTGGTCGGCGCGTTCCAAGGTGTCACCGAGTTGTTCCCGGTCTCCAGCCTGGGGCATGCGGTGCTCGTGCCGGCGCTGGTCGGCGGTCGATGGGCCCAGGACCTCAGCGTGTCCGCCCCCAAATCGCCCTACCTCGCGTTCATCGTGGGCCTGCATGTGGCCACCGCCGCCGCGCTGCTGGTGTTCTTCTGGCGCGACTGGGTGCGCATCCTGACGGGGTTCTTCACGTCGCTGCGTCATCGGCGGATCGAGACGCCCGACGAACGGCTGGCGTGGCTGATCGTGGCGGGCACCATCCCGGTGGGTCTGGCCGGGCTGGCACTCGAACAGCTGTTCCGCACCACGCTGGGCAAGCCCGTCCCTGCGGCGGCCTTCCTGTTACTCAACGGCATCGCGCTCTACGTCGGCGAGGTGCTGCGCCGGCGCATCGCGCCGGCACCGGATGAGGCCGCGATGGGCGGGGTGGAACTCGAACATGGTGACGAGGCCTCCGACCACCGACTCGCCCAGCTCCCCCTGCCCCGCGGCCTGGTGATCGGTGCGGCGCAAATCCTGGCGCTGCTGCCCGGCATCAGCCGCTCGGGGATCACCATCGTGGCCGGCCTGTGGCGCGGCTTGTCACACGAAGACGCCGCCCGGTTCTCCTTTCTGCTTGCGACACCGATCATCCTGGCGGCGGGGGTGTACAAGATCCCGGAACTGTTCGGGCCGCTCGGCGCCGGAATCGGTGGCCAGGTGCTGGCCGGCAGTGTCGCCTCGTTCGTGTGCGCCTACCTCGCCGTGCGCTTCCTGACGCGGTATTTCGAAACTCGCACCTTGACGCCGTTCGCGGTCTACTGCGCCCTGGCCGGCGCGGCCAGCCTGGTCTGGTTTGCCGTGAGCTGAACCGTCGAGCGCCGGTCACCGGCGATTGTTGCGCGGCGCGCCTCCGAGTGCTGTGCTTAGCCGGTCGTCTGAGTTGACACCCGTCAAGAATTTGGAGGGGACCGGCATGGCAGACACGGCTGCGATTGGCCTGAAGGGTGAGGGCCGGCTGAAAGGCAAGGTCGTGGTGATCACCGGTGGGGCCCGGGGAATCGGGCTGGCCACCGCGACCGCGCTGCACAAACTGGGTGCCAAGGTCGCCATCGGCGATGTCGACGAGGCCACGGTCAAGGAATCGGGCGCCGACCTGGGCCTCGAGGTGTACGGCAAACTCGATGTCACCGACCACAATTCGTTCTCGGATTTCCTGGATCGGGTCGAACGCCAACTCGGCCCGATCGACGTGCTGATCAACAACGCCGGCATCATGCCCGTCGGCAGGATCGTCGACGAGCCGGACGCGGTTACCCGTCGCATTCTGGACATCAACGTCTACGGCGTGATCCTGGGCAGCAAGCTGGCCGCCCAGCGCATGGTGCCGCGCGGCAAGGGGCACGTCATCAACGTCGCCTCGCTGGCCGGTGAGCTCTACATCGTCGGCCTGGCCACCTACTGCGCCAGCAAGCACGCGGTGGTCGCGTTCACCGACTCGGCCCGGCTCGAATACCGGTCGGCCGGGGTCAAGTTCTCCACCGTGTTGCCGACGTTCGTCAACACGGAGCTGGTCGCCGGGACTCCGGGGATGAAGGGGTTCCGCAACGCCGAGCCCGGCGAGATCGCCGACGCGATCGTCAACCTGGTGGCACACCCCAAGCCGCGGGTGCGGGTCACCAAAGCCGCGGGCGCAATGGTGGTGTCGCAGAGGTTCTGGCCGCGCCGGCTCGCCGAGGCGCTCAACCGGATGCTCGGCGGTGATCACGTCTTCACCGACGACGTCGACGTCGCCAAGCGCCGGGCGTATGAAGCCCGCGCCCGCGGCGAGGAGTAGCAAGACGGATCGGTGGGAACAATCGGTGAGATGACCGACGCAACCGCGCTCTCCGACGACGAACTCGCCCTGATCGACAAGTACTGGCGCGCCGCCAATTACTTATCGGTCGGCCAGATCTATCTGCTGGACAACCCCCTGCTTCGCGAGCCGCTGGCCACCGAGCACGTCAAACCGCGCTTGCTGGGGCACTGGGGCACGACGCCCGGGCTCAACCTCGTCTATGCCCATCTCAACCGGATCATCCGCAACCGCGACGCCGACGTCATCTACGTGACCGGCCCGGGCCACGGCGGCCCCGGGCTGGTGGCCAACGCCTACCTAGAGGGCACCTACAGCGAGGTGTACACCGGCATCGAGGAGGACGCCGAGGGCCTGCGCAAGCTGTTCCGTCAATTCTCTTTCCCCGGCGGCATCCCCAGCCACGTGGCGGCCCAGACGCCGGGATCCATCCACGAGGGCGGTGAGCTCGGCTACGCGCTGGTGCACGCCTACGGCGCCGCCCTGGACAACCCCTACCTGGTGGTCGCGTGCGTCGTCGGCGACGGCGAGGCCGAGACCGGGCCGCTGGCCGCCAGCTGGCATTCCAACAAGTTCCTCAACCCGGTGACCGACGGCGCGGTGCTGCCCATCCTGGCGCTCAACGGCTACAAGATCGCCAACCCGACGGTGCTGGCCCGCATCCCGCACGACGAGCTGGAATCGCTGCTGCGCGGCTACGGCTACCGGCCGATCACGGTCGCCGGGGACGATCCGGCCGACGTGCACCGGCAACTGGCAGCCGCGCTCGACGACGCCTTCGACGACATCGCGGCCATCCAGGCCGCGGCCCGCGGCGGCGATCAGGCGCAGCGACCGGTGTGGCCGATGATCGTGCTGCGCACGCCCAAGGGCTGGACCGGGCCCGAGGTGGTGGACGGCAAGAAGGTCGAGGGCACCTGGCGTTCGCATCAGGTGCCGCTGTCCGAGACGCACGACAATCCCGAGCACCGCGCCCAGCTCGAGCAGTGGCTGCGCAGCTACTCCCCCGAGCAGCTCTTCGACGAAAACGGCAGGCTGCGTGACGAATTGCGGGCGCTCGCACCCACCGGAGATCGCCGGATGAGCGCCAACCCGCACGCCAACGGCGGCCTGTTGCTGCACGACCTGGACCTGCCGGACTTTCGCGACTACGCCGTCGCCGTCGAGCGGCCGGCGGCCACCGCGCATGAGGCCACCCGGGTGCTCGGCGCGTTCCTGCGCGACGTGATCGCCCGCAACTCCGACCGCTTCCGGCTGATGGGGCCCGACGAGACGGCGTCGAATCGGCTCGACGCCGTCTACGGATCGACCGACAAGGTGTGGCTCTCGGAGGTCGAGCCCGACGACGAGCACCTCGCGCCCGACGGCCGGGTGATGGAGGTGCTCTCCGAGCACCTGTGCCAGGGCTGGCTGGAGGGCTACCTGCTGACCGGCCGTCACGGGTTGTTCAACTGCTACGAGGCATTCGTGCACATCGTCGACTCGATGCTCAACCAGCACGCGAAATGGCTTGCCACCAGCCGCGAATTGCCGTGGCGCCGCCCGATCGCGTCGCTCAACTACCTGCTGAGCTCGCACGTCTGGCGCCAGGACCACAACGGCGCGTCCCACCAGGATCCGGGCTTCATCGACCTCGTCGCCAACAAGCGTCCCGAGCTGACCCGCGTCTACCTGCCGCCGGACGGCAACACGCTGCTCTCGGTGGCCGATCACTGCCTGCGCAGCCGCGACTACATCAACGTCATCGTGGCCGGCAAGCAGCCCGCGCTGACCTACCTGGACATGGACGACGCGGTCGCGCACTGCACCCGCGGCCTGGGCATCTGGGATTGGGCGAGTACGGCCGCCGACGAACCCGACGTGGTGCTGGCCTGCGCCGGCGACATCCCCACCCTTGAGACGCTGGCCGCCGCCGACATCCTGCGCCGCGAGCTGCCGGAGCTGGGCGTCCGGGTGATCAACGTCGTCGATTTGATGCGGCTGCAGCCGGATTCCGAGCACCCGCACGGTCTGCCGGACCGCGAGTTCGACGCGCTGTTCACCCGCGACAAGCCGGTCATCTTCGCCTACCACGGCTATCCCTGGCTGATCCACCGGCTCACCTACAGCCGCGCCAACCACGCCCACCTGCACGTGCGCGGCTTCAAAGAACGCGGCACCACGACCACGCCCTTTGACATGGTGATGCTCAACGATCTGGACCGCTTCCACCTGGTGATGGACGTCATCGACCGGGTGGACGGGTTGGCCAGTCGCGCGGCCATGCTGCGTCAGCGCATGGTCGACGCCCGCCTCGCGGCGCGGATGTACACCCGCGAGCACGGCGAGGACGACCCGAAGATCGCCGGCTGGACCTGGGAGTCGAGCGAGCAGAACGAACGCAGTGAGTGATGGGAGCGAGACGACCCATCGGACCTGGACGGCCGAGTGAGCAGACGCCGAGTTTGCCGTGATGGCTGCGCTCAGGGCGCCGACCACAACCGTGATGGCAATCTCGTTGGGCTGTCGGGCCGTCGGCCGCCGGTAAACTGGTCGGATGCTTGACGCCACCGCGACAGCCGACATTCGGATGTCCGAGCTCTCGGCGTTGCACCGCTACCGGATCCACCTCGACATCGCCGTCGTCGTAGTCGTGCTGGTGGTGACCAACCTGGTCGCCCACTTCACCACCCCGTGGGCGAGCATCGCCACGGTCCCGGCAGCGGCTGTCGGGCTGGTCATCTTGATGCGTTGGCGGGGCTTGGGCTGGGCGGACCTCGGCCTGGGTCGCGAGCACTGGAGGCCTGGCGTCGGTTACGCGCTGGCCGCCGTGGCCGTCGTGGCGTCGGTGATCGCGCTGGGCGTGCTGCTGCCGGAGACCCGGCCGATGTTCATGAACAACCGCTACGCGACGATCTCCGGCGCGATGGTCGCCTCGATGGTGGTCATCCCGCTGCAGACCGTCATCCCCGAGGAGCTGGCCTTTCGGGGTGCCCTGCACGGCGCACTCAATCGGGCCTGGGGCTTTCGCGGCGTCGCGCTGGCGGGTTCGTTGTTGTTCGGGTTGTGGCATGTCGCGACGTCGTTCGGGCTGACCAGCAGCAATGTGGGTTTCACCCGGCTGTTCGGCGGCGGGCTGGTGGGCATGATGATCGGCGTGACGGGAGCCGTCCTCGCGACAGGGGCCGCCGGATTCGTCTTCAGCTGGCTGCGCCGGCGCAGCGGCAGCCTGATCGCGCCCATCGCGTTGCACTGGTCGCTGAACGGGCTCGGTGCGCTGGCCGCCGCGTTGGTCTGGCACCTGTCCACCTGACGCCGAATCAGACCAGCAGCACCGCTGCACCCGCGATACGGCCGGCGCTCAGATCGGCCAGCGCCCGATCCGCCTGTCCCAGTGGGTATTCCGGCGTCGTCACCTCGATGTGGTGATTGCTTGCGAAGTCGAGGAAGGCCCGCGCGTCGGCCCGGGTGTTGGACGTGACCGACCGGACCTGGCGTTCCTGGAACAGGTGACGCTGGTAGTTCAGGGCCGGGATGTCGGACAGGTGGATCCCGGCGATCGCCAGGGTGCCGCCGCGATCCAGCGCTTCCAGCGCGGGCAGCACCAGATCACCCACGGGTGCAAAAAGGATGGCGGCATCCAGCGGCGCCGGGGGCGGATCGGCGGCGCCTTGTGCCGACGCCGCGCCGAGCTGCAACGCCAGTTCTTGCGCCCGGGATCCGCGGGTCATCACGTGCACCTCGGCGCCTTGCGCCAGCGCCACCTGGGCGGTGATGTGCGCGCTGCCGCCGAAGCCGTACAGGCCCAGGCGCCCGCCGGGCGGCAGCTCGGCGCGCAGCAGCGAGCGATAGCCGATGATGCCCGCGCACAACAACGGGGCCAGCTCGCTATCGCTGTAGCCGCTGGGCAGGGGGTGCGCGAAAGCGGCCGGGACAGTGGTGAATTCGGCGTAGCCGCCGTCGGCGTCCCAACCGGTGTAACGGGAGTGCGGGCATAGGTTCTCGTCACCACGGCGGCAGTATTTGCACACGCCGCAGGTGTGGCGCAGCCAGGCGATGCCCACCCGGTCCCCCACCTGGAATTCGCCACCGGCCTCAGAACCCATCTGGATGACCTCACCGACCACTTCATGGCCCGGGGTGACCCGGTCCCGGTGGACCGGAAGGTCACCTTCGGTGACGTGCAGGTCGGTGCGGCAGACGCCGCAAGCGCGCACGGCCACAAGGAGTTCGGAGGGTCCTGGGCGTGGCACCTCTGCGGTGACTTGCTCCAGCGGGCCGCTGTTCATCGGCCCGGGGCGACGTACGCGCCACGCGCGCATTGCCGTGGTGGTCACCGGCGGAGGCATCAATCCATCATGCCGCTAACCACCACGGCCGCAACGGGATAAGCCGGTTACGTCCTGCGCACCATCCCGACGACCCAGAGCAGCAGCAGGGCGCCGAGCAGCGCAGTGAAGAACGTGAAGATGATGCCGCCACCAGCGGTGTTGACGAAGAAGCTCAGGATGAAGCCACCGATCAGGGCGCCGATGATCCCGATGATTATGTCCATCACGATGCCGGCGCCGCTGCCCCTGATGATCCTGCTGGCGAGGGCTCCGGCGAGCCCGCCGATGATGATGTAACCGATCCAGCCGACGCTGGTCAAAGTGCTGGAGCGGGCAAGAAATTCAGTAGCTGCCATGACGGTCATGAAAGTCTCCTCGCAATCACTGGCAAAGCCCAGCTGTTTGCTGGGCCGTCACTCCGGTATACCCGGCTTGGGTCACGAAACGAGTGCCGAATTGGAGACGGTTGACCAGTCGGTTTCGCGTCCCTCGAGCCGCTCGGTCAGGTCGAGAGCGTCTGCTGCGGTGTCGGTGTGGGGGGCGGGCTGACCTCGGAGGCCGGCGCGCCCGGAACCGGCGCGGGTGCGCCCGGTGCCGCGGGCGCTCCCGGTGCCGCAGGCGCTCCCGGTGCCGCAGGCGCTCCCGGTGCCGCGGGTGCTCCCGGTGCCGCGGGTGCGCCAGGAGCCGGCGCACCGGGGGCCGCCGGCGCTCCCGGCGCGGCGGGTGCTCCCGGAGCGGCGGGGCCGCCTGGAGCCGCAGCCGGTGTCCACGCCTGGATCGACTCGGCGAGCGCCTTGGCCGCGCCCCTGTCCACCGGGTCGTTCGAGGTTCCGAGCCACACCACGAACCAGCGTTGGGCGGTCCCGCCGTTAGCCGAACCGATGACGCCCGTCCAGATCTGGCCGTTCGGCTTGGACGCGTCGCTGAACTTCACTTCGTAGTACGACGCGCTGCCGGTGCTTCCGTTACTTCCGTTGAGCGGGGTCGCGTCCTGGTTGATCCGGGTGCCGGGATAGGGCATGAAGAACTCGCCCATGTCCGACCCCAGCCGCACCGCGGCCTTGGCATTATTGGCTTCCGCACTGGCGTACAGCTTCTGGTCCAGGCGGCCCATCACGATGCGCGTGTCGTTGGCGACCGCTGGCGGCTGATCGGGCGCCGGCGCCGGGCCGGTGACCTTGCTCAGCAGCGCCGAGCCGTAGTCGAGGTGCGACGCGTCCGACTCCACCCAGCCGGCCGGCAGGACATAGCTGAATCCGCCGACCGCGTTGGTGACCCGCCCGGCGTTAGGGTCGGCCGGCGGTGGTGGCGGTGCATTCGGGTCGACGGGCGGTGGCGGCGCCCCGTTGGGGTTGAGCGGCGGCGGCGGGACCGCGTTGGGATCGCCCGGCGCCGGTTGCGCATTCGGCGCCGGAGCGGCCGGCGGAGCGTTGGTAGCCGGCGCCCCCGGCGGCGCCGTGGCCGTGCTCGGCGGCACCGGCGTGGGCACCTCGGGATCGGCGTTGGAAGCCGCCGGCAACGCGATGGCGAATGCGCTGGCACCGGTCACCGTGGTGATCGCCAGCGTCGTCCACAGTCCTTTGCGACGGGTCGAGGTCGGGTCCACCTGTTCCATGGCGACGAACCTACCGTGTTACCGCTGTGACGCAAGGGTGATTGCGGACTATTGCTGCGTGGATTTACCGATGTTGCCAGTGAGCAATGTCGAAAGCCCGAGACGCGTTGCGCCCGGCGCCTCAGCGGGCGGAGGGATGCAGCGACACCTCATGCGCCTTGACCGAGAACCACACGCGATCCCCCGGCACAAGTTGGAGCTCTGACGCGGCGTCGACGGTGATCTCCGCGGCGAGGCCCGGAGCGCCGTCGGGTTGCTGCGCGCAACGCACCCACACCGCCGGTCCGCGGACATCCAACTCCGCGACGGTGACCTCAACGGTGTTGCGGGGGCTACCGTGCGGGCGCTCGCGATAGACGGCCACCGCCGTCGGTGGAAAGACCACGATCGCATGCTGCTCCGGCGACAACGCGCCACTCGCCGCAGCGGCCGCGTACCACCGGTCGCCGGAGTCCGCGCGCAGCGAGCCGTCACCGGCAACGGTTCCATTCACCAAGTTGATGCCCGCGATGCGGGCCGCGAAATGGCTGCGCGGTGTGCTGAGAACCTCGGCTACCGGGCCGATTTCGGCGACCTTGCCGGACTCCAGCACCAGGACGCGGTCGGCCAGGGTGAATACGTCCAGCAGGTCGTGGGTGACCAGGATCGCCGCACACCCGATGCGGGTGATGACGTTGCGCAGCACCGCCCGGATCGCGGCGGCCGCGGCGACGTCGAGGCCGGCCAGCGGTTCGTCGAGGAGCAAGACGTCGGGCTCGGCCGCCAGCGCCCGGGCGATCGCGACTCGCTGGGCCTGTCCGCCGGACAGCTGTCGCGGTTTCCGGTCGGCGAAGCGCTCGGCATCCACCTCGCGCAGCCAGCGCAGCGCCGTCGCCGTCTGGGCGGCGCGCGCCGGGCGCAACCTCCCGCGCCGGCTATGCGGTCCGAACGCGACGTTCGCGGCAACACTCATGTGCGGAAACAGCAATGCGTCTTGCAGCAACAGCCCGACCCGACGGTCGTGGGTCGCCACGTCGATGCCGGCCGCAGGGTTGAACAACTCTCGGTTCCCCAGCCGCACCACGCCGTCGTCGGGACGAAGGAGCCCCGCGATGACATGCAGCACGGTCGATTTGCCCGCGCCATTGGGTCCTAGCACGGCGAGCACCTCGCCCGCGGCGACGGAGAACTCCACGTTCACATGTCGGTCCGCGACGACCGCGCGCAGGTGCAGATCGCTCATGGTCACCCGATGCCGGATCCGGTCAGCCGGCGAGCGCCAAGGCCCAATACCACCAGGGCCGCCACCACCACCAGCAAGATCGACAGCGCCACAGCGGCATTGGCGTCGGTGACCCGTTGCAGGTAGATCTCCAACGGCAGCGTGCGGGTCACCCCCTGCCGGGATCCGGCGAACGTCAGCGTCGCGCCGAACTCGCCGAGCGAGCGAGCAAAAGCCAGCACCGCCCCGGACACCACGCCCGGCAACAGCAGTGGCAGGGTGACCCGCCACCAGACGACGCTCGGACGCGCGCCCAGCGTCGCGGCCACCGCCTCGAACTCGGCGCCGGCGGCGCGCGCCGCGCCCTCCAGGGAAATCACCAGGAACGGCAGCGAGACGAAGGTCTGTGCGAGTACCACGGCGGTGGTGCTGAACGCGATGCTGACGCCGGCGGCTTCCAGGTAGCGACCGAGCAATCCGAGTCGGCCGAACGCGTACAGCAGCGCGATTCCGCCCACCACCGGCGGCAGCACCAACGGCAGCAGAATCAGGGGCCGAAGCAACCGGATCGGCCGGGCCCTGCCGCGTGCCAGCACCAGCGCCATCGGCACTCCCAGCGCCACACACAGCACCGTGCTGGCGGCGGCGGTCTTGAGGCTCAGCAACAACGCCGTACCCGACGATGAGCTGGTGATCAGCGACCAGAAGTGCGGCCAATCGACCTTGACTGCGATGGCCACCAACGGCAGCACCACGAAGAGCGTCCCCACCGCCGCGGGAACGTACACCCACCGGGGCAGATCCGTCGGCCGGTGCATCCGCGGTCTCAGGGCTTCGCGAAGCCGGCCTGGGCCAGGATCTGCTCCCCGGCCGGTGACGTCACCAGGTCGACGAACTTCTCCGCCGGCGCGGCCAGCGGCGCCTTCTTCAGCACACCGATGGGATAGACGTTCACCGCGCCGGCGGCCTCCGGGAAGTTCACCGTCGCGACCTTGTTGCCGGCGGACTTGGCGTCGGTGACGTAGACCAGCGCGGCATCGGCCTGACCGCTGGTGACCTTGTTGAGGGCATCGGTGACGCTGAGTTCCTCGCTGACCGGGCGCAGCCGCACCCCGGTGCTGTCTTCGACTCGCTGGGTCGCTGCGCCGCACGGCACCGGTTGCTGGCAGATCACCACGTTGAGTCCGGGCTCGGCCAGATCGGCGAAGGAAGTGATGGCCTTCGGATTGCCCGGGGCGGTGACGATGACCAGGGTGTTCGCCGCGAAGTTCGCCGGGTTGCCGGTCAGCAGGCCGGACCTGCTGACCTTGTCCATCTGGGCGGTGTCGGCCGAGGCGAACACGTCCGCGGTGGCGCCCTGCGTCAACTGAGTGGCCAGGTCGGACGAGCCGGCGAACTCGAACTCGACGCCGATGCCCGGATTCTGGTCCGTGAACCGCTGGCCGATCTGGGTGAACGCCGGCTTGAGCGACGCCGCGGCGAACACCATCACCTTGCCGGCCGGCGGCGAGCCCGCCTTCGACCCGCACCCGATCAGGCCCGCCAGAAGTACGGTCGAAACCGCAGCGGCCAGGATCCCGATCCGACGCATGGATGAACCCTAGCCCGCCGATGATGCGGCCGCTTGGCGGTTGAATCGCCGCAAGAAAGTAGCGGCCAAATAGTTACAGAAACGATCCGCGCGTCGCGCCGGGTGAAGTTTCGCCGACTAGCTACTGTCCAGTAACATGTCTGGGACCGATGCCATAACGCGTGAACACGAGGAGGTCATGGCATGGAGGTGCTGGTTACCGGCGGAGACACGGACCTAGGGCGCACGGTAGCCGAGGGCTTCCGCGATGACGGCCACAAAGTGACCCTCGTGGGCGCACGCAAGAGCGAGCTGGAGATCGCCGCCAAGGAGCTCGAGGTCGACGCGATCGTCTGCGACACCACCGACCCGGCCAGCCTTGAAGAGGCCCGCGCGCTGTTCCCGCATCATCTGGACACCATCGTCAACGTGCCGTCGCCCTCCTGGGACGGCGGCGACCCACGCACCTATTCGATCGCCGATACGGCCAACGCCTGGCGTCACGCCCTTGACGCCACGGTGCTTTCGGCGGTGTTGACCCTGCAGGCCGTGGGCGACCACCTTCGCTCGGGCGGCTCCATCATCAGTGTGGTGCCCGAGAACCCGCCGGCCGGCAGCGCCGACGCCGCCATCAAGGCGACGCTGTCGAACTGGACCGCGGGCCAGGCAAGCATTTTCGGCACCCGCGGCATCACGGTCAACGTCGTCGCGAGTGGACGCAGCGCCGAGCCCGGCTATGACGGACTCTCCCGCACGCCGGCACCCGTGGCCGCCGAGGCCGCGCGGTTGGCGCTGTTCTTGACCACGCCGGCGGCTCGCCACATCACCGGCCAGACCCTGCACGTGAGCCACGGCGCGCTCGCCAGTTTCGCCTGAGGCGTAGCGCGCACCCTTCTCCCGCCAGAGGCCGATCGCTACGGTAAGTGTCGTGGCTATTCGACTCGGTTTGCAGATTCCCAACTTCTCCTACGGCACCGGGGTAGAGCAACTCTTTCCCACCGTCATCGCCCAGGCCCGCGAAGCCGAATCCGCTGGATTCGATTCGGTTTTCGTGATGGACCACTTCTACCAACTGCCGATGTTGGGATCGCCCGATCAGCCGATGCTGGAGGCCTACACGGCCCTGGGAGCCCTGGCCACCGCAACCGAGCGGGTGCAGCTGGGCACCTTGGTGACCGGCAATTCGTACCGAAATCCGAGTCTGCTCGCCAAGACCATCACCACACTGGACGTGGTCAGCCAGGGCCGCGCGATTTTGGGGATCGGTACCGGATGGTTTCAGCTCGAGCACGACCAGCTGGGCTTCGAATTCGGCACCTTCACCGACAGATTCAATCGGCTCGACGAGGCCCTGGAGATCATCCTGCCGATGATCAAGGGCGAACGGGCCACCTTCTCGGGCAAGTGGTACCAAACCAGCGAGGCGTTCGCCAATCCTCGCTTCCGCGACCACATTCCGCTGATGATCGGCGGCAGCGGAGAAAAGAAGACGATCCCGCTCGCGGCAAGGCATTTCGACCACCTCAACGTGATCGCGGGTTTCGACGAGCTGCCGCGCAAGTTGGACGCGGTGCGCCGGTCCTGCGAGGAGGTGGGCCGCGACCCCGTCACCCTGGAAACCAGCACGCTGACCACCGTGATGATCGACGAGAACGCGAGCCTGGACCAGATTCCCGCCGAGATGACGCAGCGGATGGTGGTCGGCACGCCGGATTCGGTCGCCGATCAGATCAAGACCAAGGTGATCGATGCGGGCGTCGACGGCGTGATCATCAATCTGCCCTTCTACACACCCGGCGTCATCGAGGCGGCCGGGAAAGCGCTGCGCCCGCTCGTTGGCCTGTAGACGGTGGCGGCCGTGTGGAGTCGCGAAACGGCCATGGCGCGGTAATACTTCGGTGTAGCAGCGTTCACCTGTGCCACGGCGGCGCAGCGCAGAAGCGAAGGGCCGGAACCGCCATGAAGATTCGAGCCCTGGTGGCGATCGCGGTCGGCGTGGCGTTCGCCCCGATTCCGAATGCGCTCGCCGACAACAATTGGATCGCCATGGCGATATCGGACTCCACCGGCCACATCAACATCGCCGACGGAGCCTCCAGCCAGGGCGCGGCAGAGAAGGCTGTGATGGACACGTGCCGCAAGAGCATCAGCGACTGTCGTCTGCTGGCCAGCGGCCAGGGTGGCTGCATGGCGCTCGTCTTGAACGCGGCGAAGTCCCGATACTTCGGGGGTTGGGGTCCGACGCGCGAAGAGGCGGAAGCTGCGGCGCTGGGGCGCGCCCCCGGCGGAACGATTCAGGACGGCCACGACCACTGTGCGGGAGAAGGCTCCACTGGGTGACGACGGCTTCGGTTGGCTAGGCTGATATCTACGCCACAATCGCGGTCGCTCACCAGGTATTTCACTTCCGCACACCGTTAGTGTTGCAAACAACACATGCGTATCGGCTAGGTCCCGGGGTATCCGCATTACTAGCGTGGTGGCTAAATGCAGTCGCGCGTCCAGGAGCCCCCCGTCAGGAGCAGCGGAAACATGAGCCCCCAGCCAGAAACCCCAGCTGGATCGGAGCGCCGTCATCAGGTCGTCATCATCGGCTCGGGATTCGGTGGACTGAACGCGGCAAAGAAACTGAAGCACGCGAACGTCGACATCAAACTGATCGCCCGTACCACCCATCACCTGTTCCAGCCACTGCTGTACCAAGTGGCGACGGGCATTGTGTCCGAAGGCGATATCGCGCCGCCCACCCGTGTGGTCCTGCGCCGCCAGCGCAATGTTCAGGTGCTGCTCGGCGACGTCACCCACATCGATCTGGAGGGCAAGTTCGTGGTGTCCGACTTGCTCGGGCACACCTATGACACGCCCTACGACAGCTTGATCATCGCCGCCGGCGCCGGCCAATCGTATTTCGGCAACGACCATTTCGCCGAGTTCGCCCCGGGCATGAAGTCGATCGACGACGCGCTCGAGGTGCGGGGCCGGATCCTGAGCGCGTTCGAACAGGCCGAGCGGTCTCGCGACCCGGAGCGACGCGCCAAGTTGCTGACGTTCACCGTGATCGGGGCCGGGCCCACCGGCGTCGAAATGGCCGGGCAGATCGCGGAATTGGCGTCCTACACGCTGAAGGGCTCCTTTCGGCACATCGACTCGACGCGGGCGCGGGTGATCCTGCTCGACGCCGCGCCCGCCGTGCTACCGCCGTTCGGCGACAAGCTGGGTCAGCGCGCGGCGGCCCGGCTGGAGAAGATGGGCGTGGAGATCCAACTGGGCGCGATGGTGACCGACGTCGACCGCAACGGCATCACTGTCAAGGATTCCGACGGTACCGTCCGGCGTATCGAATCGGCCTGCAAGGTCTGGTCCGCCGGGGTGTCAGCCAGCCCGCTGGGCCGCGACCTTGCCGATCAGTCGTCCGTCGAGCTGGACCGGGCCGGCCGGGTCAAGGTGCTGCCGGACCTGTCGGTGCCCGGCCACCCGAACGTGTTCGTCATCGGAGATTTGGCTGCCGTCGAAGGCGTGCCGGGCGTGGCGCAGGGAGCCATCCAGGGTGCCAAGTACGTCGCGAGCACCATCAAGGCCGAGCTCGGGGGCGCCAACCCGGCCGAGCGGGAGCCGTTCCAGTACTTCGACAAGGGCTCGATGGCCACGGTGTCGCGGTTCTCCGCGGTCGCCAAGATCGGGCCTGTCGAGTTCAGCGGCCTGTTCGCTTGGTTCGCGTGGCTGGTGCTACACCTGGTCTACCTGGTCGGTTTCAAGACCAAGATCAGCACGCTGCTGTCCTGGACGGTGACGTTCCTGAGCACCCGGCGCGGCCAGCTCACCATCACCGAGCAGCAGGCGTTCGCCCGCACCCGCCTCGAACAGTTGGCCGTGCTCGCTGCCGAGACCAAACGGCCGGCGGCCAGGCGGGCCAGCTAGCCGCCCGTTGTACCCTCCTCCAAAGAGGTTGCCGGACAGCGCATTTCACTGATCGCAGCCGTCGCTGTTGATCAGCCTTGGCGAATCTCGAGATTCTGCAGTCGCACCTGGCCGCGGGCGACGATCCGGTCGTCGGCGTCGGTGATGGTGACCAACCACAGTTGCTGGCTTCGCCCCCGGTGAATGGGCTCGGCGGTGCCGTACACCATGCCCGAGCCGATGGAGCGCAGGAAGTCGGTGTTGTTGTTGACCCCCACCACATTTCCGCCGCCGCGGGTCGCCAACCAGGTGTAGGCGGCCACACTGGCCATGCTCTCGATGATCGAGCAATAAACGCCGCCGTGAACCAAACCCATCGGCTGCAACAGCTTGGGCGTCACCTCTAGCTGTGCGCGCGCACCGTCGGGGCTGAGTTCGGTGAATTGCAGCCCGATCTCGCGGTCGAAGGGTGCGGCGAAGTCCGGCGGGAGGATCGTTTTCTGCGGCTCTGGCACGTCCATGTGTCTACACCATGGCCGGCGCACGCACGCTCGCGGCGGAATGGCGGCCCCGAAAACGGCTGAGCCCCGGGCCTTTTAGGCACGGGGCTCGCCGATCGAGTAGACCGGGGGTCGCTGCAGCCCTCAGGACGCTCACACGGTCCGTATCGCTCGACCACATCAGCATAGGCAAGGCTGCCCTAACTTGGCAAGCGGTATGGTTCTTCTTGTTCGCGGCTTGGGCCGCGGCGGCCGACACAGCAATTTGTCAGGCTTCCGTACGACCGACGGTAGTAAGCCGGAGTACTCTTGATTCGACGCTCAGGAGATGAACGAAACTATGGCCAAACTGACACGGCTGGGGGATCTAGAACGGGCCGTCATGGACCATCTGTGGTCCACGCCCGAGCCTCAGACCGTTCGCCAGGTCCATGAGGCGTTGTCGGCACAGCGCGACCTGGCCTACACCACGATCATGACCGTGCTGCAGCGGCTAGCCAAGAAGAACCTGGTCTCCCAGATCCGCGACGACCGGGCACACCGCTACGCACCGGTGCACGGCCGGGACGAACTGGTCGCCGGGCTCATGGTGGACGCGTTGGCCCAGGCCGAAGATCCGGGTGGCAGAAAGGCCGCACTGGTGCATTTCGTCGAGCGTGTCGGCGCCGACGAGGCCGAGGCGCTGCGGCGCGCGCTCGCCGAACTGGAAGCCAATCAACGCAAGAACCCGACATCTGCTGGCGCTGGGCCGGAGGGCTGAGGGACACTAGCAGTGTGTCCGCGCTGGCCTTCACCATCATCGCGGTGCTACTGACCGGCCCCGTGCCGGCAATGTTGGCACGCGCGCGCTGGCCGCTGCGCGCTCCCCGCGCCGCAATGGTGCTCTGGCAAGCCGTTGCGCTGGCCGCGGTCCTGTCGGCGTTCAGCGCCGGCATCGCGATCGCCACCCGATTGCTGATGCCCGGCCGCGACGGCCGGCCCACGACCAGCATTGTCGGCGCCGCCGACCGCCTCGGCTGGCCGCTGTGGACGCTCTACGTCAGTGTTTTCGCCCTGACCCTGCTGGTCGGCGCCCGGCTTATGGTCGCGGTCATCCGGGTGGCCATCGCCAACCGGAAGCGTCGGGCCCACCACCGGATGGTGGTCGACCTGGTCGGGGTCGGCCACGGCGCCGCGAAGTCCCAGCCCTGCGCCCGGACGCGCGACCTTCGCGTCCTGGACGTCCCGCAACCGCTCGCCTACTGCCTGCCCGGCGTGCGCAGCCGGGTGGTCGTCAGCGAGGGAACGCTGAGCACGCTCGCGGACCCCGAGGTCGAGGCGATCCTCACCCACGAGCGCGCCCATCTGCGGGCGCGCCACGACCTGGTGCTGGAGGCGTTCACCGCCGTGCACGCGGCCTTCCCGCGGCTGGTCCGCAGCGCCAACGCGCTCGGCGCGGTCCAGCTTCTGGTCGAGCTGCTCGCCGACGACGCGGCGGTCCGCGCCGCGGGGCGCGCTCCCCTGGCCCGGGCGCTGGTCGCATGCGCATCGGGGCGGGCCCCGTCGGGCGCACTCGCGGCCAGCGGCCCCAGCACGGTGCTCAGGGTGCGCCGGCTGGGCGGACGCGGCAACAGCCCGCTGTTGTCGGCGGCGGCATACCTGGCCGCGGCGGCCGTATTCGTGGTGCCCACGATTGCGCTGGCCGTCCCGTGGCTCACCGAGCTGGAACGCCTGCTCAACCTCTGAGGCCGCCGATCACCGATCACCCCGGACGCCCGAGTGTTCGCTGTGCCACAGTGTCACCGAAGGCTTTGGCCGAAAGGTTCTCCTAATCGAGAGGCGAAAACATGAGTTCGTCGGATGCCCACTCCGATTCCACGACCGGCACCGCGCAGATCGGCGTCACGGGCCTGGCCGTGATGGGTTCCAACATCGCCCGTAACTTCGCCCGGCACGGCTACACCGTGGCGCTGCACAACCGGTCGATCGCCAAAACCGATGCGCTGCTCAAGGAGCACGGCGACGAGGGCACGTTCGTGCGTTCGGAGACCATCGCGGAATTCCTGGACGCGCTGGAGAAGCCGCGCCGGGTGCTGATCATGGTCAAGGCCGGCGACCCCACCGACGCCGTCATCGACGAGCTCGCCGACGCCATGGAAGAAGGCGACATCATCATCGACGGCGGCAACGCCCTCTACACCGACACCATCCGTCGGGAGAAGGCGATGCGCGAACGCGGCCTGCACTTCGTCGGCGCCGGCATCTCCGGCGGCGAGGAGGGCGCGCTCAACGGGCCGTCGATCATGCCGGGCGGCCCCGCCGAGTCCTACAAGTCGCTGGGCCCGCTGCTCGAGGAGATCTCTGCCCACGTCGACGGCGTGCCCTGCTGCACCCACATCGGCCCCGACGGCGCCGGGCACTTCGTCAAGATGGTGCACAACGGCATCGAGTACTCCGACATGCAGCTCATCGGCGAGGCCTACCAGTTGCTGCGCGACGGGCTGGGCAAGACCGCCCCCGAGATCGCCGACGTGTTCGCCGAGTGGAACAAAGGCGACCTGGACAGCTTCCTGATCGAGATCACCGCGCAGGTGCTGCGCCAGACCGACGCCAAGACCTCCAAACCGCTGGTCGACCTCATCCTCGACGAGGCCGAGCAGAAGGGCACCGGACGCTGGACGGTGAAGTCGGCGCTCGATCTCGGTGTGCCCGTGACGGGCATCGCCGAGGCGGTGTTCGCCCGTGCGCTGTCCGGCTCGGTCGCCCAGCGCAAGGCCACCACCGGCCTGGCCTCTGGTAAGCTCGGCGAGAAGCCAAGCGACGCAACACAGTTCATCGACGACGTGAGTAAGGCGCTGTACGCGTCGAAGATCATCGCCTACGCCCAGGGCTTCAACCAGATCCAGGCGGGCAGCGCCGAATACGACTGGGACATCACGCCCGGCGACATGGCGACCATCTGGCGCGGAGGCTGCATCATCCGCGCGAAGTTCCTCAACCGGATCAAGGAGGCGTTCGACTCCGACGCCGACCTGCCGACCCTGATCGTCGCGCCCTACTTCCGCAGCGCCATCGAGGAATCCATCGACAGCTGGCGCCGGGTCGTGGTGAAGGCCACCGAACTGGGCATCCCGATCCCCGGTTTCGCCTCGGCGCTGTCCTACTACGACGCGCTGCGCACCGAGCGGCTGCCCGCCGCGCTCACCCAGGGGCTGCGGGACTTCTTCGGCGCACACACCTACGGCCGGATCGACGACGACCCGGACAAGCGCTTCCACACACTGTGGAGCGCAGATCGCACCGAGGTGCCCGCGTAGCGGGGCGACATCACCAGGGCGTGAAGGGGGCTTGAGTTGGCGGGGCTACTGCGATGAGGTTTCTCGACGGGCACAGGCCCGCATACGATTTGACCTACAACGACGTGTTCGTGATGCCGAACCGCTCGGAGGTCGCGTCCCGCTTTGACGTCGACCTGTCCACCGATGACGGCTCGGGCACGACGATCCCGGTCATCGTCGCCAACATGACCGCGGTGGCGGGGCGCCGGATGGCCGAAACGATCGCGCGGCGCGGCGGACTCGTCATCCTGCCGCAGGATCTCCCGATCACCGCGGTGCAGCAGACGGTGGAGTTCGTCAAGAGCCGCGACCCGGTGCTCGACACCCCGGTGGTGCTCGAGCCCGACGACTCGGTGTCCGACGCGACGGCGCTGATCCACAAGCGTGCGCACGGGATCGCCGTGGTCACCTTCGAGGGACGCCCCCTCGGTCTGGTGAGCGAATCGTCGTGCCTGGGCGTGGATCGCTTCACCCGGGTGCGCGACGTCGCGATCACCGACTTCGTCACCGCCCCGGTGGGAACCGAGCCACGCAAGGTGTTCGACCTGCTCGAGCAGTCGGCGATCGGCGTCGCCGTCGTGACCAACGCCGATGGAACGCTGGCGGGTGTGCTGACCCGCACCGGCGCCATCCGCGCCGGCCTGTACACCCCGGCCGTGGATGCGCGGGGCCGCCTGCGGGTGGGCGCGGCCGTCGGAATCAACGGCGACGTCGGCGCCAAGGCGCGGTCGCTGGTCGAGGCGGGCATCGATCTGTTGGTCATCGACACGGCGCACGGGCATCAGGTGAAGACGATCGAGGCGATCCGGACGGTCGCGGCGCTGCAGCTGGGGGTGCCGCTGGCCGCCGGGAACGTGGTCTCGGCGGAGGGCACCCGCGACCTGCTGGGCGCCGGGGCGAACATCGTCAAGGTCGGTGTCGGCCCCGGCGCGATGTGCACCACCCGGATGATGACCGGCGTCGGCCGTCCCCAATTCTCTGCCGTTATCGAATGCGCTTCGGCGGCAAGAGAATTGGGCGGACATGTGTGGGCCGACGGCGGCATCCGGCATCCGCGGGACGTGGCGCTGGCGCTGGCCGCCGGCGCGTCCAACGTGATGATCGGGTCGTGGTTCGCCGGCACCTACGAGTCGCCCGGGGACCTGATGCGCGACCGCGACGACCAGCCGTACAAGGAGAGCTACGGGATGGCCTCCAAACGGGCGGTGGTGGCGCGCAGCGGCGCGGACACCGCCTTCGACCGGGCCCGCAAAGCGCTGTTCGAGGAAGGCATTTCGACGTCCCGAATGGGGCTCGATCCGGCCCGCGGCGGCGTCGAGGATCTGCTCGATCACATCACCTCGGGCGTGCGCAGCACCTGCACCTATGTCGGCGCCGCCAACCTGGCGCAGCTCCATGAACGGGTCGTGATCGGGGTGCAGTCGACGGCGGGCTTCGCCGAGGGGCATCCGCTGCCGCAGGGTTGGTGACGCGGCAGGCGCGACCGGCGTGGCCCGCACTGGGCGCCGCCGCGCGGGCGCGACGCGGGCTAGCATAAGACAGCAAAGACGGAAGCAACCGCGACCGCTCCGCCACCAGGCAGCGAAAGGATCGACGTGCCGCAGGCACCCGTGCCAGCCATCGGCTCGCGGGCGCACGGGCCGTCAGACGAAATGCCCGATGGGGAGCCCCCTCCGGGGCCGTCACCGCTGATCGGGCCTGACCCCTCCGCCGGATGGCGGCGCAGGCCATGAACGTCACCGTCACCGTAGTCAGCGTTGTGGCGATCGCGGTGCTCATCTTCGGCAACGCCGTCTTCGTCGCCGCGGAGTTCTCCCTGACCACCCTGGACCGCAGCGCAGTCGAGGCGAACGCGCGCGGCGGCGGCCGCCGCGACCGATGGATCCGCCGCGCGCACCACCGGCTGTCGTTCCAACTGTCGGGCGCCCAGTTGGGCATCTCGGTCACCACGCTGGCGGCCGGTTACCTGACCGATCCGATGGTGGAAGACCTGCCCCACCCGTGGCTGGATGCGATCGGCATACCCGACAGGGTCGGCGACGCCGTCATGGCGTTTGTGGTGCTGGTGATCGTGACGTCGGTGTCGATGGTGTTCGGCGAGCTGGTGCCCAAATACCTGGCGGTGGCGCGTCCGCTGTCGACGGCCCGCGCCGTCGTGAGCGCCCAGCTGTTGTTCTCGGTGCTGCTCACCCCGGCGATCCGGCTGACCAACGGGGCGGCGAACTGGATCGTGCGCCGGCTCGGCGTCGAACCGGCCGAAGAGCTGCGGTCGGCTCGATCCCCGCAAGAGCTGCTGTCGCTGGTGCGTTCGTCGGCGCGCAGCGGCGCCCTGGACGCCGCCACGGCGGCCCTGGTGCGGCGATCGCTGCAGTTCGGCGCCTTGAGCGCCGAGGAGCTGATGACACCCCGGTCCAAGATCGTGGCGCTGCAGACCGACGATACGGTCGCGGACCTGGTGACCACGGCCGCCGAGTCCGGGTTCTCCCGCTTCCCCATCGTCGACGGCGACCTCGACGAGACGGTCGGCATCGTGCACGTCAAGCAGGTTTTCGCCATCCCGCGGACCCAACGCCGCCGCACGCGGCTGATCACGGTGGCACAACCCGTTCCGAAGGTGCCGTCGACCCTGGACGGCGACGCGGTGATGGCCGAGATCCGGGCCAACAGCCTGCAAACCGCGCTGGTCGTCGACGAATACGGCGGCACTGCCGGCATGGTGACCGTCGAGGACCTGATCGAGGAAATCGTCGGCGACGTCCGCGACGAGCACGACGACGCGACCCCGGACGTGGTGCCAGCCGGCACCGGCTGGCGGGTATCGGGTTTGCTGCGCATCGACGAGGTGGCGGCCGCCATCGGTTTCCGGGCGCCCGAAGGCCCCTACGAGACCATCGGCGGATTGGTGCTGCGCGAGATCGGTCACATTCCGGTGGCCGGCGACACGGTGAAGCTGCCCGCGTTGGACGCGGACGGCTTGCTGGCCCCGGTGACGCGTTGGCAGGCAACGGTTATCCGGATGGACGGACGCCGGATCGACCTGCTCGAACTCGTCGAGCTGAGCAGTCAGGGTGAAGTCCCCGCGGCAGGGGCGCGCCGATGAGCGACGCCCTGGGCCTGTTGCTGGCCTGCCTGCTGATCGGGGTGAACGCGTTTTTCGTCGGCGCGGAGTTCTCGCTGATCTCGGCGCGGCGCGACCGCCTGGAGGCGCTGGCCGAGCAGGGCAGGGCGGCCGCGGTCACGGTGATCCGCGCCGGGGAGCAACTGCCGTCCATGCTGGCCGGCGCACAGTTGGGCATCACGGCCGCGTCGCTGCTACTCGGGCGGATCGGCGAGTCGGCGGTGTCCAATCTGCTGCGGACGGCGTTGGGGCTCACCACGATTCACCCGGCGCTGTTACACACTCTGTCGTTCGCGATCGCGCTGGCAATCGTGGTGACGCTGCACGTCCTGTTGGGCGAGATGGTGCCGAAGAACATCGCACTGGCCGGCCCGGAGCGCACCGCGATGCTGCTCGTTCCGCCGTACCTGGCCTACGTGCGGGCCGCCCGGCCGTTCATCGTGTTCTACAACAAGTGCGCCAACGCGGTGGTGCGCGCGTTCGGCGTCGAACCCAAGGACGAGTTGGAGATCACAGTCTCCCCCGTCGAGCTCAGCGAGATGATCGCCGAATCGGAGTCCGAAGGCTTGCTGGACTCCGAGGAACGCACCCGACTCACCCGGGCGCTGCAAATTCGCCACCGCGTCGTCGGCGACGTCGCCGTCCCGCTCGCCGACGTGCACGCCGTGCCGGTCGCCGCGGCCGGCTCGGGTCCGACGGTCGGGGCCGTCGAGCAAGCCCTGGCCCAGACCGGATACTCCCGATTCCCGGTGGCCAGCGTCGGCGGCGCCTTCCTGGGATATCTGCACATCAAGGACGTGCTGACGCTCGGCGACGATCCGCACGCAGTGATCGACCTGGCGATGGTGCGGCCGCTGCCGCGGCTGTCGCGATCGCTGCCCCTGGCCGACGCCCTGTCGCGGATGCGGCGAAGCAACAGCCATCTGGCCTTGGTGACCGACGAAGGCGGGGGCGTGGTGGCCATGGTGGCGATGGAAGACCTGGTTGAAGACCTGGTCGGCACCATGCGGGACGCGTAGTGACACTGGCCGGCCGGGGCGACTGCGCGCAGCCCGTATGATCTTCACGGCTACCAGTTAAGAAACTGCTGGAGGGCGCAGCGCCGTTCGCGCGCGGAACATGCGTTGCTGGAAACACATCCCGGTGCTCGCCCGCAGCGTCGTTCTTGGGGCTGTCAGCGCGGCCTGACCTGCTGTGGCGGATCGCGCAGATAACGCTCAGCAGGCTGCGCTCGGTAGGCTTATGACATTGCCAATCGGGGCCTGTCCGGCCCACGGACGGTCCGGTGCGGCCCATGATGGAGGAGAATCATGACTGATCGCGTGTCGGCGGGGAACTTGCGCGTCGCCCGAGTGCTCTACGACTTCGTGAACAACGAGGCCTTGCCCGGCACCGACATCGACCCCGACAGTTTCTGGGCGGGCGTCGACAAGGTGGTCACCGACCTCACCCCCAAGAACCAGGACTTGCTGCGCCGGCGTGACGAGCTGCAGGCACAGATCGACAAGTGGCACCGCCAGCGCGTCATCGAGCCGCTCGACATCGAGGCGTACCGCAAGTTCCTCACCGAGATCGGTTATCTGCTGCCCGAACCCGAGGACTTCACCATCACGACGTCCGGCGTCGACGACGAGATCACCACGACCGCGGGCCCGCAGCTGGTGGTTCCGGTGCTCAACGCGCGGTTCGCGCTCAACGCCGCCAACGCCCGCTGGGGCTCGCTCTACGACGCCCTCTACGGCACCGACGTCATCCCCGAGGACGACGGCGCCGAAAAGGGCACGAGCTACAACAAGGTCCGCGGCGACAAGGTGATCGCCTACGCGCGCAAGTTCCTCGACGAGGCCGTGCCGCTGGAATCCGGCTCCTGGGCCGACGCGACGGGTCTGTCCGTCGACGACGCCCAGCTGAAGGTGGCGACCGCCGAGGGCTCCGTCGGCCTGGCGGATCCGAAGCAGTTCGCCGGCTACACCGGCGAGCTCGGCTCCCCCAGCTGGTCGGTGTTGCTGGCCAACCACGGTCTGCACATCGAGATCCTGATCGACCCGGAGTCGCCGATCGGCAAGACCGACGCCGCGGGCATCAAGGACGTGGTCCTGGAATCGGCGATCACCACGATCATGGACTTCGAGGACTCGGTGGCCGCCGTCGACGCCGACGACAAGGTGCTCGGCTACCGCAACTGGCTCGGGCTGAACAAGGGCGACCTGTCCGAAGAGGTCAAGAAGGACGGCAAGGCCTTCACCCGGGTGCTCAACGAGGACCGCACCTACAGCACGCCCGACGGCGAGGGCGAGCTGACGCTGCCGGGCCGCAGCCTGCTGTTCGTCCGCAACGTCGGTCACCTGATGACCAACGACGCGATCGTCAGGAGCGAAGGCGACGAAGAAGAAGAGGTCTTCGAGGGCATCATGGACGCGCTGTTCACCGGCCTGACCGCCATCCACGGCCTCAAAACCGGCGACGCGAACGGGCCGCTGGCCAACAGCCGCACCGGGTCCATCTACATCGTCAAGCCCAAGATGCACGGGCCCGACGAGGTCGCCTACACCTGCGAGCTGTTCAGCCGCGTCGAGGACGTCCTCGGACTGCCCCAGGGCACCCTCAAGGTCGGCATCATGGACGAGGAACGGCGCACCACGGTGAACCTCAAGGCCTGCATCAAGGCCGCGGCCGACCGCGTCGTGTTCATCAACACCGGCTTCCTGGACCGCACCGGCGACGAGATCCACACCTCGATGGAGGCCGGGCCGATGATCCGCAAGGGTGCGATGAAGAGCACCGCGTGGATCAAGGCCTACGAGGACGCCAACGTCGACATCGGCCTGGCGGCCGGCTTCAAGGGCAAGGCGCAGATCGGCAAGGGCATGTGGGCGATGACCGAGCTGATGGCCGACATGGTCGAGCAGAAGATCGGCCAGCCGAAGGCGGGCGCGACCACCGCGTGGGTGCCGTCGCCGACGGCGGCCACCCTGCACGCGATGCACTACCACTACGTCGACGTGGGCGCGGTGCAGGAGGAGCTCGCCGGCAAGAAGCGCACCAAGATCGAAGAGCTGCTGACCATCCCGCTGGCCAAGGAACTGGCCTGGGCTCCCGAGGAGATCCGCGAAGAGGTCGACAACAACTGCCAGTCCATCCTGGGCTACGTGGTGCGCTGGGTCGCCCAGGGCGTCGGCTGCTCGAAGGTGCCCGACATCCACGACGTGGCGCTCATGGAAGACCGTGCCACGCTGCGGATTTCGAGCCAGCTGCTGGCGAACTGGCTGCGGCACGGCGTGATCACCGAGGAGGACGTGCGCGCCAGCCTGGAGCGGATGGCCCCACTGGTCGACGAGCAGAACGCCAAGGACGCGGCGTACCAGCCGATGGCGCCCAACTTCGACGACAGCCTGGCCTTCCTGGCCGCCCAGGATCTGATCCTGACGGGCACGCAGCAACCCAACGGATACACCGAGCCGATCCTGCATCGCCGTCGGCGGGAAGCCAAGGCACACGCCGCGCAGTCGAATTGAGCCTGCGCTCGAATCGGGTGCGAGCGTGTAATAGTGCCGGCGATGACTAAAATCGGCGCCGAGTCAACGATGGATCGAAGGAAAGGCCGCGGGCACTGCTATGGGTAGGCACAGTGCGCCCGACCCTGACGACTTCCTCGACGAACCTTCTCGCGACGACGTCGTCGACGAGCCGTCTCGAGGCGACGAGGCAGGACGACGCCACCGGAATGCCGGTGACGAGGAAGCCGACCTCTACGCGGACGAGGATGACTATTCCGACGAGGGTGATTACTCGGAGGGGGATTACTACCCGGACGAGCGTCGCCATCCCGACGAGGGTTTCGCGGCCGACGACGACGATCTCTATGCCGCCGAGGATTCTTTCGTCGACGGCACCGCCGATGACTATCCGGAGTTTCGGTCCCGGCCGGCGCCGCCGTCGAGCCCGGAGCCGCCGGCCGCACCGCCCTCACTCTTCGGGGGCGGCCATCGCGGACTGGCCGACCGGCTGGGTGGCCATCGCAGTGAGGGAGGCCGTCGCGGCGTCAGCATCGGCGTGATCGTGGCGCTGGTCGCGGTCGTCGTCGTGGTGGGATCGGTGATCCTGTGGAGCTTCTTCGGTGACGCGTTGTCCAAGCGCTCGCACACGGCCGCTGGACGCTGCGCGGGGGGCCAGGAGACGGTGCCGGTCGTCGCCGACCCGTCCATCGCCGATTCCGTTCAGAAATTGGCGGAAAGCTACAACAAATCCGCCGGGCCGGTCGGTGACCACTGCATGGTGGTGAGCGTCAAGCCGGCCAATTCCGACGCCGTGCTCAACGGCTTCATCGGCAAGTGGCCCGCGGAATTGGGCGGCCAGCCGGCGCTGTGGATTCCGGGCAGCTCGATCTCGGCCGCGCGGCTCGCCGGGGCCACGGCGCAAAAGACCGTCACCGAGAGCCATTCGCTGGTCACGTCCCCGGTGGTGCTGGCCATCCGCCCCCAACTCGCGCCCGCCCTGTCCAACCAGAACTGGGCGGCGCTGCCGGGCCTGCAGACCAACCCGAATGCGTTGGCGGGGTTGAACTTACCCGGGTGGGGTTCGCTGCGTTTGGCCCTGCCGATGACCGGCAACGGGGACGCGTCGTTTCTGGCCGGCGAGGCGGTGGCGGCCGCCTCGGTACCGCCCGGCGCCCCGGTGACGCAAGGCACCGGCGCCGTGCGCAGCCTGTTGAGCGCACAACCCAAACTGGCGAACAGCTCGCTGACCGAGGCGATGGACGTGCTGCTCGGACCCCCTGACGCGGCGACCGCACAGGTACACGCGGTCGTCACCACCGAGCAACAGCTGTTCCAACGCGGCCAATCGCTGCCAAACGCCAAGGACACCTTGGGATTCTGGCTTCCACCAGGTTCTGCGGCGGTGGCCGACTACCCCACCGTGCTGCTCAGCGGTTCGTGGCTGAGCCGAGAACAGGCGTCTGCGGCCAGCGAGTTCTCGCGCTTCATGCACAAGCCAGACCAGCTGGCCAAGCTGGCGAAGGCCGGCTTCCGCGTCAACGGCGTGACATCGCCCAGCAGTCCGGTCACCAGCTTCCCGGCGCTGCCCGCCGCGCTGTCGGTGGGAGACGAGCCGATGCGGGCCACCCTCGCCGAGGCGATGGCGAGCCCGTCGAGCGGGCAGGCCACGACCATCATGCTCGACCAGTCGATGCCCGCACAGGAAGGCGGGAAATCCCGGCTGGCCAACGTGGTCGGTGCCCTTCAGGACAAGATCAAAGCGCTGCCCCCCACCGCGGTGGTCGGCCTGTGGACGTTCGACGGACACGAAGGCCGCTCGGAGGTGGCGAGCGGGCCGCTGTCCGACGCCGTGAGCGGCCAGCCGCGTTCGGCGGCGCTGGCCGCCGCCCTGGACAAGCAGTACTCGTCGGGCGGCGGCGCGGTGTCCTTCACCACGCTGCGGATGCTCTACCAGGACATGCAGACGAATTATCATGCGGGCCAAACGAACTCGATCTTGCTGATCACCGCGGGGCCGCACACCGACCAGACGTTGGACGGGCCGGGGCTGCAGGACTTCATCCGTAAGAGCGCTGATCCCGCCAAGCCCATCGCGGTGAACGTCATCGACTTCGGAGCCGACCCGGACCGGGCGACCTGGGAAGCGGTCTCCCAACTCAGTGGCGGTAGCTATCAGAACCTAGCGACGTCGGCGTCCCCGGACCTCGCTTCGGCGGTGAACACCTTTCTGAGCTGAACGCCCTGAGCCGAGGCGGAAAGAGGACCGTCAGGCGAACGCCTCCACCGGCGGGCACGAGCAGACCAGGTTGCGGTCGCCGTAGGCGCCGTCGATGCGACGCACCGGCGGCCACACCTTGGGCCGGAACTCCTTACCCAGCGGATAGGCGGCCTGCTCCCGGGTGTAGGGGTGATCCCAGTCGCCGATCACCAGGCACTCGGCCGTATGCGGCGCGCCCCGCAACGGGTTGTCGTCGGCCGGCCACTCCCCCGCGCCCACCCGGTCGATCTCGCCGCGAATGGCGATCATGGCGTCGCAGAACGCGTCGACTTCGGTCAGCGTCTCGCTCTCGGTGGGCTCCACCATCAGCGTGCCGGCCACCGGGAAACTCATGGTGGGGGCGTGAAAACCGTAGTCCGCCAACCGCTTTGCCACGTCGTCGACGGTAACGCCGGTGGACTTCGTGATCCCCCGAAGGTCCAGAATGCATTCGTGGGCGACCATCCCGTTCTCGCCGGTGTAGAGCACCGGGAAGTACTCGTCGAGGCGCCGGGCGATGTAGTTGGCCGAGGCGATCGCGGTCAGCGACGCCGCGCGCAATCCCTCGGCGCCCATCATCCTGATGTAGGCCCAGCTGATCGGCAGGATCGAGGCCGACCCGTAGGGCGCCGCCGACACCGGATGTCCGTGGGGCAACTCGGGTGCGTGCGGGTGCCCCGGCAAAAACGGCGCCAGGTGCGAGCGCACCGCCACCGGCCCGACGCCGGGTCCGCCGCCACCGTGCGGAATGCAGAACGTCTTGTGCAGGTTCAGGTGGCTGACATCGCCGCCGAACCTGCCCGGCCGCGCCAGTCCCACCAGGGCGTTGAGGTTGGCGCCGTCGACGTAGACCTGCCCCCCGGCGTCGTGCACGGCCGCACAGATCTCGGCGATGTCGTGCTCGTAGACGCCGTGCGTGGACGGGTAGGTGATCATCAGCGTCGACAGCCGGTCGCGGTGCTCACTGACTTTGGCGCGCAGGTCGTCGAGGTCCACGTCGCCATTGGTGTGGCAGGCCACCACGACGACCCGCATTCCGGCCAGCGCCGCCGACGCCGCGTTGGTGCCGTGCGCACTGGACGGGATGAGGCAGATGTCGCGGTGCGGTTCCCCACGGCTGGCGTGGTATTCGTGAATCGCCAGCAGCCCGGCGTACTCGCCCTGCGAGCCGGCGTTGGGCTGCAGCGAGACGGCGTCGTAACCGGTGATCTGCACCAGCCAGGTCTCCAGGTCGGCGATCAGACGCCGCAGGCCGGCGGTGTCCGACGCCGGCGCGAATGGGTGCTGACGGGCGAATTCCGGCCAGGTGATCGGCTCCATCTCCGCGGCGGCGTTCAGCTTCATGGTGCAGGACCCGAGCGGAATCATGCTGCGGTCCAAGGCGATATCTTTGTCGGCCAGCGTGCGCAGGTAGCGCATCATCGCCGTCTCGGTGCGGTACTGCGTGAACGCCGGATGGGTGAGGAATTCCGATGTGCGGGTGACGATGCCGGCGCACCTCGGCTGGGCGGCCTGGACGCCGAACGCCTCGAGCACGGCGGCGACATGCTTCTCGGTGGTGACCTCGTCGCAGGCCACCGATACGTGGTCGTCGTCGACTTGCCACAGGTTGATGCCGTTGGCCTTGGCCGCGGCGGTCACCTCGGCGGCGCGTCCGGGCACCCGCGCCAGCACGGTGTCGAAGTACTTGTCGTGCACCAACGCATCGCCGAGGGCGGCGGCGATCGCCTCGGCGTGACCGTGTACGCGGCGCGCCAGCGCGGTCAGCCCCTCGGCGCCGTGGTAGCTGGCGTACATCGCGGCCATCACGGCCAGCAGCACCTGCGCGGTACAGATGTTGCTGGTCGCCTTGTCGCGGCGGATGTGCTGCTCGCGGGTCTGCAACGCGAGCCGGTAGGCCGGCGACCCGTCGGCATCCAGCGACACACCGACCAGCCGGCCCGGCAGCTGGCGGGCGTGACGGGCGTGCACCGCCAGGTAGCCGGCGTGTGGCCCACCGAATCCCATTGGCACGCCGAATCTTTGGGTGGTCCCGAAGGCGACGTCGGCGCCGATCTCGCCGGGCGGCGTGATGAGCGTCATGGCGAGCAGGTCGGCGCCGATGGCGATCAGTGCTCCCCGGTCGTGCGCCTGCTCCACCAGGCCCGACCAGTCGGTGACCCGGCCGCTGGCCCCGGGTAGCTGGGCGATGACGCCGAAGAAGTCCCCGTCGGGAAGACCGTTGCGCAGGTCGGCGGTGACGATCTCGATGCCCAGCGGCCTGGCCCGGGTCGCCAGAATGGCCGCGGTCTGGGCGAAGACGTCGGCGTCGACCGCCAGGCGGTTGGCTTTACCGCGCGCCGCGCGCTGCATCAACGTCATGGCCTCGGCCGCCGCCGTGCCCTCGTCGAGCATCGAGGCGTTGGCGACCTCGAGGCCGGTGAGGTCGGCGACCATCGTCTGGAAGTTCAGGAGCGCCTCGAGCCGGCCCTGGCTGATCTCCGGCTGGTACGGCGTGTAGGCGGTGTACCAGGCGGGGTTCTCCAAGATGTTGCGCAGCAACACCGGAGGCGTGAGCGTGTCGTAGTAGCCCTGCCCGATCATGGACACGGCCACGGTGTTGGCCTCGGCCAACGACCGCAGCTCGGCGAGCGCCCCGGCCTCGCTGGCGGGGGGTGGCAGCCGGTCGAGGCCGGGCGCGGTGCCACCGTCGGTCAACCGGTCCAGGATGCCGTCCGGAACCGCCTTGGCGGCGAGCTCGTCCAGTGAGTCCACGCCGATGACGGCGAGCATGGCGGCGACGGCCTGGCTGTCAGGGCCGATGTGCCGAGCAGCGAAAGTGAATTGGTCGGACACTGGAACTCCTGAGTAAGCGGACGAAGACATATCACGGCAGAGGACTAACGGCCCTCTCCCTCTGTCTTCACCCGTTCACCGGGCGCCTGAGAGATTCGGCGCCGATGCTGCCTGCGCGCCTTTCCCCATCGGCGGGTGCGGACCGCAGGCCCACGCCGCTTTCCAGAGGCATCGAGATTTCGTGCGGTCCGGGTGCCTGAGAGGTTGACGGAGAGGTGTTGCTCCTTCGGCGTCCGTGGCTGGCAGCCACGAAACTCTCCCGCTCGAATGCGATGCGCAGCCCAGTTTACCCGGCCGCTCAAGTCACGGGCGCGCCGTCAGCCGATCTTGCGGTCGCGGTGCTTGCGCCGGGACGCCAGTTCGTCCTCGGGCTCGGCGATCGACTCGCCCCCGTCGGCCCGCTCGCCGGGAAAGTCCGCGATGACGCCGGTGAGCTCGCGCATGGCGCCCGACACGGCGATGCCGAAGACGCCCTGCCCGCCCTGCAGCAAGTCGACGACCTCTTCGGCCGACGTGCACTCGTAAACGGTGGTGCCGTCGGAGAACAGGGTGATGTTGGCCAGATCCTGGACACCACGCTGACGCAGATGGTCGACCGCGACGCGGATGTTGTGCAACGAAATCCCGGTATCGAGCAGCCGCTTGACGATCTTGAGGACCAGGATGTCCTTGAAGGAATAGAGGCGCTGGCTGCCGGAGCCCGCCGCGCTGCGGATCGACGGGACCACAAGCGAGGTGCGCGCCCAGTAGTCCAGCTGTCGATACGTGATGCCGGCGATCTGGCAGGCACTCGGACCGCGGTAGCCGACCAGCTCGTCGGGCACGGAGTCGTCCGGGAAGAGTCCGGGCTGCACGGGTGCGCTGGCTACGGTGACGCTGCGGTCACTGGTCGCCGGGCTGCCGCTCTCAGCTAGGTTGAGCTGCTCTTGGCGTGGCTGCTCGCTCACGGTGGTTCCTTCCCGCGATCGCGCTCTCGTCGTTAGCTGCGTCCCTGGCTGCAGCGCAGCCACGTTTGCTCAGGCCCGAGTGCTAGTAGAGCTTACGCTTTCCGATAGCCACCGCGCCTGTAGTCGCGAACAAAGTATGGCCGCCGCGAGGCCAAGTGGGCGGGCTATCCACCAGCGTGTCGACATCTCGGTGTGGTTCGAGACGGATCCGTGATGTCGCATTCCAGGCTAAACCAGCCGCCCCGCCGTTCCCAAGTGCTGGTGGTAGCAGGTTTGCGCTAGGTGGCTTTGAAATCGTCCGGAGATACGCTATCGAGAAATTCTTTGAACTTCTCCACCTCGTCCTCCCGGACGGCGGTGCCGCCTTCCTCGTCGCTCTCGTCGGGGATCAGCAGCCCGGCCTGGGCGAGCACGCCTTCTTCGACGTAGATCGGAACGCCGACCCGCAGCGCGATCGCCACCGAGTCGGACGGACGGGCCGACACGGTGATGTTGCGGTCGAACACCAGGTCGGCGTAGAAGGTGCCCTCTTGCAGATCGACGATCCGGACCTCTTTCAGCGAATGCCCAAGCGCGGCAATGACATCCCTGATCAGATCGTGCGTCAACGGGCGTGGCGGCTCAACGCCTTGCTGCTCGAGCGCGATGGCGGCGGCCTCCGACTGACCGATCCAGATCGGAAGGTAGCGGTCACCGTTCGTTTCGCGCAGTAACAGCACCGGCTGATTTTGCGGCTGCTCGACGCGAATGCCGACAACACGAACTTCACCCATTTGTGTCTGCCCTCCGCATAGTGGCGCCGGTTGGATTGGTGATCGCCAGCGACGGCGAGGTCAAAGTCCGCCCTACTGCCGAAAACCAAGCTGTCGACCGAAGTCTAGTCCTCAGCGATCCAGAACGTCGCGAACGGCGGCTTTGATCAACGAGGTGTGCAACGTGATGGCGAGCGCCGCGACTTCGCGCGCCAAATCGTCGGCGCGATCGCGCGCGCCGGCCTTGCCGGCTTTGACTACCGGACCGGCAATCTGCGCGATCAGGTCCGACTGCCGATCGGCGGCCGAGCGGAACGCGCGCAAATGTCGTGGCTCGACACCGTAATCCGACAGCGCCTGCGCGCACTGCAGGATGACCACGGCGTGCTCGTCGAAGAAGCCGGCGGGTCCGGTGGTGATGACTCCGGCTTTGAGTAGCGCGGTGAGGAGGTCGTCTCCTACGCCCGCGCGGTTCAGCAGTTCTTCGCGGCTCAGCCGGACATGGGTGGGGGCCACCGCCGAGGTGTCGGAGCCCGAGTCCGCCCCGGCGGCCTCCCCGGTTCCGGCCACGGACACCAGGCGCGGGGCGGAATAAGTCGTTCGTTCGGGCGGCAGCTCGCCGTCGGGTTGGGCGTCCAGTTGCGCCCTGATGACCTTCAGCGGCAGATAGTGATCACGTTGCGCGGTAAGGATGAACCGCAACCGCGCGCAGTCGTACGCGGTGAACCTTCGATACCCCGACGCGGCCCGCTGCGGTGTCACCAGACCCTCGGCCTCCAGGAAGCGGATCTTGGAGATGGTGACATCGGGGAAGTCCGGCCTCAGCAGTTCCAGGACCGCCCCAATCGACATCCCGGCGAGTGCCGAGCTATCGGGCGCGCTCACTAGCCTGAAGATCCTCCATCCTCACCCTGCTTGGGTCCGGTCAGAAACACCAAGCGGAACTTGCCGATCTGCACTTCGTCTCCGTTGGCGAGCACCGCGGAGTCCACGGGCTCACGGTTGACGTAAGTGCCGTTGAGACTACCAACGTCGACCACGCTGAATTCGTTGTTTTCCAACCTGAATTCGGCGTGCCGACGACTGACGGTTACGTCGTCGAGAAAAATGTCGCTGTCGGGGTGCCGACCGGCGGACGTGGTGGGCTGGTCCAGCAAAAAGCGAGAACCGGCGTTCGGTCCCCGCTTGACGACCAGCAACGCCGAGCCCGCGGGGAGTCCCTCGACTCCGGATACCGCACTCTCGGTGCCCGCTTGTGCGGGAGCGTCCAGCTCGTTGAGGAAGTCGGCACGGAAGACGGAAGTCGTCTCTACCGTGACTTCGTCCGAATTCTGGTCGTTGTCCATGTCCGTCACGCGCTGCTCCTCACTGGCTGCTGTGGCGTTGTCTGTCCGGGCCGCTCGGCCGGCTTTCGCACCAGGTTTGGTTGCCCGGTATGCCGATTACTGCCGTCTTCTACTTGCAAGTGTCTTTCACGTGTCTCTCAGCGATCTCCGAAGGTCTTCAAAGGTCGATGTGTCGACGGTACCGCGCACCCGCCTGCAATGCGCCCACCACCTGACGATCCGAAACTTCGACTCCCCCGTACCCCGGCTGCACCGCACGCTCGCTGTGCGGGGCTGCAGGGACATTAGCAATCGTCATTCGGTCAGCGTTCCGCGGTAGGCCTCAGCGTCCAGCAGCGAAGAAATGGCCGACTCCAATGCGCCGACTTCGGGAACCTGCACATCCAGCAACCAGCCGGCTCCGTACGGGTCGGAGTTCACCAGTTGCGGACTGCCGTCCAGATCGGTGTTGACCGCCGACACTTTGCCCGACACCGGGGCGTACAAGTCCGACACCGATTTCGTCGACTCGACCTCGCCGAAGGATTCGCCCGCGGTGACTTCGGTGCCCACGTCGGGCAACTGAACGAAAACGACATCGCCCAACGCCGATTGCGCAAAATCGGTGACGCCCACTCGCACGGTGTCATCCCCGCTTCGGCGAACCCATTCATGTTCGGCGGTGTAGCGCAGGTCGGGCGGAATATCGCTCACGGGTGATCCTGTTCTGTTCGGGCGGCGCTCACTTGACGGGCTGAGCGTATTGGTGCGGTTTTGGTTGCCGCAAGGTGGTCACGTCCACGCGGTCGGCCTGCTGGACCGACATTCGCGCACCGACGCGCTTCACCGTGTCCTGCGCGCCGCCGGGAATGTTCATGGCGGCGGCGAGGGTAGGTGGATCGCCAATCGCCAGAATCGAATACGACGGAGACAGCGTTTTGGAGTCGATGATCAGCGACCCCGGCGTACCCACCACCCACGTGTCGACACCCACTCGCACCGATTGGTGGGCGTCGTTGACTTCGATCGCCTCGGCGCCGGCGGCCCGCAACTCATTGATCACGTCGAGCATCGCCTCGGGCGACACCCCGGGTGCGGGGTCGTCGATGGTGACGGTGACGCCGGGCCCGGTGGCCCCGACCGCCCCGACCAGAATGGACAGCGCCGCCAGCCTGGACTGTGCGGACTGGATGGCCGCCTGGTCGTTGTTTCCGGACGCCTGCAAGGCATTCAGCGTGTTCTGAAGCTCGTTCACCTCGGTGTTGAGTGTGCCTTCGCGCTGTCGCAACGAATCGAGCAGCACCAGAAGGTCTGCGGGACGGGCCGTCTCGAGCGAGTCGCCGGACTCGGTCTGGCGGACCTGGGTGACGATGGCCAGGCCCAGGAGCAGGCACAGCATGGCGGCCAACGTCCCGAAGACCATCCGGGACCGACCGCCGCGCACCAGGCCGGACAGCCCGGTGTCGTGCACCGGGCCGATCTCGGGCCGCGGGCTTTTCGCGGCCAGTTCGTGGCGGCCGCGCGACGCACCCGGCTCTGCCGTCGCATCGGCGCCGGAGCCACCGGGCTTGGTTGGCCCGTCACCACTTTGGCCGCCGGCGGCGCGTTGGCCGGCGGCGTGGTCTGGCGGATCCTGGCTCACGTTGACCTCAACTGCGTTATTGCGCCGCTTCTCGCCCCCGCAGGCGGGTGGGGGTACCTCCCACTCGTGGGGGCGTGCCCCCACATCGCTTTTCTGCTCTGCATCGTCGCCGGCGCGGTTACGCCCCGAACAGCCTACGGCGCAGGGCGGCGGCATTGCCGAAGATGCGGATACCCAGCACGACGATGATGGCGGTGGACAACTGCGTGCCCACGCCCAATTGATCGCCGACATAGACGATCAGCGCGGCCACGAAGACGTTGAACACGAACGAAACCACGAAGACCTTCGGGTCGAAAATCCGTTCCAGGTAAGCACGTAACCCGCCGAACACCGCATCCACCGCCGCGACCACCGCGATCGGCAGGTAGGGCTGGACGACCTCGGGTACCGCGGGATGAAAAACCAGCCCGAGCACGATGCCGATTGCCAGCGCTGCGATACCGATCATGCTTGGTTTCCCGTCCGCGTCTCACCCAGGCGAACGTGTCTGATGGGGGCGTTTCTCACTGTGGCCCAATCTGCTTGGCGAACTTGACATCCCGGATCGACCCGGCAGGAAGCGTGAGACCGTCTGCGGAGTCCACCGTAACCACGACGCCGTAGGAGATCTGCAACAGCCTCAGTCGCTGCATGCCGGCACTGTTGTCGAAGACGTCGCGCATCGCCCGCGGCGGCCCGATGGCCAGGATCGTGTACGGACTGGTGGTCGGGTTGTTGTCGACCAGGATCGCGCCGCCGGCTTGCCGGATCGTCACATTCGGCCCGATCCGCACACCGCCGACCGAAATGGCCTCGGCGCCGCTCGCCCACAGCGAGTTGACCAGCAGCTGCAGATCGCGGTCCAGGATGATCTGCCTGCTGCCGCTGACCCGCTGCTTGGACACGTCGGAAAGGTTCGGGCCGGCACCGGGATCGGTGACGGTCACCTTCAGGCCCGGTCCGATGATCGCCGTGCTCGCGGCCGCCAGGCTGAGGGCGTCAAGCCGTTTCAGCAGCCGCTGCCCCTCGGCGTTCTCGGCCAGGGCGTGGCGCTGCACATCGTCGACGCGCGTCGCCAGCTCGCTGCGGCGCTGGTTCAGCTTGGCCGCGGAGCCTTCCGTCGACCTCACGTTGCCCAACAGCAGCTGCTGGGCCGAACGCACCCCGGGCGCCACCGAGCGGGCCTGCGCGACCGCGGCGGCGAAGACGGTCGCGATCAGCAGCGCCGCGGCGGCCTGCCAGAGCCAACCGAACACGCGCTGGCGCCGGCTGCGGGGTGCGTCGGCGGTGCCGCGTTTGGCCGCCGCCGCGGCGTAGCCCGGATCGAGGTGCTCGGACAGCAGCGCGCGCAGCAGCGACGGCACCGGGATCAGCTTGGGCCGCGATGCCACGTGCGCGCCGCGACCGGCATTGGGGTCGTAACCGCCGAGCAGACGGTCCGCGTCAGCCATGGTCAGCCACCCTTGCCGCGGCCGACGGGCGAGAGTCGCGGTCGACCTTGGGCATCCGGCGCAGCACGAGAATCATCTGCACCGCATACTGCACGAACGCCCACAGGTACGCATACAAGCCCCAGATCAAAAAAGCCCAGCCGCAGGCCCCGATCACGCGGCTCCACAGCGCATCCCAGGTGCCCAGCAACACCAATGGAAAGCCGGACATCAGTGCGAACGTCGCGGCCTTGCCGATGTAGGTCACCGGCAAGGCCGACAGGCCCCGACTCCACAGCGCCGGCAGCGTCGTCGCCAACAGACCGTCGCGCGCGAGCAGGACGATGACGAACCACCACGGCACGATGCCGCCGACGGCGAGCACGATGGGCACCGCAACCATGTAGAGCCTGTCGACCGCCGGGTCGAGCAGGACACCCAGGCGCGAGGACTGATTGAGCAGCCGGGCGATCTTGCCGTCCGCCCAGTCCGAGGCGCCGCTGAACATCAGAATCGCGACCGCCCATCCGTTGGCGTGCGCGACCACCAGGGCGTAGACGAACACCGGGATCAGCGCCAGGCGGACAGCGCTGAGCACGTTGGGCACCGTCAGCACCCGATTGGGCGGAAGCACCGGCTCCATGAGCCGTGACCTTAGCCCAACGGCGAGCGCGCGGCTGGGCGCGCACCAGGCGTCAGCGGAAGACCCCGGGCAGGCTCAGGGTGGACAGCGTGTCGTCCGACAGCGGGTTGTCGTTGACCATGTAGGTCCAGGTCGACGTCGGCCGCGCCAGCTTGGACAGGTCCAGTCCGGGCTCTTCGTCTAGCACGTTCGCGGTTTCGAACGTCTGCTGGGCCGCCTCGATCGCGTCCGCGGCCAGCGACGCGAACGCGTCGACCGCCAGCCGGTGGAACTCGTCCAACGGGTTCTGCCGGCCCAGCGCCCGCAGGTGGATGCTCTCCCGGATGTCGGCCAGGTACGCCAGATGGTCGGCCCAGCCGCGGTCGAGGTGATAGAGCATGATCTGCCGGCAGATCGTCTCCAGGCGCTGTTCGGAGATTCCGTCGGTCTCGGCCAGCTCCTTGTAGCGCTTGGGCGCCAGCTCGGCGAGTTCCTCACGCGCGGTTGGGGTGCGCAGCAACGTATTACGCCGATCGACGATGATGGCGCGCTGCTGGGCGATCAACTGGTTGTAGCGCCAGGTGTTCGCGTGCACATCCAGCATCCGGCCCTCCGCCACCCGCTGTGCGTGGTCGAGCAGGCCCGCCGCCTTGGGGCTGACGATCTTGCCGTCCTCGTCGGTGTCCGTCGGCAGCTTGTTGTGGTCGAGGTTGGCGGCCACCACGTCGTCTTCCCAACTCGAGAAGAACACCGACGACCCCGGATCGCCCTGCCGCCCGGCGCGCCCACGCAGCTGGTTGTCCAGACGCTGGGTGTGGTGCCGCCCGGTCCCGACGACGTGCAGCCCGCCCAGCTCGGCGACCCGGTCGTGGTCGGCTTCGTCGGAGCCGCCGAGGCGGATGTCGGTACCGCGCCCGGCCATCTGCGTCGAGACGGTGACGACGCCGAACTTGCCGGCCTCGGCGATCACCTGGGCTTCTTCGGCGTCGTTTTTGGCGTTCAGCACCACCGCGGGTACCCCGCGGCGCAGCAGCCGCTCGTGCAGCTCCTCGGATTCGGCCACGTCGCGGGTGCCCACCAGCACCGGCTGACCGGTCTCGTTCACCTCGGCGATGTGTGCGACGATCGCGTCGTTCTTGGCCGCGGCGGTGATGTAGACGCGGTCGGACTCGTCTTCACGAATGTTGGGCTCATTCGGCGGAATTGGGGACACCCCGAGCTTGTAGAACTGGCGCAGCTGCTCACCGGCGGCCAGCGCCGTGCCCGTCATGCCGCACACCGTCGTGTAGCGGTTGATCAGCGCCTGCACGGTGATGGTGTCCAGCACCTCGCCCGTTTCGGTGGTCTCGATGCCCTCCTTGGCCTCGACGGCGGCCTGCAGACCGTCGGGCCAGCGCTGCAGTTGCGCGATGCGCCCGCGCGCGGCATTGATCAGGTGCACCGCGTCGTCGCGGACGATGTAGTGCACGTCGCGCTGCAGCAGCACGTGCGCGTGCAGCGCGACGTTGATCTCGGTCAGGGTGGTGACGACGTGTTCCTCGGAGTACAGGTCGATCCCGCCGAGCGCCTTTTCGACCTTGCGGGCGCCGACCTCGGTCAGGTGGACATTGCGGCTGTCGGCGTCGGTGTCGTAGTCGGTGCCCGCCTCCAACTGGCCGGCCAGCTCGATGATCTCCAGCCGCGGCGTCTCCCGGTGAGTGGTCCCGGCCAGCACGAGCGGCACCAGCGCCTCGTCGACCAGCACCGAGTCGGCCTCATCGATCAGGGCCACGTCGGGGTTGGGCGACACCAGATCGGCGACGTCGGTGACCAGCTGATCGCGCAGCACGTCGAAGCCGATCTCGTTGACCGAGGCGTAGGTGACGTCGCAGCCGTAGGCGGCCCGGCGTTCGTCGCTGGTCGACTCGGCGGTGATCCAGCCGACCGTCAGACCCATCGCCTCGATGACGGGGCCCATCCATTCCGCGTCACGACGGGCCAGGTAGTCGTTGATGGTCACGACGTGTACGTGCCGCCCGGCCAGCGCGTACCCGGCCGCGGCGATCGCGCCCGCCAGCGTCTTGCCCTCGCCGGTGGCCATCTCGATGACGTCGCCCGCCAGCATGCGCAACGCGCCCAACAGCTGAACGTCGAACGGCCGCAACCCGCTCGCCCGCTCGCCCGCCTCGCGGGCGATGGCAAGGAACTGCGGGATGTCGTCGGAATTCGCCAGGTCATCGAGGTTGAGCAGCCCAGCCGCTTTGCGTAGCTGCTCGTCGCTCAGCCCGGCGGCCTCGTCGTCATACTCCGACGAGTCGTTGACCTGGGTGAGAGAGCGGCTGCGGTCCTTTTCGGTGCTGGCGCCGAGCAGCTTCCAAAAGCGGCTGCTCAGCCGGCCGGGTTGAGCGCGGGTCGTCTTAGGCACAGGTCAACGGTACGCGGTGGCCCACCGCGCGGATTCATCACGCGAGGTTGGAGCGGCGTGGATAGGCGACGTCGGGATCGGTGAGCACATTGACGACGGCGGGCAGCCCGCTGCCGAAAGCGCGTTCCAGCGCCGGCCGCAGCTCGCCGGGCGCGGCGACCAGTTCGCCGTGGCCGCCCAGAGCCCGCGCCACCTCGTCGTAACGCGTCCCCGGGCGCAGCTCCGCCACCACCGAATAGCCGTACAAAGCCTCCATGGGGTGCTTTTCCAGACCCCAGATGCCGTTGTTGCCGACCACGGACACCACCGGCACGTTGTGCCGAACCAGGGTGTCCCATTCCATGCCGCTGAAACCGAATGCGCCGTCGCCCTGCAGCAACACCACCTGGCGGTCGGGGCAGGCCAGCTTGGCGGCCAGTGCGTAGCCGGGGCCCGAACCCAGGCACCCGAAGGGCCCGCTGTCCAGCCAGCAACCCGGTCGATAGCTGTCGATCACCCGCCCGGCGTACGACCCGAAATCACCGGCGTCGATGACGACGATCGCGTCCCGATCCAGCATGGGTGCCAGTTCCGCATACACCCGCATCGGGTGTAGCGGACTGCGGTCGTCGGCCAGCTCGGCCTGCTCCTTGGCGCGCGCCGCGGTCTCGGCGGTTCGCAGTTCGCCGATCCAGTCCTGATGGTCGGTCCCCGTGGCCGGGGCCAGCGCCGCGAGAATCGTCAACAGGTCGCCGTAGAGCTCGGCCTCCACCGGGCGCGGATGGCGCCGTTCGGGTTCGGCCCGGTCCGCGACGATGAGCTTTGTCTGCGCGCCGAACACCGCGCCGAATCCGAGCCGGAAATCCATGGGAACGCCGACGATCAACGCAACGTCGGCCTCCCCCAACGCTTTTCCGCGAACACGGGAGAACGCCAACGGGTGATCGGCGGGAACCGCGCCGCGGGCCATGCCGTTCATCAGCACCGGGATCTGGAGTTCTTCGGCGAGGCGCAGCAGGGCCGCTTCGCCGCGCCCCCACCAGACGTTGGTGCCCGCCATGATTACCGGCCGCTTCGCCCCGGACAGCAAGGCGGCCGCCCGGCTAAGCGAGTCACCGTCGGGTGCGGGCCCCGGTGGCAGGTCGACGAGGACGCCAGGCCGGCCGTCATCGTCGGACATGGAAAACGCGTGGTCCATCGGGAAATCCACGAAAGCCACGCCCGACGGCGCACCGACCGCCGCGCGCAGCGCGTCGTCGACGAGCCGCCCCGCCTCGTCGGCCGACTGTGCGGTGGCGGCGAAGCGGGCCAGCGGCGCCACGAACGGCACGTGGTCGATCTCCTGTAGCGAGCCCATGCCCCAGCGCTGCGCCGGGGCCCGGCCGCCCAGCACCACCAGCGGCGAGGCGTTCTGCTGCGCCGCCGCCATCGCGCTCATCCCGTTGGTGACGCCCGGCCCCGCGGTCAGCGCGGCCACGCCCGGCGATCTCGTCACTTTCGACCAGCCCTCGGCGGCGAACGTCGCGGTCTGCTCATGGCGCGTGTCGATCAGCCGGATGCCCTCGTCGCGGCATCCGTCGTAGACGGAGAACAGGTGACCGCCCGATAGCGTGAAGACGGTGTCGACGCCGCTGGCTTTGAGCCGGCGCGCGATGAGTCGGCCGGCATGTACGGTCTGGCTGGACGGAGCGTCGATGCTCATCTGCGCAGCCTATTCGACAACCGCTCGGGTAGCTTGCGGGGAAGTGCCGACCGCAGAAGGAGACGCCGAAATTGGACTCGAAGCTGTTCAAACCGTCCATCGATTGGTCGTCGGCATTTCAGGATTCCCTGCGGTGGCTCGCCATCGCGTGGGTCATCGGTGCCGTCTGTCTGCTGGCCGCGCTGGTCGCCGCCAGGTATCTGACCCCGTGGGGCCGCCAATTCTGGCGGATCACGCGCGGCTACTTCGTCGGGCCGACCAGCGTCAAGGCGTGGCTGGGGCTCGGTGTGCTGCTGCTGCTCGTGCTCTTCTCGGTCCGGCTCAACGTGCTGTTCAGCTATCAGAGCAACGACATGTACACGGCGTTGCAGGTGGCGTTGAAAGGGCTCGCTACGGGGAACAACGAGGTCAAACAGTCCGGGATCCACAATTTTTGGGTCTCGCTCGGGATTTTCATCCTGCTGGCGGCCATCTTCATCGCCCGGGTGATCCTCGACATCTACCTGACGCAGCGGTTCATCATCGCCTGGCGCATGTGGCTGACCGGCCATCTCACCGACGACTGGCTCGCGGGCCGGGCCTACTACCGGGATCTGTTCATCGACAACACCATTGACAACCCCGACCAGCGCATCCAACAGGATGTCGACATCTTCACCGCGGGAGTGGGCGGCACCCCGAACATCCCCTCCAACGGGACGACCAACACCCTGCTGTTCGGTGCCGTCAACGCGGTGGCATCGGTGATCTCGTTCGCCGCGATCCTGTGGAATTTGTCCGGGGACTTCGATCTTTTCGGAGTGACCGTGCCGCGTGCGATGTTCTGGACCGTCCTGATCTATGTGTTGATCGTGACGGTGGTCGCGATTTGGCTTGGGCGCCCGTTGATTTGGCTGAGCTTCAACAACGAGAAACTCAACGCCGCGTTCCGCTACGCCCTGGTGCGGTTGCGCGACGCCGCGGAGGCGGTGGGCTTCTACCGCGGTGAGCGCGTCGAACGTACCCAATTGTGGCGGCGGTTCACGCCGGTCATCGACAACTACCGCAGGTTCGTCCGCCGGACCATCATCTTCAACGGATGGAACTGGTCGGCGACGCAGACGATCATTCCGCTGCCGTTGGCGATTCAGGCGCCCCGCCTGTTCGCCGGGGAGATCGCGTTCGGCGATGTCACCCAGACCGCTCAGGCTTTCGGCAACATCAACGACTCACTGTCGTTCTTTCGCAACAACTATGACGCGTTCGCGGCCTTCCGGGCGGCGATCATCCGTCTGCACGGCCTCGTCGACGCCAACAGCAAGGGCCGCGCGTTGCCGGCAATTCTCGTCAAGCCCAGTGAAGAGGCGGCCGTCGAACTTCGGGGTATCGAGGTGCGCACGCCGGAGGGCGATCAATTGGTCGACTCCCTGGACATCCAACTCGACCAGGGCGACACCCTGGTGATCACCGGCCGCTCGGGGGCGGGCAAGACGACGCTGCTGCGCAGCCTGGCCGAACTGTGGCCGTACGCCTCGGGAACCCTGTGCCGCCCGGATGGCGACAACGAGACGATGTTCTTGTCGCAGTTGCCGTATGTGCCGCTCGGTACGTTGCGCACCGTGGTGGCCTATCCGAATTCGCCGGACGGCATGTCCGACGAGCAGCTGCACGACGTGCTCACCAAGGTTGCCCTGGCACCGCTGATCAACCGGCTGGACGAGGAGCACGATTGGGCCAAGGTGCTCTCCCCCGGCGAGCAGCAACGGGTCGCTTTCGCGCGCATCTTGCTCACCAAACCGAAGGCCGTCTTCCTCGACGAGGCCACCTCCGCGCTGGATGAGGGCCTGGAATTCGCGCTGTATCAATTGGTTCGGGGCGAGCTGCCGGAGTGCGTCATGGTCAGCGTGAGCCACCGGCCCACCGTCGAGCAGCACCACTCCCAGCAGCTGCACCTGCTCGGCGGCGGCCCATGGCAGCTGGGCCCCGTCGACAAGGAACCCGCGCAGGTCTAGCGCCGCCTACGCTCCCCCGGCCCGTGCGGCCGCGTGCGCTCCGGCGCTGTGCCGTTGCGCGCCTACGCTCCCCCGGCCCGTGCGGCCGCGTGCGCTCCGGCTGTGCCGTTGCGCGCCTACGCTCCCCCGGCCCGTGCGGCCGCGTGCGCTCCGGCGCGGCGCCCGAAGAACGACCCTTCGCCCAGCTGCGTTCCGCTCGCGTAGCCCTTGCCGTCCTGGGCGAGGTTGGATGCGCAGGCGCCCGCGGCATACAAACCGGGCACCACGGTGCCGTCGGCGCGCTGCACCTCGCCATCGAGCGTCACCGCCAGGCCACCGATGGTGAATCCCGAATACATGGCCCGTCCGAGCGACAGATCGAACACGGCCCAGGGCCCGTTGTCCTGTGGCGCAAGGAATTCCGGCTGCTTGTGGAAATCCGGGTCCTCACCGGCAGCGGCGTGCTTGTTGTAGCGATCCAGCGTGGCCGCGAGGTTGCCCGCCGGAATGCCAAGCGCGGCTTCCATTTCCGCGACCGTCTCGTAGCCGTCGAGGAAGCGGATCAGCGGCATGGCCGGCATCTCGGTGTGCGCCTCGTCGACGATCAGGTATGCCGTCTGGTCGGGCTGTTCCAGCACGAAGGCAGAAGTGCGCGAATGATAGGAGTCCTCGGTGACAAAACGCCGGCCCTCCTTGTTGACGATCACACCGGTCAGCAAGACCTCGGGCGGATACGCCGCGGCGGTGATGAACAGCTCGTCCATGTTCTTGGTCGCGCCGCCCGCCGAGACGCCCATCCGGATGCCCAGTCCGTCGTCGTGGGGGTTGCCCAGGATGTAGGGCGCCACCACGCCGTGATGCTTGGTGCGTCGCTCCTGACCCAGCGCGGGCGTGTGCTCGGCGACCATCTCCGGGTTCATCGCGAATCCGCCCGCCGCGATGACGACCGACTTGGCCTTGATCGCACCGGTGTCGGTGAAGTGCTTCCACGCGACGCCGACCACCGCCCCGTCGTCGTTCAGGACCAGGTTGGTGACCCCGGTCTCGTAGCGGATCTGCACGCCCAGCGCGTCGGCGCGTTTGAGCAGCAGGTCGACAACCATGCTGGCGCCGCCCAACTCGCCGGGCACCGGCACCGAGTGACCGCGCGGCGCCGGCTTCGCCCGCTCGCAGAAGGGCCAGACCTTTTCATTGCCGGTGTAGCTGAGCCCTTCGGTTCCCGGCGGGACGACGACCTTGCCCGGGTAGTAGCTGCGCTCGAACTGAAAACCCAAGTCTTCCAGCCAATTGAAGTGCTCGACGCTGCCCTCGCAGTAGGCGCGGATCTTGTCGAGCTCGGGTTCGCGGGACACCTCGACCAGATACTTGTACATCTCCTCGACCGAGTCCTCTTGACCCGTCGCCTGCTGGACCGCGGTCCCGCCACCGAGGTAAAAGTGGCCCCCCGCAAGCGAAGTGGTGCCGCCGGCGGCGGCGGCGCGTTCGAGCACCAGCACCCGCGCGCCGGCGGCTGCGGCGCTGACCGCAGCGCAACCGCCCGCGATGCCAAACCCGATCACCAGGACGTCGACGTCGTCCGACCACGTGGTCACCTCGTCCGCACTGACTGTTGCCGGTATCTCCGTGCTCACTGGCGCCACTCCTCCTCGTCGCAAACCTGGGGTGCCCCCACTGCGTCATCGCTGGCGGGACTCACCGCTGCTCCTGTTTGATGTAGTCGTAAAACGCCCTCATCTCGGGCGAAACGTATGCAAGCTCGAGATACGGCACGCCCGCCTGCGGCGCTGAGAGGTAGACGAATTGGATGCCGCCGGGCATCACGCCTCGCTGAACGACCGTGGCGCCTCGCTCGGCGCCCTCGGTCACCGCCGCCTCGAGTTGCTCGGGGCTTTCGACCTCCGTGCAGATGTGGTGCAGACCCGGCCCACCATCGGCCAAAAAGTCACTATAGATGTTCTCGCCGCGAAGCGGTTCGATCAGTTCCAATTGCATGTCGCCGAGGTAGCTCAGCGAGATACTGGCAAAGAAGTCGGCGGGCCGGCCATGGTAGCTACACGCGTCCGGAGCAAAGTGCACATCGGGTATGCGAATCCACTTCCGCACGCCTAACAGGCCGGTGAGGGCCGTTTCGGTGGCATCAAGGTCGGGGGTGACCCAGGCGATCTGCGTCGGTGATTGAACGGGAAGCGTCATCGTCTCGCAGGATAGTCCAGTCACGACCCCGCCAGAAAGGGCCTATTCAACTTTGCCGTGGCGAGCCCGTACGGCCGGGATGTCGGCGGGTGAACACGTTCTAATTCTGGGTTGCCCGTGACCATCGCAAGCCATCAATGCCGGCTCAGGACGTCGACCAGCAGCCGCAGCTGGGCCTCGAAGACGGATTCCGGATCGGTCAGGGTGTCGGCGCCGTATTGGCCGAACACCTCGAGGCTGATGGCGCCCAGCACGCCCGCCCACAGCAGGAAGCACTTGGCCAGGACCTGGTCATCACCGGGGAACCCGAATTCGTGGCGGATCCGTTCGAAGTCGGACGACATCGGTTGGGGGGCAGGATCATTCGTCAACCGAATATCGCCTGTGGCGATTCCGGCCGCCACCGCGTCGAACAGCACCGCAACAACCCGGGTGCCCACCGCGACCGTTCGTTCTGGGGGTGCGTGATATCCGGGAACGGGGCTGCCATACAACAGGGCCCAGCCGGCCGGGTTCGCGATGGCCCATCCCCGGGCCGCCCGCGCGATGGCGACGACATCGTCGCTCCACAGGTCCCCGACTGTCTCGCGGGCACGATCCACGGTGTCGGCGAGGTCGGAATAGGCGTCGACCAGCAGCAAGGTCAGCAGTTCATCGCGGCTGGACACGTAGCGGTATACCGCCGACGACACCATGCCCAGGTCGCGGGCGATGGCCCGTACCGACAGTCCGGCCGCGCCGCGCTCGACCAGCTGGCGGCGACCGAGTTCGATGATGCGCGCCTCGATCTGCTCACGCGATTCCTGGCGTTTGCCCACGCCGTCAGTCTGGCACAACCGAGAACACCGCTCTTGCCTTCCGTGGCGGGTTGTGGCAGCGTGTTCACAAAGGAGAGCACCGCTCTCAAATGCTCGACCAGGATTCGCTGAGGGGCCGCGTCATGTCCACCCGATACGACAAACCGAACCGGGCCGCCCGCGCGGCGAACGGGGTCATCCGCTGGCTCGCCGAGGCGGGGATCAGCATCGCCGGAACCCGGGCGCTGCGCGTCCGCGGCCGCAAAACGGGAAAGCAACGCGCGGTGGTGGTCAACCTACTGACCGTCGACGGCGTCGACTACCTGGTATCCCCGCGCGGCAACACCCAGTGGGCGCGCAATGTCCGGGCCATGTCCGTCGTGGAGGTGGGTCCGCGCTGGCGGCGGCGGCGCATGCGGGCGGGCGTGCTCGACGACGCGGCTAAGCCAGAGTTGCTCCAGCGCTATCTGGCCAGGTGGTATTGGCAGGTCAAGGGTCATGTCGCCGGGTTGACCCCGGACAGCACCATCGAGCAATTCCGCGCCGCCGCGCCGTCGATTCCGGTGTTCGTGCTGACCCCGGCGGGCACCGCGGGCTGACCGCCCCTAATGCGCGTTGTCGCGCGCTCCCAAGTCCTCGCGAGCCTCCTGGGTCGTGGCCCCCCACGACACCGCGGCCGGAAAATCGCCCCACACGCTGTTGAAGATTCCGACGAGCTGTCCGGGGCCTCCGCTGGGCGCCAGGTAGACCGGTCCACCCGAATCGCCGTTGTGGCTCTGCACGCCGTGCGACATGGTGAACCAGCCGTTGTTCACGCTCTCCACCGTCCCGCAGGTTTCCCCGGTGATCACGCCGAAATGGCACACGGGCTGACCCGGCGCGAGCGCGAGGCCCGGATCGGAGAGCAGCGGACGACCGCCCGGCAGGATGTTGTTCGCCATGACGCTGTTGTCCAGCACGATCGCTTCGTAATCGCTGATCGTCTGGCTCGTGGACACGGTCGTTCCGGACGGGGTGTTGTCCCGGAAGGCCGCCATCTGGCCGATGACCGCGCCGCCGCGGTCGGTCACCACTCCGCTGCCGCCCCGGCAGTGTCCCGCGGTGAAGGCGACCTTCAGGGCGGGATCGACATATCCCAGCGTGCACACGCGGTTGCCCTGGCGTATCTCCATGCCCGGGTACACGACGACGTCGGCATGCGCCGGCACACCTGGCAGCAAGGAGGCCAGCGCTGCGACAGCTGTCGACGCCGCGAATGCGCGCCTTACCAGACGACGATGCACCCTGAACTCCGATCCATCGGGCCGATACCGACGGGAGGCCGAGATTACGGCGTAGCCGTCCTCCCCGCTCAGCTTTTCGCGACGGCCTGCGCGAATGTTACAGCGAGGTCACGACCGGGCTGGTGGCAGCGGTTTGGCGGGCCGCCCGCGGCAGCCAGCCGGGCGGGCCGAACACGTAACCCAACCGGTCACGCAGGCGCCGTGCGGATCGCCAGTCGCGGGCGATCGCGACGTATTCGCGGGTCTGCAACGTCCAGATGTTGAACGTATCCACGTGTTTGGTGAGGCCATAATGCGGCCGGAACAGCTCGGCCTGGAAGGTTCCGAATAGCCGGTCCCAGACGATGAAGATGCCGCCGTAGTTCTTGTCGAGATACTCCTTGTCCATCCCGTGGTGCACCCGGTGATGCGACGGCGTGTTGAACAGGAACTCGAACGGCCGCGGCAGCTTGTCGATCCGCTCGGTGTGGATCCAGAACTGGTAGATCAAGTTCAGGGAGAAGCTGAAGAACACCATCCACGGCGGAATCCCCAACAGCGGCAACGGGATCCACATCAAGATCTCACCGCTGTTGTTCCACTTCTGGCGCAGCGCCGTTGCGAAGTTGTAGTACTCGCTGGAGTGATGCGCCTGATGGGTCGCCCAGATCAATCGCACCCGGTGCGCGATCCGGTGATACGCGTAATACAGCAGGTCCACACCGAGAATCGCGATCACCCAGGTGTACCAATGCGCCGCCGACAGGTGCCAGGGCGCCAGGTACGCATAGATCGCGGCGTAGCCCACCAGCGCAAGGGCCTTCCAGCCGGCGGTAGTCGCGACCGACACCAGTCCCATCGAAATGCTGGCCACCGAGTCGCGGGCGAAGTGCGCCCCCGACGGCGGTCGCGCCGCGTCGGCGGCCTCGGCGCCCAGGTGTTCCAGCTTTCGGGCCGCGGTCCATTCGAGGGTCAACAGCAGCAGGAAGAACGGGATGGCGAACAGCACGGGATCGCGCATCTGCGGCGGCAGCGCGGACAGGAAGCCGGACATGGCACTCACACCGGTAAGACTACGACGCGCCCGGGGGCCTTTTCGCCCTCAGCGCCGATCGTCGGACTGCGCTTCGTCTCCGGCATACCACTGCACGGCGCGGACGCCCGGGAGCAGCGACAGCTCGGCCACCAGCCGCTCCAGACGGGCCGGGGCGTCGCCGTTCATCAGCAGGTGAGCGGTCAGGGTGACCTCGTCGCCGGCCGGGTTGCCGGTATGGATTCCGCGAAGCGTGATGTCGTTGCTGCCGGCGTGCTGGACGATCTGGGCCCGCGCGTACTTCTCGTGTTTGGCGCGGCAGACGACCTGCACGAGGTAAGGCAACAGGCTCTCGTCTTCTTCGGCACTGTTGTCGCGGTCGATCAGCCGGCCCAGCGGGCGCCCCAGCAGATGGATGCCGATGACGGTGCCGGTGCCGATGAGCGCGAACACCAGGTGACCGGACGCCGCGAGCACGCCGATCGCCGCGGAGCACCACAGGGTTGCGGCGGTGTTGAGGCCCCGAACGTTGACGCCCTCCCGCAGGATCACCCCGCCGCCGAGGAACCCGATGCCGGACACGACGTAGGACGCGACCCGGGTAGGGCTGGTGTCGGAGGTGGCCGCCGCGTAGAGGACGAACAGCGTCGCCCCGCCGGCGACCAGCGCGTTGGTGCGCAGGCCGGCCCGCCGGGCGCGCCATTGCCGTTCCAGGCCGATCAGCGCGCCGCAGCCCACGCCGACCCCCAGCCGGAGCACGAAATCGAGGGCGCTCAGCGTCTCCAAAGGCTCGCTCCTTCCCGGGTGCAGACGGCGAAGGGAGCTAACCAAATGTGGGTTAACGGCAGGTGGAGCCCGACCGAACCGCCGGCGTCGGGGGCATCCCCGGCGCACGGCGAGTCCCTGGCTAACCGGTTTTGGGCGTCAGGTGGTGGGGGCAGTAGGCGCTCGATGCGAGCGCCGCGAATTGGGCCGCGCCGTCCATCGTCATGCCGGGGTTTTGCTCCTTGATGTCACTGACAACCTGCAAACCCGTTTCGCCCCTGCCCATTAACCCGCACACGGCTTTGGCTGAAGCGATGACTTGGCTGGGGCTGCTGTAGGTGATGCCGGAATTGCTGAGGTTGGCCAGGAACGCCGCGTCGTCGCCGTCCGGCTCGGCGTGCGCGAGCGCCGCGCAACCGCTCACGCCGAAAGCGCCGAGGAGCGCAAGTAGGCGCTTCATACCGGCCCCGCCTTTCCACGCTGGGCGTCGGGCAGGGTCACCGAGGGCTTGTCTCGGCTGGACACGTGCACCGCATGGATGCCGGGCTTTTTCGACAGTCGGTCGAGTAGAGCGTCGAGTCCGGCCTTGTCGACATTCCAGTGCTGCACGGCTTCGGGCTGCTTTTGCAGCTTCGCGATCACGTCGTCGAGTTTGACGGGCTCCGCGGCCTTTACGGCACCGCCGGCGCGGACGCGGGCACCTCTGCCGCCCAGGACTTCCGGAGTGACGGCGCCGACGGCGCCTCCGGTCAGGCTTCCCAGCGCCATCTGACCGAGCAGGCTTCCCGGGATCGCCGCCGAGGGGGCCGCGGCCAGACTGGCGGTCGGCAGGCTACTGGCCAGCCGGATTGCCGGCGTCGCCGACGCCCACGTCGGCGGCACCGATAACTTGCCCACCACGTTCGCCTCGCCCACGCCCGCCGATACCGCGCTGGTCAAGCCCGCGCCGGCGGAACGCACGCCGAGCCCGGCACCCAGCGCGGATTTCGGGATGTCCAACCCCTCGACCGGGAGCTTGTAGAACATCTTGAACTCGGTCATGGCGAGGTTGATCGGGCTCATGCTGTCGTTCGCGACCGTGCTGAACCGGCCGATGTCGGCGAGGATCCCGAAGGTGTTCTGCCACGTCGCCCCGGCCAACGGCGAACCGGTGATGCTGTTGAGCACCCCGTCCCAGAACTCCATGTAACCGCGGGAAGCGTTGCCCAGGGCCTCGAGCAGCTCGCTGATGCCTGACGTCGGAGCCGCGGCCGCCGCGGCGCCACCGGTACCGCTGGCCTGGCCCAGCGCCGCCGACTGGGCGGCGATTCCGGTTGCATTGGTGGTCTGGGGCGGCTCGGCGAAGGGGACCAGTCGCGTCGCGGCCGCAGACGCGCCGGCGTAGCCGAACATCGCGGCGGAGTCCTGCGCCCACATCTCGCCGTACTCGGCCTCGGTGGCGGCGATCGCGGCGGTGTTCTGCCCGAAAGCATTGGTGGCCAACAGCATTTCCAGCCGTATGCGGTTCGTCGCGATCGCGGCCGGCGGCACCACCGCCGCGAAGGCGCTCTCGTATGCATTGGCGGCCGCGGCGGCTTGGGCACCCGCGTTCTTGGCCTGCGCCGAGGTCGCCGACAGCCATGCCACGTAGGGCGCGGCCGCGGCGGCCATGGCGAGCGCCGACGGGCCGGCCCACGCCTCGTTGGCCAGGCCCTCGACGATCGCGTGGTAGGACGCCGCCGCGGACTGCAATTCGGCGGCCAGCGCGTCCCACGCGGCGGCGGCCGTCAACATCGGTCCCGCCCCCGGGCCCAGGTACATCCGGCCCGAGATGATTTCGGGCGGCTGCAGTGCGAAGTTCATCGTCGTGCCCTCCCCGCCCCGTCGGATCCGGTGGTCGCCTCAGACGACCGGGCGGTGCGCGCCAGGATCCCGGCGATCGCCCCGGGCGGTGCCGGCGGTTGCGCCTGTGCGGTCACAGAAGGCACGGGTTGTCCGGTCGGCTGCCTCAATGCCGCTTGAGGTCTCATGCCCAACACCCGCTCAATCCGCCGGCACCACGATGATCGTTGCCGTGGTGGCGACGCCATCGGCCGCCGCCGCGGCGATTCCGGTGGTGCCATTGCTGACGGTGCGCACACCGGCGCCCGCCAAAGTACGTCCGGCCAGACTCGCGGCGGCCATCTCGCCGAACATGGCCCCCTGCGACGTCGCCGGAATCGGCTGTACGGCACCCAGACTCGTGCCCGGCAGCACCGAGGCGACGGTCCTCAGCACAGGTGCGGCGGTGGCCCAGCCCTGCGGGACCGACAGCGATCCGACCATTGTCGCGCGGCCCATCGATCCCGTCACGCCTCCTATCTCGGGTGTCACCGCCGAGATGTAGCCGCCCCGCAACGGCGCCAGCGGCGACAGCCCTCCGGCGATGGCCTTTCCGCCCCCGAGCAGTTCGGCGACGCCCGGCGCGTTCTGAGCCAGACCCAGGGCCTGCAGGGACAGCAGCCACCAGCCGCCGGGCAGGATGATCGCCCCGATGGGGCTGTAAGCGCCGGTAAGCGCGGCGAAAAATGGGCGGAGGGCGGCCGTGATCGGGTAGATGGCCTCGATGATCGATGCCGCCGGCGTCGCCGCCGAGGGGGTCGTTGCCAGGGCTTGCAGCATCGTGGGCGCCGCGTTGATCAGCGTCGACAGCTGGGCTGGGAGCTCCGATGCGGCGCTTTGTGCCACCGCTGCGGATTGTCGTGCCATCCCGAACGGATCGGTGGTTCGAGGCGGCTCTGTAAAGGGCGTCAGCTGCGTGGCCGCTGCCGACGCGGCCGCGTAGGCATACATCGCCGCGGCGTCCTGGGCCCACATCTCGGCATACTCGGCTTCGGCGGCCGCGATGGCCGCGTTGTTCTGGCCAAGGAAGTTGGTGGCGATCAGCGTCATCAACAGGCTGCGGTTGGCGGCGATCACCGGCGGGGGCACCGTCGCCGCGAACGCCGTCTCGTAAGCTGCGGCAGCGAGTTTGGCCTGCATCGCCGCCTGCTCCGCCTGCGCAGCCGACGCGGTCGCCCACGCCAGGTACGGGGTGACCGCGGCACTCATCGACGTCGCCGCCGGTCCTGACCACGACCCAGCGGTCATGCCCAGGATCGTCGAGCTGTAGGCCGCCGCGTAGGAATGCAGTTCGGCTCCCAGCGCATCCCATGCCGCGGCCGCGGCAAGCAAGGGCCCCGCTCCGGCGCCCACGTACATCCGTCCTGAATTGACCTCTGGTGGCAGCGCCCCGAAGTCCACCGTCGCCTCCGTCCTCCTCTGGCGCCAGGGTAGGGGCGTATCTGCGACCAGCCCGCAAATGAGCTGCGGCTCAAATGAAATTCATGAGATCTGTCAAGCGGACATATGTATGTTTCATGTGCTCGCTGACAGTGCGGCTTAGCGTCGTTCGGCGGAGAGCTGCCCGGAATCACGTTTGCATCGCCTTTTGGCGGCGACACCGGCGCGCCCTCTTCTCACCGGGTAGCGCGGCCGCACCGGGTTCCTGCGCAGCGAATCCGGCCCGTGTGCAACAACTCTGGGGCTAGCGGCTGTTAAGTTGCTGCGGGCAATAGAATTTCGCCGCGATCGCCAAGAGGGATGTCGCGTGCTCGTTGGTGAGTCCGGGGTTTTGATTCTTCAGTTCGTCGACCATTTGAGGGCCGAATTCGCCGTCGCTCATGGATACGCACACCGATTTGGCGAACGTGATCGCCGCCTCGGGGGTCGAGTAGGTGATGCCCGCGCTCCGTAGCGAGGCAAGGAAACCGGCCTCGTCGCCGCCGGGTGTCACCGGGTCGGCCTGCGCGAGCGGAGCCATTCCGATCGCGGCCGAAATACCAACACTGAGCGCCAGCAGGAGTCTCATGACTCGTGAGCGTGCCATGTTTCGGCGTGGTTCGCAGCGTGGGGCGGTCCTTGGCAGTTACCTTCAGCGGCAGAACGTTCGAGCTCAGCGGTGTCCGCGATCTGCACCCGCAGGCCGCGGCTCACGCCTTGGAGAGCTGTTGAGGGCAGTAGTACTTCGCGGAAAGCACAGCGAAGTTCGACGCCATCTCCATGTCCATTCCGGGATTGTGCGATTTCACGTCGTGCACGAGCTCCAGGCCCGACTCGCCGTTGTTCAGGCAGGAGCACACCGCCCTGCCGGCGGCGACGGCCGAACCCGCGCTGTTGAAGCTGAAACCGGCCTGCTGCAGTGCGGCGACAAAGCCTCCGTCGTCGCCGTCCGGCGCAGGCGGAGGGTCGGCGTGTGCCGGTGCGGCGAGGCCGGCCATCGCCAACACGCCAAGTGACGCCAGTAGTCGTTTCATCTTTACCCTTTCCGTTGTGCGCTGGGTGCGGGGATGGACTGGCTTACGTTGTCGCTCAACCTATCTGGGTGTTGGTCGGAACGACCTTCGATTTCTCGCCCTTCTTCAGGTGCACCGCGTGGATGCCCGGCTTCTTGGCGAGCTGCTCGAGGAGCGCGTCGAGATTCTCTTGATCGACGTTGTGATGCTGTACGGTGTCGGGCTTCTCCGAGATCTGTGCGACAAGGCGTTTCAGCTGTTCCGGCGATTGCTTGTCTTTGAGGTCTTTGATCGGAGTCATCCGGTTACGCACACCCGCGCGCGCCACGGTCGGACCGCCGGAGCCCGCGGCGCTGCCCAGCATCCCGGCCAGTCCCATCGAACTGAACAGGCTCCCCTGGCCCAGCGCGGCCGCGGGCACCGCCTCCGGCCCGGCCGCCGACAGCGCGGCGGCGACGGTTCTGATGGCTGGGGTGGACGTGGCCCAGCTCGGCGGGATCGACAGCTTGCCGACCAGGGTGCCGGCGTTGCCCATTCCGGCGATCGGGCTGATCGAGCCGTACAAGGTGCCGCGGCCGAAACCCAGCGCACCCAGCCCCGCGCCCAGCGCGTCTTTCGGCAGCGCCCCGTAGCCGACGGGCGGGGCGAACTTGAGCCATTGTGACAACGGGAAGTTGATCAGCAACCCGATGTCGTTGAACTGTGTCGTCAGGCCTAGCGGCACCTTCACGGCGTTGTACATGGCGGTGTAGAAGCCGGCCCCGCCGGGGACGGTGTTGAACAGATCCGTCATGAACGTCTGGTAGAGGTAGGCCAAGTTCGCCGGCGTGGAAAAGGGCCCGCTGTACGGCAGGGTGGTGGTCGCCGCCGATGCGGCGGTGTTGGCGACATTGGCGGCCGGGGTGCTTGCCGCCGAACTCACCGCGGCTGCTTGCATCGGCTCGGCGGCGTCATTGGTGGTCTTGGGTGCCGGGCTGAATTCGGTCAGATTGTTGGATGCGGTCGCCGACGAGGCGAAGTACGTGTCCATCGCCGTGGCATCCTGAGCCCAGAAGTCGCTGTATTGGGCCTCGTTCGCGGCTATCGCGGAAGTGTTCTGCCCGAACAGGTTTGTCGCCACCAGCTGCGCGAGCAGCGCGCGATTCTCCGCGATCACCGCGGGCGGCACGTGCGCGGCGAATGCCGTCTCGTAGGCGGTGGCCGCCTCGATGGCCTGGGCGGCGGACTGTGCGGCCTGCGCGGCGGTCTGCTGCATCCACGCCACGTACGGCGTGGCCGCGCTCACCATCGCAATCGAAGACGGGCCCAGCCAGGGCCCGGCCGTCAGGCCCGACAGCACCGACGAGTACGACGTTGCGGTGGACTGCAATTCGGTGGCCAGGTTCTGCCATGCCGTCGCCGCAGCCACCAAGGATCCCGCTCCCGGTCCGCTGTACATCCGGCCCGAGTTGAATTCCGGCGGAAAGGCTCCGTAAAACATCTGTGGTACCCCCTACCTGGCTGCCTGGGTCGACAGCGCTTGGCTGCCATACGGTTTGGTCATCGCGGTCACTCCTCGACGTAAGGGATCACGATGATGGTGGCCGCGGCGGGGTCAGCCTCGGCGGCCACGCCGCCCAACTGGCCCGCCGTAACGGCCGCGCCACCGACGGGCCGAGTTGCGGCGGCCGCGACGGCGCGTCCGGCCAGGCTGGACAAGGCCATCTGGCTGAACGCCCCCTCTTCACCGGCCATCGCGGCGGCCGCCGCCGTGCTGGACGGCAGCGCTTGCGAGAGCGTTCGGATCGCCGGGGCGGCTTCCGTCCAGCCCTGCGGCACCGACATGCTGCCCACCACAGCGGCTTTGCCCATCGACCCCGACACCTGCCCTGCCCCCACCGCGGAGCTGAGCATGGGCTTGGCGGCGTTGGCGCCACTGGTCAGCGGCGCCAGTGCCCCGGAAATGGCTTTCGGCCCAGCCAGATACGCGGCCGCGCCCTGACCGTTCTGTCCCCACGCATACGCCTGGCCGAACGAAAGGAACGGGCCGCCTGGGATGGTGCTCCACGACTGGGGCGAGAAGGGCCCGGTCAGCACCGACCAGAATTCGTTCCAGTTGGTGATGAAACTCGGCACGGTGAGTCCGCTGCCCGATGAGGGATCGGCCGCCGTTGTCGCGGCTTGTACCGCCGGCTGCGCGGTGGTGCTCAGTTGTGACAGGTGGCTGACGGTATTCCCGCTGGACTGTCCGGTGCTCTGGGCGACCGCGGCCGCTTGCGAAGGAGCGGCCGAGTCGTTGGTGGTCCGCGGTGGTTCGGCGAACGGGGTCAGCTGCGAGGCACTCGCCGACGACGCGGCGTACGAATACATCGCGGCGGCGTCCTGCGCCCACATCTCCATGTAGTGGGCTTCGGTGGCGGCGATCGCCGGGGTGTTCTGGCCGAGGATGTTGGTGGCGACCAACATCGCGAGCAACGCGCGGTTGGCGGCGATGACCGGCGGCGGAACGGTGGCCGCGAACGCGGCCTCATAGGCGCCTGCCGCGAGTTTGGCCTGAGCACCCGCCTGCTCGGCTTGCGCGCCGGTGGCGTGGATCCACGCCACATACGGTGCCGCCGCGGCCGCCATTGCGATGGATGAGGGGCCCGTCCACGGACCCGTCACCAGGGTGTCGATCGTCGAGCTGTAAGAGGCCCCGGTGCTTTGCAGCTCCGCGGCCAATTCGTCCCAGGCCGCGGCCGCGGCCAGCAGCGGCCCCGATCCCGCTCCGACGTACATCCGGCCGGAGTTGAATTCCGGCGGAAAAGCCCCGAAATCCAACATCTAAGGCCTCCGGTCCCAGTTCTGGCCGCCGCGCTGGGCACGGGTTGCCGGCCCCGGCATCGACACGGACGCACAATTCATCGAATGTGTCACCGGATACATGCGTGGATTCCGTGTGTTGCAGATAACAAAGCCATGCCGCTCCTAGCTCTGAATCGGCGCCTAAATGGCGTGCGAACGACTAGTCAAGCCACGCTGCTGTTGTTCCGATAATCGTGCAGGCCGCTTATTCAGCCAACGTTCCCGCCAGGTAAACCTTTGTAAAACAAATGTGTTCGCGAGCCCTTGACCCGTGTGAGTCCGTTGAACACCGCCCCTGAGGTAATGGCGTGAATCACGTCGTAAACGGCAGGTGAGCAGCCTCCAACGCCGGATCGGCACAAATTGATTCTCGGATCCGAAAATTCGACGGTCATACGAGTCGGCGACTCAGCCGAACTCGATAAGTTAGATCAGTACTAAACGCGCTCGTATCCGCTGGCGAATCGTGGAAACCTCCTATACCGGCACAAGAAAATGACTAAGGCGTATATTTATTGGAATCGCATTTCGTGGCCGCTGCGATTTCATCGGTAGCTTTTCGGCGCTGCCGCAGAAACTGTTGAACGTTCAGTCCAGCAGTCGGTCTGCTCGCAGATCGCCCGGATATTCTTCAGCCGACGTATCGACATCGCCGAGCACGTATTTGATCGTCATACCGGTCTCCTCGAGTTCACCTATACGAGTAGACGCGGCCAGTCTGGCGTAGCACTGATTAGCTACTGGCAGTTTCCTGGAAGGCCATTTTCGCAGATCAACTCCCCTTTGCGGGTGGACTCCGCCGCCGGCAATCGGGCTTCGAGACGTTGCCGAATCGCGGCCATCCGAGGGCCGGAGCTGCCGATGTCCCGGTTAGCTCTTGTTTTGGGAGTTCGTCCCGCCATCGCTGCTGGCTAGTCGGTCGGGACAGTAGGCGCTGGCGGCGGCTTGGACGAAAAGAGCGGCTTTACCCATCGTGACCGCCGGGTTGAACTCGTGCAGATCCTTGATGATGTCGGCCTCTGAGGTGCCGGAGTTTGCCAAGTCGCATACCTTTTGGCCCGCTTTTATCGCGCGGTCGGGGTTTTGATAGCTGATGCCAGCCTTGTTGAGCGCGGTGAGGAACGCGTCGTCGTCGGGATCGGCGTGCGCCGGTATTGCCATGCCGACCAGCGCAAGGGCGCTGGCGAAAAACGGGAGAAACCTCATGTCGTGAGCTCGCTTCCTTAACCGGCCGCGGGTGGCCGGCCCATGATGCGGGGGCGGAATCCGTACATCGGCTCGGAGAACTCGTCCTCATGCCCACCTGGGAGGCCGGCCAGTGGCATGCCCGGCATGCCGACAGCCCCAGCCTCTTCCATCACCATCGGGGTGGCGGAGCCGAAGCTGTGGTATGCCCCCAGGCCGACCTGAGTCGTCGTCGACAGCGGTGTGATCGCCGCTCCAGTGGCGCCCCAGGCCGGCGGAACCGACAGGGCGCCAACCACACTCGCCTGGCCTACGCCCGCCACCGCTGCCGCACCGGGCGCGGTCACCGACGCCAGGTTCGCGGTACCACCAAGACCGGCGGCCAGGACCCCCAGGCCCGACGTGGTCGAGTCGACTGCGTTCAGGGCATTGATGGAGTTCACGTTGACCGCCGAATCGACGAATGTCGTCGGGTTCAGCAGCCCACTGGTGGTGAAGGCGTTGGACAAGTTGGCGACCGAGGCGTTGTTGAGGAAGCTTCCGAACACGTTCCCGTCGGAACCATCCAAAAAGTTCATGAGTCCCGCGAGCCCGGGCTGGCCGGGTCCGTTGGTATTGGGGGCGAGTCCTAGCCACGAAAGCAGTCCGCCCGACGGGTCGCTCGAGGCGTCATCGGCGGCGTTGACAACCGCGGCGGTCTGTTTGGCGGTTCCGTCGACGGTGGTGTCAGATTGCGGTTGTTGGAACGGTGTCATCTGGGTCGCCGCGCGCGAGGCGACGCTGTAGTTGGTCATCGCGGCTGCGTCTTGAGCCCACATCTCGCCGTATTGGGCCTCGTTGGCCGCGATAAGTCCGGTGTTCTGACCGAAAAGGTTGCCGGCCACCAAGTGCTTCAGCTGGACGCGATTGGCCGCGACGACGGCAGGGGGCACGGTCGCGGCAAACGCGGCCTCGTATGCGGCTGCGGCGGCGTTGGCCTGTGCGCCAGCCTGCTCGGCCTGGGCGGCGGTGGTGCTGAGCCACTCGACGAAAGGAGCGACCGCAGAAGACATTGCGGCCGAAGACGGACCAAACCAGCCCTCGCCCACAAGCGACCTGATAACCGCATCGTAATTAGTTGCAGCGGACCGCATTTCACCAGATATGGCGTTCCACGCCGCCGCGGCGGTCAGCATGGATTCTGAGCCCGGCCCGGAATACATTCTGGCCGAGTTGATTTCCGGCGGCAATCCCGCATAAACCGACATGACATCTTCTCCAGGTTCTCAGCCGGCGGCCGGCGGACGTGGCATGACGACGGGTCGAAACCCGTATTTGGGGATGGCGCGGCGTAGCCGCCTGCCGGTGGCACCCATCGGGCCCGCGACGCCTCCAGGCCCGCCTGCCGCCGGGGCGGGCCCCGCGTCCGTGAGACCGGTGACGCCGGTGGCCTGCACGGCCGTTTGACCGGGGGCGATATTGCCCGCCGACGTCCAGGTTTGCGGCACCGACAGCGAACCCACCAGACGCGCGTTGCCTACCTCGGCAGTTGCGCCGGCTAAGCCGGCCGGACTCGCGCTAGACGTCAGGTCCGCAGCAGCGACGCCTTCGGCGTCGGCGTCGAAATCTGCTAGGCCCCCCAGTGTCGTTGCATGCTGCGCTGCCAGGACGCCCTGCGCCGACGCAATGATGAACTGCGGGTTGAACGGGCCACCGGCGAGGGCACCGTTGACCACCGCGGTGGAAAAGAAGTTGCCGTTTGTGAACGTCCCGAAGGCCGAATTGCTTTTCCCGCTCATCAGGTCGGCCAGCCACGATGACAAAGAACCCGTCGACGAAGATGCCGCGGGATCTGCGGCCGCCGAAGCCAGTGTCGACTGCACCGTTCCCGCCGGTGCTTGAGCCGCATTGATCACCGAATTGGCTTGGGCCGCGAGTGCGTCGGTATCGGTATTCGGCTGCGGCGCCGTCATAGGTGTCAATCGGGCCGCGGCCGTTGACGCGACCGCATAGCCGTTCATCGCGCCCGCGTCTTGCGCCCACATCTCGGCATACTGCGCTTGTGTCGCCGCGATCGCCGGGGTGTTCTGGCCGAAGACGTTGGTCGCCACCAGGATCGCCAGCTGAGCGCGGTTGGCCGCGATCACCGGCGGGGGCACCGTCATGGCAAAGGCAGACTCGAAGGCGGAAGCCGCCAAGAACGCCTGACTACTGGCCTGCTCGGCCTGGGTGGCGGTGCCATTCAGCCACGCCAGGTAGGGCGCGGCCGCGGCCAGCATCGACATCGACGAAGGGCCCAGCCAACCCGAACCCGTCAATTCGTTCACCACCGCCCCGTAAGAGGCCGCAGCGGAGCGCATCTCGGCGGCCATCGTGTTCCATGCGGCGGCGGCGGCCAGCATCGGTCCCGATCCGGGCCCGGCATACATTCTGGCCGAGTTGATTTCGGGTGGCAGCGCCGCAAAATCCAGCATCGTCGGTTCCGCCAGGACTTCTCAGCGGGCCGAGACTGCGTTGATGGCCTCGGTGGCCGCGTATGACCCGGCACTGGTCTGCAAGGTGTTCACGAAGTTCTCATGCACCGCGGCGGCCTGGGCGCTCAGCGCCTGGAACATCTGGCCGTGCTGCGCGAATAGCGCCGCCGTCAGCAGCGACACGACATCCGCGGCGGCAGGCACCACGCCGGTCATCGGGACGGCGGTGGCCGAGTTCTGGGCGGTCAGCGCAGAGCCGATCTCTTGCAGCAGTCCGGCTGCCACCGACAACGAGTCTGGTTGTGCCATAACAAAGTTCATCACGAAATCTCCCCACGAAAAGGTCGGCAAGCCAGGGTCTGGCCATGCCGCGGGCGCGCAACGACGCGATGGCGGTGCGCGTGCTACGAAAACTGGCTAATTACAAGCCAATTCAGGCAAAAATGAAGCTGAGGCCGGATCGAAGCGAAATGGTCAGCGATCTGGCGTACGGACTGTCACCGGGACTAATTCGCTCTCACCTCCTCAAAGCCAGGGCGCGCGAGGGCGCCGCACAGTCACACGGGGAGGAACAACCGGACGAAAAGGCCGGTCGCGGCACCCCTCTCGTCAGAGCTTCGGCACCACACGGCGTATCCGGCTCATCAAAGCCGGAAGCCACTTGGGCTCAACCCTTAATCCGGGAGGAGCTGTCCTGACCCTGGGCGTCTTTCGACGTTCGAGGTCAGTGGCCTGTGTCCGTGCAGACGCCTCACCTAGCGAGGTGCTTGCATTGGCAATGGTGGCACTCGGCCAGGGTTGAGTCAAGCTGACGTACAACACAATCCCTGAGGTTCACTCCGAGGTCACCTGGGATGCATCCGGCCGGCGCCCGCTGCGAGGGCTCGCTGACCCGAGGACGACGGGTCAGTTCGGCTTCTTCTCGGCGACGGCCGCGCTGAGGCCCTCGGCGAGATCCTCCTCGGTCAATTCCTTGAAACGCAGCAGTTGCCGCTCGCTGAACTCGGTCACATCGCTGGCCAGCACCGCGTCCAGGTCCTCGTCGTCCAGGCGGAAACTACGGTGATCGCGGGCCTTTTCCACCACGTTGCGCACGAAACCCGCATTGCCGAGCGTATCGATGCCGCGGATGAGATCGCCGTCCTCCGAATAGCTTTCGTCGAGATAGAACTTCGTGTACGACGGCAGCAACGCCTGTGCCGATTCATCGGTGATCACGTCTTCGTTCTCCTGGCCCATCAACCGGGTCAGCGCGACCAACTCGTCCGGGGTGTAGCTGAAGAACTCGATGACGGTCGAAAAACGCCGTCGCAGACCCTGATTCACCTCGAGCATCTTGTCCATGGCCTTGGCGTAGCCCGCGCCGAAGACAACCAGCTCGTCGCGATGATTCTCCATGTACAACAGCAAGGTGTTGATGATCGCGTTGCCGTACGGGTCGCCCTGCTGATAGCCCTTCTCGTGCAGCGTGTGCATCTCGTCGAAGAAGACCGCGCCGCCCAGCGCACCCTCCAGGAGCTCCTCGGTGTTCTTCTCCGCGTCAGCCATGTAGCGCCCCAGAAGCTTGGTGCGGCTGGTTTCGACCACCACGGGCTTGCGCAGCACGGTCAACCCACACAGCTGCTTGCTGAAAGCCCTTGCCACCGAGGTCTTTCCGGTGCCCGGCGGACCGAGCAACAACGTGTGGCGGGACGTGACCGGCACTGGCAGCCCCATCTTGGCACGCGCCAGGTTCACCTTTGTCGTCGACTTGATGAGCTTGATTTCGCGCTTGGCGCGTTCCATGCCGAGCATGGCGTTGAGCTCTGCGTCGCCTTCGGCCAGGTACTTCGCCGCCTCTTCGGCGTGGCGAGCGGCCTCGGCCTCGGCTCGGGTCGGTGCGCTGTCCGGGTCCCACGGGTCGGTACGGGCCTCGATGGTTTCGGGATCGGTCAGGACCAGGCGGAAGTTGGGGTTGTCCAGCGCTTCGCGGGCCGGCGTGAACTTCGGGTCCCGCGAGTACACGCGCCGCAGCAGCTCGACGGCCTCGTCCTCACGGCCCAGGTGCCGCAAGCACATGCCCTGGGTGTACAGCGCGATGTTGGCCGCGCCCGGCACCCGGTCGCCTTCGATGGCCTCCTGGCCGCGGCGCAAGGCCTCCTCGAAGACACCCAGCGAAGCCAGCGCCGTGGTGGCCATCGCGGCGCCCGCGGCCTTGAGTTCGGGCTGCCGCCAGGTCTTCCCCTCGGCGAACTGGTTCAGCACATCCGGCCACCGGGCCGTCCGGAAGTACAGCACGCCGCGCACGTAGCTGACCAGTTCCTCGTCGACGGGTTGGCGGGGTTCGACGCCGTCGATGAGTTTCGCGGCTTCCTCGTAGCGTTTGGCCTCTGCGAGAACAGCGGCGTACGCGCATGCCAGCGTCTCCACGCTGGTGACCGCCAGCCGCAGGAACAGCCCGTCGGAAACCTCTGGGCGGAACTGCAATTCGGTCACCCCGAGGCGGCGAGTCTCCCAGCCGAAGGTCCGGATCGCGGACCACGCACCGGAAAGCACATCGATGCTCTGCTCCCCCGCCAGGATCCGCGCCAGCCAGGCGTCACACATCGCTGGATCCAGGTTGGTCGCCGTGGTGAACATCTGCGACGCCACCTGCGGATTGTGGCTGGGCTGCAGACCATTGACCGAGACGCCGGAGGCCAACAGGCCGGCGACCATCGCGTTACGCGCGCCTTCGGCGGTTGATTGCGGCCTTGTCATTGCGCCACAGGGACGCCCGTCGCGCTCGCCGGCAGGCGGTGGACGGATAGCGCGAGGTCGTCATCGTCGGCGCGCATCGGACGGCTCGGCACGACCAGAAGGGGGCGCGCCGTCGGGGCGGGCAGGCTGGCCCGCACCGCGGCGAGCTGGCGGCCGGTGAGCCGGTTGAGGCCCGACGAGACGTTGCGGCGCAACCGCTTCTCGGTGTGGTACCGCACCCATGCCGATACCTGCGGCCGGCCGCCGCGCGAGGTGAGCCGGATGGTCAGCACCGTGGCGACGGTTTGGTCCGCCCACAGCTCATCCAGCTTGTCGGTGGTGATGTCGGACGGCGACAACCAAAAGCTGGTGACGAACCCGTTGAAGTGCTTGAGACGACGCCAGCCGGGGCGGCTCCAGGTCGGTTCCAGATCGGCCAGCACCGCGCGGTCGACTTCCGCGAGCTCCTGCGCGGTCAAGGGCCGGGCCGCGCAGGTCAGCCCGTCAAGGTCTTGGGCGAGCCGCTCGGTGGCGGCCACCAGGGTCGACGCCAGCGAGTCGCGGGCGGCGACGGCGGCAACGTTGCGCTGCGGGTTCATCCGCAACACCAGCCAGGTGCGGCGAATGTAGGAGGTGGGTGCGTCGTCGGGCACCTCCCGCTCCTGGGCGCCCCGGTCGTCCAGCTTCGACAGCTCGGCGCCACTGCCGCCCCCGCCGACCTTCACCGACACGATGTCGATGTCGTCGAGGTGGATGTCGAACTGGCGCAGGCCGGAGGCGACGGCCGACACCAACAGCGTCGGCGCCGAGTGCCGGTGACGAAGGCGCGAGGCCGAGTCGTCGTCACCGCCGCTGATGCCGATCACCGTGACCAATTGGCCTTCGTACTGCCGCACGCCGACCTTGTCGCGCCCGTACTTGCGCTGATAATCGAGGGCCGGGGTGCAACCGGCGGACAGTGCGGAGCCCGGGTCGGCGGACCAGTCCCACAGCCACGTCGCCAACCCCGTCGTCACGGTGAGGCCGTGGTAGGTCACCAGCGACAGCAGCGTCACCAACAAGGCCAGGCCGACACCCACCCAGAACGCGATGCGATAGGTGCCCTGCCAGGATTCGGGGCAGTGGCTGGCCACCAGCATGATCACGACGTCGATCAAGAACACGGTGGTCAGCCGCGGCCATGCTAAGGACAACCCAAACCTGCGCTGACGCTTCATGAAAGCTGCTCCGCCCCTACTGCTGTTTCCGTGATCGCTTCATCAGCGTCGCCGTACCGAACACTCCGCCGCCGATCAGTAGCGCTCCTAGCAACCCTCCGGCTGCCACCCACACCGGCACCATATCCCGGCGCGGGGCGGGTGTCGGAATGTTCAGCGGTGCCGATAGTTGCTGCGGCGGTTTCACCGGACCGTCGGGTACATCCCAGGTCAGTGCGGCCACCGGGTCGACGACACCGTGACCGACCTGGTTATCCACGCCGCGCGCGGGCGCACGGGCGGTGCGGGTCAGGCGGTTGATGACCTGATACGCCGACAGCTGCGGATACTTGGCCCGCACGAGTGCCGCGACGCCGGACACAATCGCCGCGGAGAAGCTGGTGCCCGACGGGACCAGCAAGGTGTTGTCCGGCCCGTCGATCGCGTTGATCAGGCCGTCGTCGCGCGGCGAAAGTCCGACGACGTCCGTCCCGGGCGCGGCGATCCCGACCCACGGCCCGGCCACGCTCGTCGACGCCTGGCCCTGGTTGCCCTGGCTCTGCGGGCGGCCTTCGGTGTCGACCGCGCCGACAGTGAGGACGAAGTCGCTGAACCAGGACGGCGTCACGACCGTCGTGACCGCGTTCCAGTTGCGAGGATCGTTGGGCTGCAACGGATCATGCGGCGGGTTCTGCTTGCAGTCCTTTTTGCTGGTGTCGCCGGCGGCAGCCACGATGACGGCGTTCTTGTCGACCGCCGCGTAGCGGACGGCCGCGCCCAGCGACCGCTGGTCGATGATGTTGCGGGCGCTCATGCAGGTCACATCGGAGATGTTGATGACCTGAGCACCCAGGTTGGCGGCGTGCACGATCGCGCGCGCCATCGTTTGAACGTTGTCGATCTTGGCCGAGGTCTGCGGGTCCTCGTCACCGGTGTAGGCGTCCTTCAGGCCGAACGCCTGGCTGGACTGCCGGATCGCGATGATGTCGACATCCGGGGCCACCCCGCTGAACGCGTCCGGACCGCCCTTGGGCGGTGGCGGCGGTGGCGGTGGCGGTGGCGGCGGGTCGAGTGGGCGCGGGCCGCGCAGGTTGTCCACGTTGGCCACGTGCCCGCCACCGGCATAGCCGGGAATGGTCACCGTGCCGCCGCCGTGACCGGCCGCCGGCGCTTGCCCATTGGGGCCCGGTCCGCCTTGCGATGGTCCGGGGGGCGGGCCCGCGGGCGCTGGAGCCGCCGGCGCCGGCGGCGGCGCCCCGAAGGGACCCTGGGGCGGCGCTTGTTCCTGAGACTGGGGCGGCGGCGGGACCATCGTCACCGTCTGAGGCAGCGGCGACAGGGTTACCGTCTGCGGCGGTGGCGCTTTGGGCGGTGGCTCCGTAGTGGGGATGGTGACCGGCTTGCGCGGTGCCGCCGGCGGCACTCCCGCCCCGTTGGCCGGCGCCGCACCGATCATCGACGCCACGATGGTGCCGTGCGCGTCGCAGTCGGACAATCCGTCCCCGGCCATGATGTAGTCACCGCCGGGAATCAGGTGCGGAAACCTCGGGTGCGGCGTCACGCCGGTGTCGATGACGGCCACCTTCACCCCGGCACCCCGACCGAACTGCCACGCCTCCTGCAGATTCAGCATGTCCATGTACTTCGGCTGCAGCCGGAAATCCGTCCCCGGCAGGACACCGACCTCGGTGCAGTACGAGTTCTGCTTCATCGGCGCCCCGGGCCCCGGCGGACCGTCCGGCGGGACCGCGGCGGCGTCGATCGTCGGGGGCGAAATGGCGTAGGCGGGCGGTAGGCCGGCTAATGCGCCCGACGCCAGTAAGGCGGCGGCAACGGTCGCGGCGGACGCGCGACTACGCCACACCCTGCCCCTAGCGATAGCGGATTGCTGCATAGACATTCATCAACCACAATGCCAGCGGGAAAATTGGCATCAGGCAGAGGTATTCAATCCATTCCACGAATTTGCGGAATAGCGGGCTGTACACGGTGTTCGGCACCACGGCCGCCGATGTCAGTCCCGCGGCCGGCAGCAGCACCAGGATCGCCACGCTGATCGACACCGCGAGCGGGCTCTGCAGTACCAGCGCGTAGCGCAACACGACGGCACCGACGATCAGCACCGCGGTTCCGGCCAGGGTGATCGCCTGCCAGCGGTCGACGTAGGAGCGGCCGCGCAGCATCAGGAACCCCGCGCTGAATCCGGCCAGCAAGAGCGGCAGCCAGCGCTGTCCCGTATGCGGATCCGACAGTGCGGTCAGGGACACGATCATCAGCACGCCGAGCCCGATCAGCAAACCCGACAGGAACGAGCGGGCGCGTTCGGCCTGGGTCAACACGTCGCGGACCGACGCGGGGCCCTCCAGGACCGGAGGCCCGCCGTCGGAGCGCACCACGGTGGTGGGCAGGTCGGGCCGGGCCTCGAACACCCACCGGCTGGTCGCCGATGGAAAGACGGGCAACCGGATGCCCGCCAGCCGCCGCGAGATCGCCGGTGCGCTTTGGTAGATCATGACCGACACCAGCACGGTGCAGGTGAAGAGCGTCACGGCGCTCGTCATGGCAACCATGCGGGCGAGCGCGGCCACCGTCGTGATCAGGCCGACGGTGACGATGGCGGTGTAGATCGCCAGTCGGCGACCGGTGAACCGCAGGGCGAGGATCGCGCCGACGCTGAGCACGCTGAAGCCCAGAACCGCGTGCGGCGATCCAACACCACCGGGCGGCGCCGCCGCCGCAGCGATCGACACCGGTGCGAGGCTGCTCAACAGCATGGTGTCGGCGACGCGACGCTCCTGCTGCGAACGGGCCCGCATCAGCAGCATCAGCGAAACACCCAGCACCACGGCGCCGATCACGCCCGCGTACACGGTCGGAAGCCACGAGTTGTGGTGCCAACGCCACCAACCGAGCAGGCCGGCCGCGGTCGTCACCCCGATGGCCACCATCGACGCCCCGACCTGCACCGCGATCACCGGGTCGATGGCGGCGAAACGCTTGCTCAGGTCCGCCGCGACCGCGGTGGAGATGTGCTCGATGACCTGCGAGCGGTGCTCGGTGTCCGGGATGAACCGGATCCACAACCGGTCGCCGTCGTAGACGTCCTGCTCGCTCAGCGATTGGGTGGCCCGCAGCGGCGAACCGTCCACCAGGCACAGCGCCCAGCGGCCCCGGCCCGACGCCTCCAGCGGAGTCTCGCCGAGCTCTCGCAACCGGCTGTTGACCACCTTCAGCAACGGTTCGGTCATCACCGAGACCGGGGCGTTGGCGTCCAGCAGGACACCGATCTGGACACCCGCGCCGGCCATCACGCCGACGACGACTGCCTGAGGCTGCGAGATTCCCTCAACGTCAGGCTGTGGTACTTCAACTACCGCAGTCATCGTCTTGCACTCCTTGTGATGAATGTGTCAAAAGCCCATGCCGCCAGCCGCGCGCGGGCGTGCGCCGGCGCACTCGTCGAGGTGCTGTGGCCCCCCGCAAAGTGCATTCCGACCAATTGGAATTCCATCTGCCTCGCCTTGCGATTAAGAGTTGTCGTTGACACCGGTTCGAGATTTGCTGATGCGCTGACAGAAGTATGCCGTGTTCGCAGCTCAACCGCATGTTGAGCGCGACGACATTGATGAAATCTTTGTTTCGCGCGAACCTCACACCCTGCTGTGGGTTTTCCACTCGCCGTAGGGAAGTGTGTCCAGCACAGTCTTGACGCCCACCTGCACCAACTGCGGGGTCGCCGGGCAGATGGCAAGCCACGCCTCCCCCGAACCCGCGGTGCGGGCCTGCTGGTAGAGCGCGATGCGGCCCCCCGAGCCGTCTTTGAGCGACAGCACCGACGCGCTTGGGCCCTTGGCGTCGTCCTGGTACTGGCGGGCGTACACCGCAACCTCGGCGGCCGGGTCGGACAGCGCCTGACCCAGGGCGGCCACGGTGGCGGCGCTGATTCCCATCCGGCGCAGGTCTCCCCCCGAAAACACGTTGAAGCCCGACTCCTGCCACGACTTCGTCGCTTCCAGCATTTCCTCCAGCGGGACGTTGACCGCGTTGATTGCTGCGGGCTCCGCGTGGTGGATGGACTCCAGGGCGTCGATCACCAGGGAGGCGATCGAGGCGCTGTCCGCGACGGCGACGTCGTCGACGGTGATCTCGCCGCCCACCCGAACGGCCGACACCCAGTGCTGGCCGCGGCGGGCCAGCACCACCCGAAATTCGTTGTCGGGGATATCGCGGGAGCCCGGGGGCTGATTCTCGTCATCGAGCACGCCGTAGGCCAGCTTGCCTCGGGACAACAGAGCGACCACCTCGAGGTCGGGCGCCGCGAGCACCCGCATCCGCGCGGCCACGTGCTCGTTCACCTCGTCGTTCTCGACGATCCCCTGCTCGCGCATCACCGCCATTCCGGGATGCTCGTTGAGCCAGTCGCTCGAGTCGGTCGACACATATGGCCGGCACCGCAGCTCCGGCGCGACGTGCCGGATGTCCAGGAGCGCCTGAAGCATCCAGAAACCGTCGACGTTGACAGTGATGTCGGTGCGGGTGCTCTGTTGGTCCATCAAATCCCCACTTGGTCCCTAATACTTCAAGCCAAATTGCACGGTAACCGCAGGACGCGGCAGCACACCGACGGGTGGTGTGCTGCCGCGCCTGAAGTTGCGGGTCAGGCCCAGGAGGACCCAACGGCGCTGTCGGTGCTGGCCATGTTGCTGCCCGCGGACTGAACCTTCTGTCCGTGCGCGTTGGCCTGCTCGTAGATGACCTGGAAGTTGCGACCCAACTGGGTGATGAACTCCTGGCATGCCACCGAACCCGCACCGCCCCAGAAGTCGCCGGCAGCAAGCACATCGCGAACGATGGCCTGGTGCTCAGCCTCCAAGGATGCGGCCTGGGCGCGGATCAAGGCACCGTGGGCGTCTACATCGCCGAACTGGTAGTTAATGCTCATAACGGTGTTCTCCTAATGTCTTGAGATGTTACGCAGCCGCGGTTTTTGGCGCTAGCTGCCGAGGATTTGCTGCGAGGCCTGCTCTTGCTGCTCGTAGTTGTTCGCGTCGCGAATCAGTCCATCGCGCACTCCGTGGAGCATGTTGACGATGTTGCGGAAGGCCTGGTTGACCTGACCCATGGTGTCGTACGAGGTGGCCTGGGCCTGACCGCTCCAGCCCGAGCCGGCGATGTTCATCGACGACGCCCACATCTTGCGGGCCTCGTCCTCAACGGTCTGGGCGTGCACCTCGAAGCGGCCCGCCATCGCCCGCATCTCGTGCGGGTCGGTCATGAAACGTGTTGCCATGTCGGCTGTTCTCCTTGCTGGTGGTTACTGGGTGATGTGGTGAAGACGTTGGCCGGATCGGTTACGCGTTACGCGACCGCCGAGCCGAATGAATAGAAATGAGCCCCCCTTCCCGTCAGCCGGCGGCCACCGGGTGTTGTCACGGTGAGACGGACGTCAAACCCGAACCGCGGCGTTTGAGTTGACGGAGTGCGAACGGGGTTGCGGGGACCCGGGTGCTGAGTCCCCGGAACCATCCCCTGCTGGGCGGTGTTGCTGTAACCCATGGCGGTGACGATCTGTCAGCCCCGAAGCGCCGGTCCGATCAGAGAGCGGCAGCGGCGTTAGCTGCCTCGGTGAGACCGTACGAGGCGGCGCTGGTGGAAAGGGTGTTCACGAACATCTCGTGGATCGCGGCGGCTTGGGCGCTCACCGCTTGGTACATCTGCGCGTGCGCGGCAAACTGAGCCGCGGTCAGTGCCGACACCTCGTCGGCAGCGGCGGGTACCACCCCCGTCGTTGGGGCTGCGGCGGCTGCGTTCTGGGCGCTCAACGTCGACCCGATCGCCTGCAGGTTCCCGGCCGCCGCGGCCAAAGCCTCCGGCTGTGTGGTCACGAACGACATATTGTTCCCTCCTAGTTACGTCCCCGGACTCTGTGAGACTAGATGACTGCCGCCCCCCAAGTCGGTGTGGAAGCCCGGTGTTTGCAATTGTTCACTTAGCAGTAGGGCGAATTCACTTTCGGTAACGACACAGTAACAGTGCCTGACCTCGACCGCTGCCCCTCGCAGCAGGGTTACAGCAAACGGTACCAGCCCCCGGTCGAAGAAGTTGCTGGTAATCGTCACCCGAGGTGCGGCAGCCCGGTCGCCGGGCATAAAAATCTGATTGCCGATTAACCCGTCGCGCATTTTGAACGCGACGACCATTCCCGGTTGCGTGCCGCCCGAGGCGGATCACGTTGCGGTGTGATGGCGTGGTGACTGCCAGTGTCGTCATTTGCCGCCCTCAGCCCGCAAACGGTGGTCGGGCCATGACGGTGGGCCGGAAGCCGTATTTGGGCCCGGCGACTCCGTGGCCCGCGGCGCCGGCACCGGCCAGCGGCATCCCACCCAGCAGGTTGCCCGGTCCGCCCGCGGCTTCCGGGGCGGCGCTGATGCTGCTCACCGGGATGGCACGGCCCAACGTCGGGGCGGCTGCGGTCGGGCCACCCGACCACGCCACCGGCACGGACAGCTTGCCGCCCACGGAGGCCGCGCTGCCCAGCGCGGCCACCGGGTGGGCGGCCGCGGCGCCCCCGCCGAGCATGCCGCCCAGGCCGCCGAGTCCGGGCAGGGCCTTGGCCGCGGCCGGAGCCGCGCCGCCGATCACACCCAGCGACTTGGCGATCTGCACGAAGTTGTTACCCATACCGATGCTGAAGTACGGCAGACCCTCGGTGTTATAGAACAAACCCGCAAACGGGCTGTAGCCGTTGACGAGCGTCCCGAGGTTGGTGGGAAACGTGGTCTGCCCGGTCAACAAAAACCAGATCTCGGACAACGGATCCGTGGCCGTGGTGGCCTGGGTGGTCGCGTTGGTGGTCGTGGTCGCCGCGGGCTGCGCCAGCGACTGCAGGGTCTTCGACGTGTTGGTCGCCGTCGAATTCGCCGTCGCGTTGCTGACCGCATTGGCCTGATTGGCCTCCCCGGACTGGTTGGTGACCTCGGGCGCCTTCTGGAACGGCGTCTGCTTGGTCACGGTCGCCGATTGCCCGGCGTAGCTGTACATCGCTGCGGCGTCCTGAGCCCAGTACTCGCCGTACTGCGCTTCCAACTGGGCGATCAGCGGCGTGTTCTGCCCGAGGACGTTGGTCGCCTGCAGCTGAGTCACCTGGGTGCGGTTCGCCGCGATCAGCGGGGGCGGCACCGAGGAGGCGAGCGCGGTTTCGTAAGCCGCCGCGGCCGAACGCGCCTGCGTGGCGGCCTCCTCCGCCTGGACGGCGGTAGTGGTCAGCCAGTCCACGTACGGTTGGGCCGCCTGTGCCATCGCCGTGGAGGCGGTGCCCAGCCACTCCTCGCTGTTCAGCGCGGTGATGACGTTGTCATAGCTCAGCGCGGCCGAGTTGAGTTCGGCCGCCAGCGCGCTCCAGGCCGATGCCGCAGCCACGAATGAACCCGACCCCGGACCCGAGTAGATCCGCGCCGAATTGAACTCCGGCGGGAACGCCCCATAATCCACCACGAATCTGCCCCTTAACCTGTGATTTTCGAATCGACGAGTCGAGTAGTAAAAGACGTTAATGCGCTGGTGACCACCGCCACGCCGGTCGATGCAGGATCGGCCATTCGGCGCGCCTGCGCACCGAGAATCGGAACCGGTCGCCCGGCCTCGGCCGGTCGCCCGCAGCCCGGCCCGAATTGTAGGTGTGAGCTGCCGAAATGGCCAGTGCTGAGCATCTGCTGATCGCGTCCGGCGCGGTGCGATTGCGGCGTAGCCGGACGCACATCCGTCGAGGCCTGGGAAAAAATCCGGCCGCGGATAAAGGTCAGGACGTACATCGTCGGATTCCGCCTGCTATCCGGCCGATGGCGGGCGGGTCAGCACGCTGTAGCGAAACCCGTATTTGTTGACGTAGCCGGCGGCGGCGCCGCGCCGTCCCATGCCGCCGACCGGCATCCCCCGCAGCAGACCATTGGCCGGCGACCCGGGCGCTCCCGTCGCGCCGACGGCCTGGACGGGGGCGGCCTCCTCGGCGACCGCGGCCGGGCTGACCGCCGAGGTCAGCGTCGCCCAGTGCTGGGGCACCGAGAGCATCCCCACCCGCGCGGCCTGCCCGGCCCCCGCGGAGACCGCACCCACGTTGCCGACCCCGCCGCCGAGGTTGCCCAGACCCAAGCTGGCGAACTGCGGCGTCGGGAACCAGGCACCGCTCGCACCCGCGGTGCTACCACCCGGACCGAACGTCAACTGCTGCGCGATCGACGAACTGAAGCTCGCCAGACCGTTCGAGAAGTAACCCAGACCCGTCATCCGTTTGAGGATCGTGTCGAAGACGCTGGGAGTCAGCCCCAGGTAGTTATTGGTCGGGGTGGGCAGCCCGGAAGTCAAAAATCCTTGGATGAGGTTGTCCAGCCAAGTGAACGGCCCCGGCTCGGTGGCGGCCGTGGTCGACGCCTGGGTCACCGCCTGAGATGTTGTGGCGGACAACACTTGTGGGGTCGCCAGTTGCGAGGTGGCATTGGCGGTGCTCTGCGCGCTGTTGCCCGCCGGCTCGGCGACGGCCCGTGCGACGGCGTCGGCCTGGTTGGAAACCGCTTCCGGGGCGGTGGTATTGGGCGGCGCTGGGAACGGAGCCAGCACCGACGCGGTCGCCGACGATGCGGCGTAGCCGTACATGGCGGCGGCATCTTGTGCCCACATCTCCATGTACTGCGCCTCGGTGGCCGCGATCGCCGGGGTGTTCTGTCCGAAGAAGTTCGTCGCCACCAGGGTCGCCAGCAAAACCCGGTTGGCCGCGATGACCGGTGGCGGCACCGTCATCGCGAACGCCGCCTCGTAGGCCGCCGCGGCCGCCCGCGCCTGCCCCGCGGTCTCCTCAGCCTGCGCGCCCAACACGCTGAGCCAACTCACGTAGGGCGTGACCGCCGACAACATCGCCGTCGACGCCGGACCCACCCAGGGCGCGTTGGTCAGCTCCGAAATCACCGATGTGTAGCCGCTGGCCGCCGAGCCCAGCTCCGCACCGAGTCCGTCCCACGCCGCCGCCGCGGCCATGATCGGACCCGACCCCGGACCCGCGTACATGCGACCGGAGTTGACCTCCGGCGGTAATGCCCCGAAGTCCATGGCTACCAAGCACCGGGCTCGAACGACATGCATCCCCTCGCAGGTGATCTTTCAGCGATGGCCTTGACGAATTTGCTTGCCAAAGGCTAAGTGGCCGCACCGGCCCGTCGCCGCCTCGCGATACGGCCGACGGTCCGGTGGCGCCGATCTCGGCAGCGGGATTCCGGCCCAGCGGCGCGATTGGAAGACGCCGGACGGGTTGGCGTCGCCACGGCCACCACCTGCGGGAATGCCCGGGCGGGGCCGTCCGTCGCCCGAGCGCTATCCCGGGATCGCGGGCCGTGCCGGCTCGACGGCAACGACGCGAAAACCCCAGCGGGGGATAAAAATCCGGCCGCAGATAAAGACCACCTGACGTTGCGCTCCGGCGGGGACTATCCGGCGAAGGGTGGTCGGGCCATGACGGTGGGCCGGAAGCCGTATTTGGGTCCGGCGACTCCGTGGCCCGCGGCGCCGGCACCGGCCAGCGGCATCCCACCCAGCAGGTTGCCCGGTCCGCCCGCGGCTTCCGGGGCGGCGCTGATGCTGCTGACCGGGATGGCACGGCCCAACGTCGGGGCGGCTGCGGTCGGGCCACCCGACCACGCCACCGGCACGGACAGCTTGCCGCCCACGGAGGCCGCGCTGCCCAGCGCGGCCACCGGGTGGGCGGCCGCGGCGCCCCCGCCGAGCATGCCGCCCAGGCCGCCGAGTCCGGGCAGGGCCTTGGCCGCGGCCGGAGCCGCGCCGCCGATCACACCCAGCGACTTGGCGATCTGCACGAAGTTGTTACCCATACCGATGCTGAAGTACGGCAGACCCTCGGTGTTGTAGAACAAACCCGCAAACGGGGCGTAGCCGTTGACCGCCGTTCCCAGGTTGGTGGGGAAGACGGTCTGACCGGTCAACAGGAACCAGAGCTCGGTCAACGGGTCCGTGGCCGCCTGAGTGGCCTGGGTGGTCGCGTTGGTCGTCGCGTTCGTGGCGTTCGTCGCCGCATTGCTCACGACCTTCGATGTGTTGCCCGCCGTCGAGTTCGCCGCGGCGTTGGTCACCGCATTGGCCTGGTTGGCCGTGCCCACCTCGTTGGTGACCTTCGGAGCGGGCGCAATGTTCGCCATGCTCTTGGTGAGCGTGGTCGACTGAGCCGCGTAGGTCGACATCGCGGCGGCGTCCTGGGCCCAAAACTCGCCGTACTGCGCCTCCAACTGCATGATCAACGGGGTGTTCTGCCCGAGGACATTGGTCATCTGCAGCTGCTGCGACTGCATCCGGTTCGCCGCGATCAGCGGTGGCGCCACCGACGACGCGAGCGCCGTCTCATAGGCGGCCGCCGCCGCCTGCGCCTGGGTGGCCGTCAACTCAGCCTGAGCCGCCGTGCTGCTCAGCCACTCCGCGTACGGAGTCGCCGCCTGAGCCATCGCCGCCGAGGCGGTTCCCGTCCACTCCTCACTGGACAGCTGCGTGACCACCGTCTGATAACTCAGCGCGGCCGATTGCAGCTCCGCGGCGATCGCATTCCACGCCGACGCCGCGGCCACGAACGAACCCGACCCCGGACCCGAATAAATCCGCGCCGAATTGAACTCCGGCGGAAACATCCCGTAATCCAACATCATCGACTCCTTAACCAGCCGCGACGGCGTTGGCCGCCTCAGTCAACGCGTACGACCCGGAGCTTGTGCTCAGGGTGTTGACGAACATTTCGTGGATCGCCGCAGCCTGAGCGCTGACGGCCTGGTACATCTGCGCGTGGGCAGCGAACTGCGCCGCCGTCAGCGCCGACACCTCATCGGCGGCAGCCGGCACCAGCCCCGTCGTTGGGGCCGCCGCCGCGGCGTTCTGGGCGCTCAGCGTGGAGCCGATTGTTTGGAGGTTGCCAGCTGCCGCTGCCAGCGCCTCCGGCTGCGTGGTCACAAACGACATCTAGATCCTTCTTCCCTTACATCCGACCCGGCGACGTTCCGGGCCTGGCTCGTGGGTGGGTTCATCTGGGCTCTCCGTTATCCGGCCGATGGCGGGCGGGTCAGCACGCTGTAGCGGAACCCGTATTTGTTGACGTAGCCGGCGGCGGCGCCGCGCCGTCCCATGCCGCCGACCGGCATCCCCCGCAGCAGACCATTGGCCGGTGACCCGGGGGCTCCCGTCGCGCCGACGGCCTGGACGGGGGTGGCCTCCTCGGCGACCGCGGCCGGGCTGACCGCCGAGGTCAGCGTCGCCCAGTGCTGGGGCACCGAGAGCATCCCCACCCGCGCGGCCTGCCCGGCACCCGCGGAGACCGCACCCACGTTGCCGACCCCGCCGCCGAGGTTGCCCAGACCCAAGCTGGCGAACTGCGGCGTCGGATACCAGGCACCGCTGGCACCGGCCGTGCTACCACCCGGACCGAACGTCAACTGCTGGGCGATCGACGAACTGAACTGCGCCAGACCGTTCGAGAAGTAACCCAGACCCGTCATCCGTTTGAAGATCGTGTCGTAGAAGGTGGGCGTCAACCCCAGGTAGTTGTTGTCCGGCGTGGGCAGTCCGGACTGGAGGAAGTTCTGGATTGCGCTGGTAAGCGGATCCGACGCGTTCGCCGCGGCCGTGGGTGCCTGCACCGCTTGAGTTGTGCTGAGCGACAACCCTTGTGACGACGCCAATTGCGAGGTGGCGTTGGCTGTGGTCTGTGCGGTGTTGCCCGCCGGCTCGGCGGTGGCCTGCTCGACCGCGGCGGCCTGGTTGGCGAGCGCTTCCGGAGTGCTGGTGTTGGGCGGCGTCGTCACCGGAGGCAGCACCGACGCGGTGGCCGACGATGCCGCGTAGCCGGTCATCGCGGCGGCGTCTTGTGCCCACATCTCCATGTACTGCGCCTCGGTGGCCGCGATCGCCGGGGTGTTCTGCCCAAAGAAGTTCGTCGCCACCAGCGTCGCCAGCAACACTCGATTGGCCGCGATCACCGGCGGCGGCACCGTCATCGCGAACGCCGCCTCGAATGCCGCCGCGGCGGCCCGCCCCTGCCCGGCCGTCTCCTCGGCCTGAGTGGCCATCGTGCTCAGCCAGCTCACGTAGGGAGTGATCGCCGAAACCATCGACATCGATGCCGGCCCCACCCATGGCCCGCTGGTGAGCTCGGTGACCACCGAGCCGTAACTGCTGGCCGCGACACCCAATTCCGCAGCAATCTCATCCCAGGCGGCGGACGCGGCCATCATTGGCCCCGACCCCGGACCCGCGTACATGCGACCGGAATTGATTTCGGGCGGTAACGCCGCGAAGTCAAACACCGTGTCCTCCTCAGTCGGCCGGAAACGCGATCTCGGCTGTCACACAGGTATCAGTGGTGGCTGTGGTCACGGCTCTGTCGACGACGCCACCGGTTGGCTGCCGCGCCCACGGGAGTCCACCAGCGGAGCCTCTTCGCCCCGCAACCCCATCACCCGGGCCGGCGGGCGCATGTCGACCAGTTGGCTGTGTCCGTAAAGGCGTTCTGCCACCGCGCTTTTCGGACGTCTGGTCGGAAACGACATGCACTCCCTGCCCCGGCTAATCTCCCGCTATCAGCAACCGAGCGACAGCTCTCGTAGTGCCCGAACTGCCGCCCGGCACTGAGATTAGTTCGTTAGGGGGCAAACACCGACACCCCGAAGCCACCTGTTGATCAATGGCCAGCCACTGTTCATTCCCGGTCGGCGGGAGTTCATGAAGGGCAACGAAATGTTCACTAACCGTTTGCTTTCCGCAAGCTGCGGTAGTGCCGCCCGGGACGCCGTCAGTCCTCTTCGAGCACCAGCGCCATTTCGGGACACGACGCGACCCCGTCGCGGGTGGCTTGCTCGTCCTCGGGCCGGACCTCATGCTCCTCGAGGATCGAATAGCCCGACTCGTCGATGGGAAAAAGGTCTGGGTCGACGGCGTAGCACTGCGCGTGGCCCACACACTTCGACTGGTCCAGACGAACCCTCACGAGGCTTCCTCCCTAGGCGGCCCGGCCAGGCCGTAGACGGCTTCACGGTTCGGTAGCCAGATTAGTCGGTCGGTAAAGTGTCCAGAATGCTCGCGAACCGCTCACCGGCACCGGGAGCCCGGGATTAGCGCGGGCGCAGGGAGCGTGTTTCGTTGCCGCGCATGCAATATTGATGCGCCGCCCACTGTTGGTATCGACGACGTGCGACAGACAACCGGAGACCGAAACGCATGAGCGATGGCCAGCAAGGCTCGTTCTACCTACCCCGGCTCGATTTCGCGACGCTACCGATGACCGCCGACCGGGGTCTCGGGTGGAAGACGCTGCGCGATGCCGGACCGGTGGTGTTCATGAACGGCCACTACTACATAACCCGGCGCGAAGATGTGCTGGCCGCGCTGCGCAACACCAAGGTCTTCTCATCGACGGTGCTGCAGCCCCCCGGCCACCCACTCCCCGTGCTGCCATTGGCTTTTGATCCACCGCAACACACCCGCTACCGCCAACTCCTGCAGCCGTACTTCAGCCCGCACGCGCTGAGCAAGTCCCGTCCGGTGCTGGTGCGCCACGCCAGTGACATGATCGCGGCGCTGGCCGGCCGCGGCGGGTGTGAAGTGATGGCGGACTTCGCCCACCTCTACCCGTTCCAGGTGTTCCTGGACCTCTACGGTCTGCCACTGGAAGATCGTGACCGCCTCATCGATTGGAAAGACGCGGTCGTCAGCGACAAACCGTTCATCACCCGGACCGACATCGAGAAGTCCGAGCAACTGCTGGCGTACCTGGCCGATGCCATCGCCCAGCGCCGGCAGAACCCGGGGTCGGACATGCTGTCGCAAGTCATGACCGGCAAGGGCGACTTCACCGACCTCGAACTGCTGGGCATGAGTCACCTGCTCATCCTGGCGGGCCTGGACACGGTGACCGCGGCCATCGGATTCTCGTTGTACGAATTGGCGCGCCGACCGCGGCTGCGCAACGAGCTGCGCGACAACCCGAAGCAGATCAGGGTTTTCATCGAGGAGATCGTCCGGCTCGAACCGTCGGCGCCGGTGGCGCCGCGGATAACCACCGACTTCGTCGAGGTCGGCGGCATGACGCTGCCGCCGGGCACCTCGGTGCGGCTGTGCATGGCCGCGGTCAACCGTGACGACAGCGACCCAATGTCCACCAACGAACTCAACATGGACGGAAAGGTCCACCGGCACTGGGGGTTTGGCGGTGGGCCGCACCGTTGCCTGGGTTCCCATCTGGCCCGCATCGAGCTGACTGTGGTCGTCGCGGAATGGCTGACCCAGATCCCGGATTTCGAGCTGCCGGAGGACTACTCCCCCGTGATCAATTACCCGTCAAAGAGTTTCGCGCTCAAGGAATTGCCGCTGCGCTGGAGCTGAACCTCGGTCCCACCCGGCCGGCCCAGCGCAGCGGCTCCAGCCCTACTTGCGCAGTTCGGTCGCCGCGACCTGAACGAACACGCCGGTGTCCTCTGCCATCAGCAGGCCGCGGCCTCGAGGCAGCGGACCGCCCTTCATCTTGCCGCGGATGAATCCCTCGTCGGGGTCGGCGTCCATCACCAGCAGCGGCGCGTTCGCCTGCGCCAGCGCCCGCAACATCGGGTCGCTGCCGGCCGAAGACCAGCCGCCGAACGTGCGCGTGACGATCACGTGCAGGCCGACGTCGGCGGCCCGGGTCACCCAGGGCGCGGCCTTGTGCAGCGGCGAGTCGAAACCGGCCGGCAGCTGCTGGATGTCGTCGACGATCAAGAAGATCTCCGGCCCGCTCCACCAGTTCCGCGCCAACAACTCCTCGGCGGACAGCCCCGGCGGCGGCTCGCGGCCGGCCAGGACGGCGGCCAGTTCGCCCATCATCGCCTGCACGCCATCGAGGTTGTAGGCGAACTTCTCCACGTAGTCGGAGCCAAGCGTGGTCAGCAGCTGACGACGCGGGTCCACCAGCCACACCTGGGCCGAAGGCTGCCCGGCCGGCGGCGTCGGTGCGCTGGTCGCCCCGGGCGCGTACAGTCGCCCGATCTCGGACATGATCGTGGCCAGTGTTGTAGTCCGCCCACATTCGCGACGCCCGGTCACCATCAGATGCGCGTTCTCGGCGAAGTTGAGGTAGACGGGTGACAAGTCCAATTCCGAGATGGCCCAAGCGATTCCGCCCGCGCCGACGCCCTGGCGGGTGTCCTGCGCGGCGAGCTCGCGAAGCTGTTCCACCCCGAACCTCGCCGGCAGCCGGCGCACCGGCGGAGCATGGCCGCTCGTGATCCGGCTGACGGCTTCCGCGACGCTGTCGGATTCGAACCGGTTGTCAGGCGTGGCGGCCAGCGCGGGACGCGCCACGAGGGTGTGCAGACCGGATTGCGGGTCGGCGTCGAGGCGGACATAGTTGACCGCGACCATGCCGCGCCCCGGCTTGACCGGAACGTCCTTGGCGAACCGGGACCGCACCAGCTTGGCGTCTTCCACGGCGGCCAGCCGCAACTCGACCCGGGAGCCGAAACCGCTGCGCACCGGTGGCCGCAGCTCCGACTCGCGATCGGCGGTGACCACCACGTGCACCCCGAACGAGGGGCCCTGGTTGATGATCACGTTCACCTGCTCGATCAGCACCTCGTTTTCCTCGGCCAGCGCCCGGTAGTTGTCGACAACCAGGTAGACATCGCCGAACCCGTCGTTGGGCACCGGACCCGGCTCGTTGCCGAATTTGCGCCGGCGGAACACCTCCATCGAGGCGATCCCGTACTCGAGGAAGCTGCGCTTGCGCTCCCGCACCAGGGCCAGCAGCTCGGCCACCGTGCGGCGGACGCCGTAGGGGTCGGTCGGGCCGGCCACCTCACCGACGTGGGGCAGGTGGGCGACCGTGGTCAGCGCGGTGCTGCTGTAGGCCAGGCAGTAGAACTGGATCTGCTCGGGAGTGTGGGTCAGCGCCGCCGAACAGATCAGCGTCTGCAGCGCGGTGGTCTTGCCGGAACCGCCGGCACCCAGAATCAGCACGTTGGCACCGGGCCCCGAGGTGTCGACCGTCCACGGCGGCTGGTCGTGCTTGAAGGGACGGTCGATGATGCCGATCGGGAAGACGAGGTCCAGGGCGGTGCCGTAGTCCTGCTGCCAGGGGCGCCCGAGGAACCGGTTCACCAGTTCGTCGATGGCGACGGGCTGGCTCAGCGGCGGCTGCCACAGCCGGTACGGCTCGAAGTCGATCTTGCGCAGCTGGTCGATGATGACCGTACCGACCTTGGGTGTACGGATCCCTTCGGAGTCGTCGTCCTCGGCCGCCTCGATCGGCAGCGCGTCGCCGTCGGCGGGGATCGCCGGGGCGGTGAGGTCCGGTCCCCCGACGCTGACTTCCAGCGGGGTGAACGAGTTGGTGAACAGTTGCGGACGGATGTAGTCGATGCTGTGCACCAGCGCCGGCGCTTCCTCTCCGTCGTCGGTGAGGCCGCGCGGAAAGTAGTCGCGCCAGAGGAATTCGGCCTGGAACCGGGTGATGTCTTCCAGGCTGCGGCGGAAGTAGCCCAGACCGGCCTGGGCGGGCAGGTTGACCGCGTTCGGCACGCCCGCCGCCTGCGCCGCACCGGCGGTGCGCGCCTTCAGCACCAACCGGTAACCCATGTTCTCCATGAGCTTTTCGGCGCGGCTTTCGATGGTCTGCGACGCCATCATCAGGTGGATCCAGTACGCGCGGCCCTGACGGCCGATCGAGTCGAGGACGTCGACCGCCGTCGGCATGATGCGGAACCACTCGTAGAACTCGTCGATGACGACCACCAGCATCGGCAGCGGGGCCATGTCCTGGCCGCGCGCCCGCATCCGGCTGCGCACCGAGTTGTATTCCTTGGCGTCGTCGACACCGGCGCTGTCGCAGATCGCCTTACGGCGGGCGATCTCACCCCACAGCGCGTCCAGGAAGCGCTCCATCAACGCCTGGTCTTCCTCCAGGTCGGTGATGATCCGGGACACGTGCGGCACCCCGGCGAACGGCTTGACGGCCGACCCACCCTTGAGGTCGGCCAGCACGAACTGCAGCTCTTCGGGCGGGTGGCTGAGCATCAGCGATTCGATCACCGTCCGCACCAGGGTCGATTTACCCGAACCCGTCGTACCGGACATGACGCCGTGCGGACCGTCACCGCCTTCGTCCAGCGACTTCATGTCCAAGAACAGCAGCTCGCCGTTGTCGGAGCGAACACCGAACGGCGCCCGCAACCGCGACCTGCCCATCGAGTCGTTGCGGCTACCCCACAGCGCCTCGAAGTCGATGCGGCCCGGATCGTCAATTCCGTAGTAGGCCATGATGTCTCGGGCGCCGATGTGCGCCACCCGCTGGCCGATCTCCTCGTACGCCTCGGCGAGCCGCCAGCGCGCCAGCTTCTGCGAGAACTCCTCGGCCTCGACGATGCTGATGTGGTCGGTGAGGGCGAAGAACCACGGCTTCTCGTCGATGACCATCCAGGTGTCGCGATCGCGGGGCAGCGCCTCGATCACACCCTTCTTGTCGAACCGCAGCGTCCGCTCCGGGACGGCGGTCCACATCGCCGAACCGGTGAGGTCGAAGAACGTCACGCCGTCGACGCCTTCGCCGCTGATCACGTACTCCCATTGCGGGTCAACGACATCGGCGATGATCACGGTGTGCGGCGTCGGGGTCTGGGCCGACGAACTGGCGTGCCGGGGCGTGAAAGAGCCACGGCCGGCGAACAATTCGGCCTGCTCGGCGGCGAACTCGCGCACCGAGCTGTAGACCATCCGCGCGTTGCCCGCGGCGTCCTGGCGGCGGGGGTCCCCGAAGTGCGGCAGCCACTTCACCCAGTCCCAGTCGTCCAGGTTCGAACTCACCACGATCATGCGCATGTGGTCGGGCCCGTGCGAGAACGCCAGCTGGCAGATGATCGCCCGCATCAGTCCCGCCGCCTGCTCGCGATCTCCGACCAGCGAGTACCAGGGCTCGACCAGCACCGAGATCATCTTCGGCAGGTTGTACACGACGCTCTGATAACGACCAAACTCCTGGAGCGCCTTACCGGTCACCGGCTCGAGCTCGATGTCGGTCGGCATGTTCTGGGGCTCGCCCCAGGTCACCTCGGGACGCGTCATACCGACGCCGACGCGGACCACGCCGAAGTTCAAGTCTTTGCCGTCGGGCTTGCGTTCCCACATCCGCGACGATCCGACCGCGGCGGCCAGCGTGGTGGGAGCCGGGTGAAACCAGCGGTAGTTCGCGTCCATGCTGTCGGCCGACTCGTGGGCGGTCTCCCGCAGCATGTCCAGCATCAGCATGAACTGGGCGCGCATCGAGTCCAGCTTGGGCCGGCTCATCTGCTGCTGGCCGCCGAATCGGCCGCCGAACATCATCATCGCGACGCCACCGATCATGAAGATCGGGAAGATCGAGCCGGCGCCGCCGAACACGTGCGAGCCGCTGGCGAAGGTCATGGCGACCATGCCGATCAGCAGGCCGACCACCACGACGCCGACCACGATCAGCCACCAGGGCTTGCCTTCGGGCGGCGGGATGCTCAGCGGCGTCGGAAGGACGATGTTCTCCGGCTTGATTACCGGGGGCTTCTCCGGCGTCGGCCGCGCAAATCCACGTTTCACTTCGGTACCGCCAACTCTCCTGGGGACATATCCATCGGTAGCGTGTCGTGGGCCACCAGCGCATCCGCTCGCGACAACGTCGGTCCTTGCGGGAGCAGCCGCAGCGCCACCCACGGCGCCAGGCCCGGTTTCGTCTTCAGGCCCAACGCTTCTCGCACCTCACGGGTGTCGTCGACCCCGAAGCGCGCACCCGCATCGGTGACCCACCACAGCGATTCGGTCGTCTTCGCGCCGGGGTCGTTTCCGGTGACGGCCACGAAGTTCGCGTAGTCGGGCCCGAAGAAGACCTGGTCCGCTTCGCGTCCGGTGGTGTCCGCCTTGACCAGCGACACCACCTTGTTGACGTCCTTGGACTCGACCGGAATGGTCGCGCCGGAGATGACCTGTACGCGGGCCCGGTTCTCACCGGAGGTCTTCTGCCACCACCAGCAGGTCGCCGGGTTCTCGCGGATGTCCATCACGTTCAGCGGTGCATCCGGGTAGGACGACAGGTCCAGCTTGTTGACCACCGGCATCTTCGCCAGCGCGGACGGTTCGACCGTCACCGGCTTGGTGTTGCCCGGTCCGGCGTTCTGCAGGATCTGGGCCACCAGCGGCGGCAGCGTCTGCACGCCGTCGGCCAACACCAATGAATACTGTTGCGGCCCACTGATTTGCGGGGTGACTATCACCGTCCCGATCGGGCCGGGCGCGTTCGGGAACGACGCCCCGGCGCCGGCATTCTGGATCTGCGGCACCGTCAGCTCCGGACCCACCGGCAAGGCGTCGTACAGGGCGCGGCTCATCGGCTTCGCCATGCTGACCTGCTCCGGGGTGAGCCCCAGCGGCAGCAGCACCGATCGGTTCGACCCGTCGATGCGTGACCGGCGCCCGTCGCGGATCACCCACGCGTCCCCGCCGTAGTTCAGCACCACCGCGTCCGACCCGGTGAGCACCCGCCGGTGGTTGCTCAGATCGGGATTGCCGTCGATCACCGTCACCGTTACACCCGACGGTGCGCCGGCGCCGGTCGAATTCGCCACGGTGTCGCAGACCAACCAGGAAGACGCGGTGGGGCTGGTCGGGTGAAAGCTCGACGGCGCGCCCGGAATGCCCACCATCGGACCGCGCGGCAGGGTGGCGATCTGGTTGGCCTTGACCAGGTGGGGGTTGTCGGGGCGCCCCGTGATGAGGCGGGCCGACGCCAGGTTCAGGGCCGGGTACAACTTGTCGCCGACGCGGACGTAGAGCGCGCCCGAGTCGCGGTCGGCGATGATCGGCGACTCGTTGATCTGGCCCGCCGGGCTGATGAAGGAGTAAAGCAGCGCGCCCAGGCAGATCACCAGGGCGGCCGAGATCGATGCCACGATGGCCAGGTTCTGCCGCCGGCCCGGCTCGACCTCCATGCGGACGCGCCACCGGGTCAGTGCCATCGCGGTCCGGCGCGCAAGGAACTGGTAGCCGGTCACCTGGGTCCGGGTCGACAACCCGAGGCCGTACCCCGACCCGCGCTGCCCGCGACTCTCTTCCGCCACTTAATTCACCATCCGGTCTGCTGATGCGTCTGAATATTTGTCCCTGCTGAACTGATCCAGCGCGAATTACATGACAACGTTAAGGCACCTGCGCGGACCTCGCCACGCGGCAACAAAGCCGTTCACGTCTACATCTCTTCGTGCACCCGAATCCGGCCGCGCCCACCGCGCCCGGAGCCCAGCGAGGGTGGCCGCGCCAGACGGCACTGAGCTGGCAGTTTCTTTTCCCCCACGGATGAGCTCACGGCTCCTTGTCATCTCCTCGAAGCATCGTAGTGGCCGCGCGGCCTCTCGTCCTGTCGAGCGCAGAGCCCCGTCGCCCGCAGAAGACTTCGATGAATGGCAGGCCACCGCCCAGCAAACAATGCGCTAACTTGCGCCGGGTCCGAGTCGCCGGCCCGCGAATCCTGGCAGCAAGATGGCGGTATGACTGAACTCGCGCCGTCGCTGATCGAACTGGCCCGCAGATACGGCATCGCGACGGATTACGAGGACTGGAGCGGCCGGCGAGTGCGGGTTTCCGAGGCCACGTTGAAGGCCGTGTTGGCTTCGCTCGGCGTCGCGGCCGACACCGAACAGGAGCGCAACGTCGCGCTGACCGCGAAGTTGCGGTCGCACTGGGCGCGCCCGCTGCCGGCGACCATCGTCGGGCGCACCGGCGAGCCGATCCGATTCTGGGCGCATGTCACCCACGGCGACCCCGCCGAGGTGTGGTTGCAGCTCGAAGACGGCACTACGCGCGCCGACGTCGAACAGGTGGACAACTTCACCCCGCCGTTCGACCTCGACGGCCGCTGGGTCGGCGAGGCGAGCTTCCTGCTGCCGGCCCATCTGCCGCTGGGCTATCACCGGGTACACCTGCGCTCCGGCGACACCGAGACCAGCACCGCGCTGATCGTGACGCCGGACTGGCTCGGGCTGCCGGAGCGGCTCGGCGCCCGCCGCGCGTGGGGCCTGGCCGCCCAGCTCTATAGCGTGCGGTCACGGCAGTCGTGGGGGGTCGGCGATCTGACCGATCTGACCGACCTGGCGGTCTGGTCGGCGTCGCGCCACGGCGCCGACTATCTCTTGGTCAATCCCCTGCACGCGGCCGCCCCGACCAAGCCGATGGAACCGTCGCCGTACCTGCCGACCTCGCGGCGCTTCGTCAACCCGATTTATCTGCACGTCGAGGCGATCCCCGAATTCGCCGACCTGACCAAGCGCAGCCGGGTGCGGCGGCTGCGCTCCGAGGTGCAGCAGCGCGCCGCCCGCGTCGACGCCATCGACCGCGACAGCTCATGGGCGGCCAAGCGGGCGGCACTCAAGCTGCTGCACTCAGAACCGCGGTCGGCGGGTCGCGAGTTGTCCTACACCGCGTTTCGCGACCGGGAGGGCCGCGCTCTCGACGACTTCGCCACCTGGTGCGCGCTGGCCGAAAGGTACGGCGCCGACTGGCATTCCTGGCCCGAGGCGCTACAGCACCCGGACGCGTCCGGGGTCGCGGACTTCGTCAAAAAGCATTCGGACACAGTCGATTTCCATCGCTGGCTGCAGTGGCAACTCGACGAGCAGCTTGCCGCGGCGCAGTCACAGGCGATCCGGGCGGGCATGTCGTTGGGCATCATGCACGACCTGGCCGTCGGCGTGCACCCCAATGGAGCCGACGCCTGGGCGCTGCAGGACGTGATGGCGCTGGGCGTGACCGCGGGCGCACCGCCGGACGAGTTCAACCAGCTGGGCCAGGACTGGTCGCAGCCGCCGTGGCGCCCAGATCGGTTGGACGAGCACGAATATCGGCCTTTTCGTGCGCTGATCCGCGCGGTGTTGCGCCATGCCGGCGGGGTGCGCATCGACCACATCATCGGGTTGTTCCGGCTGTGGTGGATTCCGCGGGGTAGCCCGCCGACCGAAGGCACCTACGTCCGGTACGACCACGAAGCCATGATCGGCATCGTCGCGCTGGAAGCGCACCGCGCCGGCGCGGTCGTCGTCGGCGAGGATCTCGGCACCGTGGAGCCGTGGGTGCGCGATTATCTGTTGTTGCGTGGATTGCTCGGCACCTCGATCCTCTGGTTCGAGTTGGACCGCGACGGTAACGGCGGCCCGCTTCCGGCCGAGCGTTGGCGCGAGTACTGCCTGTCCTCGGTCACCACGCACGACCTGCCTCCGTCCGCCGGCTATCTCGCGGGAGACCATGTGCGACTCCGTGATTCGCTGGGTCTGTTGACTCGTCCGGTGGAGGAGGAGCTCGAGTCCGACCGGACCGAGCTGGCGGCGTGGATGGCCGAGCTGCGGCGCGTCGGGTTGCTCGGTGACGGCGAGGACGACCCCGAGCAGGTCTCGGAAAAGGTCATAGTGGCGCTGTACCGCTATCTGGGCAGGACGCCGTCGCGGCTGCTGGGAGTGGCGCTGACGGACGCCGTCGGTGACCGCCGAACCCAGAATCAGCCCGGGACCACCGACGAATACCCCAACTGGCGGGTGCCGCTGACCGGTCCCGACGGTCGCGCGGTGCTGCTCGAGGACGTGTTCGCCGATCGCCGCACCGCCGCGCTCGCCGAAGCCGTGCGTGCGGCGATCGCGCCCGTCGCCGCGGAAAGCGCGGCCCGCTAGTCGTCCCGGCTCGAGCCTTGTTAGCTTCGAAAACCATGAAGGTCTCAGTCGTGGCCCCGGTCGGCGACGGTGTCACCGCGGACCCCGACTGGATGGTGGCCTTCGCGCGCCACCTCGAAGCGTGCGGATTCGAATCGATCGTCGCTGTCGAACACACCGTGTTGGTCACCCGCTACGACAGCGTCTATCCCTACGACAATTCGGGACGCGTCGGCCTGGCGCCGGACTGCCCCATCCCGGATCCGCTTGACCTGCTTGCGTTTCTGGCCGGCCACACCAGCCGGCTTGGGCTGGCCACCGGCGTGCTGGTGCTGCCCAGCCACCACCCGGTGGTGCTGGCCAAGCGGACCGCCACCGTCGACGCCCTGTCGGGCGGCAGGCTGCGCCTATGTGTGGGCGTGGGCTGGCTGAAGGAGGAGCTTGCCGCCTGTGATGTGGACTTCGAGAGCCGGGGCCGGCGCGCGGACGAGCAGCTGGCCGTCATGCGGGAATTGTGGGCGCAGCGGCCCGACGGGGCGTCCTTCGCGGGCGAGTTCTTCGACTTCGAGAACGTCATGTGCTACCCGAAACCCGTTGCGGCGGAGCATCTCCCGATTCACATCGGTGGTCACAGCCGAGCGGCCGCACGCCGCGCCGGACGCCTTGGCGACGGCTTCCAGCCGCTGGGGGTGACCGGGCCCCGGCTCGCGTCGCTGATCGCGCTCATGCGTGACGAGGCATCCTCGGCGGACCGTGATCCCGCGGCCCTCGAGGTGTCGTTGGGCCACGCGGTCACCAAGATCGATGCCGAGCGCGCAGCGGCCCTCGTGGACCAGGGCGCCGATCGTCTGGTGCTGGCCATGCCGCCGACCACCGACATCGAGCACGCGAAGGACCTGTTGTCGGCCTGTGCGCAACGGCTGTCCTTGAGCTCATGACGCTTTCGGCCGAGCAGCGGGCCGCGCTGAGCGATCTGGTGCACCGATACGCCGCCTACGTCGATGATCGCGAATTCACCGCTGTTGCAGAGCTTTTCGTTGACGACGCAGAGCTGGTGCTGCCCGCACCGCCGGCCGACCTGCGGCCGGTCCGGTCGCATCGCGGCCGCCAGCCCATCGCCGTGGCGGTCGCGGCCGTCGCCGCGGTCGCCCGCACCGAGCACGCGATCATCGGTGAGGTGTACGACGCGGTCGCACAACCGGGCACCGCCCGAGGGCGGATCGCGGCCGTCGCGCACCACTGGAACGAGCGCGGCGGTCAGCTGGTGGACGTGGCGTGGCACCTGCGCTACGACGACGAGTATCTGCTGACCGACGCGGGCTGGCGGATCAGCCGCAGGGCATTGACGGTCAACGCCATCGAAACCCGCCCGGTGCGCCGGCTGCTGCCGCATGACCCCGCCTAGCGTGTTGGCAGCAGATTATGCGCACACTCACAGCAAAACTCATCGGTTCTTATCTGCGGCGCAAATCGCCGCTTTCTTTGGGTAGATGCGGCTAGTGCTGCCGAGGGCCCGCGGAATTCTGAGCGCGCCGCGCGTTACCTGGCCATTCCTGCCCGCACGGGCGCCGCGACCATGGCCCCCGTTCCCGACCTACTCCAATTAGTCCAGGTCGATTCGTGTAATTTCGGCCGCGTGACGAACACCGTTGATTCCGCGGGGACCGGTGGAGGGCGGGCAGCGCAGGGCGGCTCGGTATCGGCCCTGGCAGTGGGCACGCCGCTGACGTCCATCCCGGACTTCCGCAACGAGATACACACCGCCGAAGACGTCATCGACGTGGAGCACTACGGCGGCGGCTTCGATCTCACCCGGCGGGCCACCGCTCCTAAGCTGCGAGTCGGCCGCGACAAGTGGTTCAACCTCCTGTGGCTCATTCCCATCGGCTTTGCTGTCCTGGTCGCGGCGGTGGCCATCGGCAAAGGGCTGTACAACATGCCCTCGGTGCAGGAATTCATTCATCGTTATCCCGGCGCCGACATCCCCGCGAAGGTGCCCGGCGTGCCCGCCTGGCTGGGCTGGACGCACTTTTTCAACCTGTTCATGATGATGTTCATCATCAGGACCGGCATCCAGATCCTGTGTGACCACCCTCGGCTGTACTTCAGCCGCAACGCCACCCCCGGCAAGGACGAGTGGCTGCGCGTGGGGCCTCCGGTGCCCGACGACGAGCTGTGGACCGCCAACGCCGACACCGTCGCCCTGCCCCCGCAGTTGGGATTGCCCGGGTTCCGGCACTCCATCGGCCTGGCCCGCTGGTGGCATCTGGGCATGGACGTGTTGTGGCTGGTCAACGGCCTGGTCTTCTATGTTCTGTTGTTCGTCACCGGGCAGTGGCGGCACATCGTGCCGACCAGCTGGGACGTGTTCCCCAATGCGCTTTCGGTGGCGATTCAATACCTGTCCGTGGAGCACTGGCCCGCCGACAACGGCTGGGTCGCCTACAACGGCATGCAGGTGCTGGCGTACTTCACCACCGTCTTCATCGCCGCGCCGGCAGCGTTGATCACCGGCCTGGGCATGTCGCCCGCGCTGTCGCAGCGCGTCCATTGGCTCAGTAAGCGGTTGAGCATTCAGCACGCCCGCTCGCTGCACTTCCTGGTGCTGGTGTACTTCCTGTTCTTCATCATCGTGCACGTCACGCTGGTGTTCGCGACCAGCGCGCTGAAGAACCTCAACCACATGTTCGCCGCCCGCGACGACAACGGCTGGATGGGCTTTTGGATCTTCGCGGCGGCGATGGTGGTGACGGCCGTTGCCTGGGTGTGGGCCACTCCGTTCACCATCAAGCACCCCCGGGTGGTTCAGCGCGTCGGATACGCCCTCGTGGGACCGTTCCAGCGGGTGCTCGAGCGGCTGGACCCCAAGCCCGGCGCCTTCACCGAAAAAGACATCTCGCCGCATCACTGGCGCAACGGCCGCCTGCCCGAGACCGTCGAGTACAAGGAACTCGAGCGTGACGACTTCAAGGACTGGCGGCTGAAGGTCTACGGTCTGGTCGAGCACCCGATGGAATTCTCGCTCGAGGATCTGATGGCGCTGCCCTACCACGAACAGATCAGCCAGCACTTCTGCATCCAGGCGTGGTCGGGCGTCGCCAAATGGGGTGGCGTGCAGATGAAAACGATCATGGACATCGTCAAACCGCTGCCCGAAGCGAAATGGGCGGTCTTCTATTCGATGGGCCTGGGCGCCACGGGCGGCATCTACTACAACGCCCATCACATCGGTCAGATGGACCACCACATGACGATGCTGGCCTACAACATGAACGACCAGCAGCTCCCGTACATGCACGGCAGACCGCTGCGGCTGCGCAACGAATTGCAGCACGGCTTCAAGCTGGTGAAGTGGATCAAAGGCATCGAGTTCGTCGCCGACTACCACGACATCGGCAGCGGTTATGGCGGCTACAGCGAAGACCACAAGTACTTCGGGCGTCACCAAACTCTCTGAGCCGCGGCCGCACCCACCTCCGCCAAGTCGTTTGTCCCAACGGCCTTTCGGGTAGCTCCAACACATCGGTCGTAACGGATGTGACAGCAGAGGAGACGCCGATGAGGCACAGCCGTGTCGACCACGAGCGGACCGCTGACCGCGGCGTCCACCGATCGGCCGAGGCGCGCACAGCCGGGCTCCTCGTCGTCGCGGCCGCGGCATTGGCGTTCGCCGTGTGCGTGACCACTTTCGCCCTTGGCGAGGCCCACGCGGGGGTTGTTGCCGCCATCGTCTCCATGCTCGCGTTCGGTGCCGGGCTGTCCTGGCTTGCGATGGACCGCAGGCGAGTCCGCGATGCCGAACGGAACTGGGTGCTCGGCCGCCGAATCCGCCGACGCAGCGGCTAACGCAGTGCCGCGAGGTTGTTCACGGACTTCTGCACGTCGGAGCGCAGGACGCGGGCGACCAAGCCCCCGACCGGCCCACTGAGCAACCCGCCACCGAGGTCGGCGGTGAGGTGAAACGTCGAGCCGGGGTGATCATCGGTCACGGTCATCGCCACCGTGAGGCGGATGCCGCCGCGCCCGCGGCCCTGCAACTCGATCGCTTTGGGCTCGTCGTATCGGGTGACCTTCCAGTGAATGACATTGCGGAAGCCCTTGACCTTGACGCACGACGACACACATGTGCCCTCTTCGATCGTGTCGGGCACCGGACCCCGCCACCCGGCAAAAATCGTCATCCACTCGTCGAATCGATCCAGGTCGGACGCCAGCTTCCATGCGGCTTCCGGTTCCACCTGCGACGACACCGAGACATCTACGCGAGCCAACGTCTTCCTCCCTGGCGATCAGAACGCACAACCTTGGCTGGGTACCCCGACGCCGCCGCACGTACTCCTGTGCCGGTCCGTTCAGGGCCAGGCCTGCTCCAGCTGCTGGGACACGTCGATGATCTGCGCCGCCTGCGATTGCGGCGCGTCGATCTCGGTGGCGACATATTGCGCGATGAATCGACGGATCTCGCCGTCGACGCCGGCAAGGATTCGCAGCACCTCGCCACGGATCGACTTCGACGAGACGTTGACGGTGATATCGGAAGGCCGCGGTTTGGCGACGTCGACGATCAGCAACAACGGTTCGGCCGCTCGCGCGGTCGCGCGCAATTGAATATCACCGGAGACCATGAAGCGCTGCTTGTCGAGCCATAGGTCGACCAGCAGATCGATCGAAAGCGGAATGTGAATGACGAACGTGATGGCCTCGCCCAGCCGGCGCGTTACCCGGGGCTCTTCGATCTTGACGTTGGCACTGACTTTGGCAATTCGCCCCGGCCCCTGGGCAATCGGCTCCATCGCGAACTCGCTGCCGGCGATGTCCGCGAACGCGGCAGCGACCCGCTCCGGAGTGACGGCGACCTCGAAGAACCTGCGGCCAAACTCTTCGTAGGTGACATAATCGTGGTTCGTCATAGGCTTATACCGTCTCATGTCGCCTGCCGGAACGGCCGCTGATCTGGTCGCGTCGCACGAATCGCGCGTCAGATCCACTTTCCGGAAGGATCAGCAAACCCGATCGGTGTCCGGGGGCGATCTGCGTTGATTCCAGCGGATTTGTGAAGCGCATCACAGACGAGGCGCTTCGATTCGATGTGTCGGGCGGTGGCCTGCGAGGCTTGATGGTGGAGGTGTTTCTCAGTCCCATGCCCCAGGAAGTAACTGAACAACGCGCGGGCCTGGCGGGGGTCCTCATCTGGCTCGGTGGCGGACACCGGCGCGAGCTGGGTGAGCGTCACGAACGGTCCGCCCACGCGGTCGCCGGCGCGGTCGTGCTGTCGGGTGCGGTGCTGGCCTGGCTGGTCGCGGCCCTGGCGATCAGCGAGTCGGCTCGCTGGCCGCTGCCGGCCGTCGTGCCGCTCACCCTCGTCTTCGGCCTACTGGTCGGCGCGGTCGCCCGTGCCACCATCCCGGGGCCGCAACGGACCCGCCCCGGTGTCGTGGGCCGCGCCGCGGTGGCGGCGGCCGCAGGAGTCGTCGTCGGTGAGCTTGCGGCACTGGTCATTCTTTCCAGCTCGATAGCCCATCGCCTCGACGAACGAGCGTTGCGCAGCGCCGAATCGGCCCCCGCCGTCGCGCAGGCGTCGGCGTCCCTGCAGCAATCCAGGGCTGCCCGCTCGGGGCTGGACAACGCGGTCGCGCAGGCCCATGACCGTCAGGACAAGGCCCTGGTCGTCGCCCGCTGCGAATACCATCCCACGCCCGGCTGCCCGCAGACCCGGATCACCGGTGATCCCGGTGCCGGGCCGGAAACCCGCACGGCCAACCAGCTTCTCGCGGACGCCCAGCGTGAATTGGACACCGCGTTGGCCACGCGCGACAGCCGCGCACCGGAGCTGGAAGCCACGATTTCACGACAAGAGCTGACGCTGCGCAACGCGCAAGACGGTGTCGTGACGGATGCCGGTCGCGGCCTGGGCGCACGTTGGGTCGCGATGAACGACCTCACCTCCGCCGACGCCGGGGCAATGACCCTGCGGCTGGCGACGATCGCGCTGTGCGTCCTGCTCTATGTGACGCCGGTGATCCTGGGTTTGTGGCGCGGTGAGACAACCCACGACCGGCGTGCAAATTCGCGTGCCGAGCGTGAACGCGCCGACCTCGAGGCGGACACCGCCATCGCGGTCAAGCGCGCCGAGGTGCGCCGCGAGGCCGAAATCCTCTGGGCCGAGCATCAACTGACGCAGGCTCGGCTTGCCATTGAGGCGCAGACCGAGATCGACCGCGAGCAGCAACGCCGCCGGGTCTCCGAGGCGTTGGACGTTGCGGTGCACGCGCCGTCGCACCGGGCCTTCGAACCAAGCGCCGACGACGTGTACCTGCCGATCGCCGCCGAAGCCGAGGCGGCCAGCCGGGCGATCACCCGACTGCCCGCCCCGGAACCGGCCGCAGACATCGCCCACGCCCCCGATGTTCCGGACAACCTGCCTGCTCCCCTGTCGCCGGCCGGAGAGGTCGAAGCCCACGAGCAACGGAGCGCCCCGTCGATCCCGTCGATCCCGGACGCCACCAAGGCCGCGGCCCGCTGGATTCGCCCGCTGGTGCCGCCCTTCGTGGCGAAGGTGATCGACACCACGACTGCGCCACTGCGCACCGCCCGCCAGGCGTTCGAAGGCGTCCTCGAGGAAACCGAGGAAATAACGTTCACCCTCAAACGCTCCCGAAAGGTGACGGTCAGCTCGGAGGCCTCGGACACCCGGCTGTCCGGGCGCCCCGCAAGCGCTGAAACCAGCTCGGCGGAAACGGAATTCGTCAGTTCGTCGCGGCATGAACCCGGCAGTCGAGAACACCGGCAGCTGGCGGGTCGCGATTTCGGTTCACCCTTGCCGCGGCGGTCCGATGATGCTCGACGGCTGTCGGTGGAATCCGGTGACGGCGGCCGTCGGCGGGCGCTGACGAAGCGTGATGGGCCACCGGAATTGGATCCGCCGGATGGCCCGCGTCAGCTGCCGCCGCCGAAATAGCCTGCCGCTATCTGCAAACCCAAGGCGTTGTCGTCCAAACGCGGTTGGGAAATGTGGTAGTTGGCGGCGGCCGGGCAACCCCTCGAAGCTCGGCCGCCCCAACGTCTTGGCGCCCTCAGCAGGTCAGGGCGGCGGATTTGAACAGCGCACCCCACTCGTGACGGGCCGCGGACTGCGCGTCGACGAAGCTGGGGGTCTTCTCGCCGTCGCCCGCCAGGTGGACCAGCGCCCATGCCATGGCGAATACCGGAACCTTGTGCCGTATCGCCGCGCTGTGCAATTCGTCCAACGCGGCGTCGGAAGGACACCGGCGCAGGCCGATGAGAATGCCCCGTGCGGTGTCGAGAATACGACCGGAATTCGGGCCACAAGAAGTTTGGGCGGGGACCCAGTTCGTCGTCATGCTGTGTGATACCTCCTGCTGCGCCCTTGCGAAACCGCTACCCGAACAGCGGCAGGAATGTGTGCGGTACGCTTCGTCGCGGCCGCAATCCCCAAAAGGCGCCCTGTGCAATGATTTGCGGATCTGTCGCGTTGTGCCAGTCAACCATTGACATTGAGACACGGCCGTGACCGTTTCGGAATCGGTTGCTCATCAAGAAATTCGCGACACGTGGTATCGAAAAAGGCTGTGAAGCAGCGCAATCAGCTGCACCGGACCCGCTAGAGGATTGCCTTGGCCGCCTTGGCCTTCGCGATGTCGTCCCAGTCGATGTCGAGTTCCAGCAGGATTTCTTCTGTGTGTTGCCCGTGCTCCGGGGCGCGCGCGGGGGCCGGTGGTGTCTCGTTGAATTGCACTGGCGCGGCGACGATTCGGTACTTCTCGCCGTGGTCGTCGACATTGGTGACGACGTATCCGTTCGGTTCGACCTGTGGATCGTTGAGGGTTTCGCGCGGGGTCGCCAGCGCGCCCCACACACCGGGCTCGTCCTCGAGCACCGCCTGCCAATGTGCGAGGTCGTGACGCGCGAAAGTCTTCGCCAGCAGCTCGGTCGCCGCCGCCGCGTTGGCGATCAAGTTGGTGGAGGGGACGAATCGCTCGTCGTCGGCCAGTTCCGCAAGTCCCATGCGCCGGCAGAAGCCCACCCAGAATTTGTCCGGCTGTAAGAACACCAGCTGGATCCACCTGTCGTCTTTGGTCTTGTACCGGTTGACGAGCGGGTTGATGGCCAGGCCGGGCGGGGCGCCCGGAATCCCATCGATATCGAAGAAGTCCGCAGCCGAGATCGACGGCGCTATCGACCACATCGCCTGCGCCAGCAGCGAAGAGTCGACGACGCTCGGTTCGCCCGTGCGTTCGCGGTGAAACAGTGCCGCGCACACCCCGCCGGCCAGCGTTGCCCCGCCCTGCAAGTCGCCGAAGCCGGGCCCCTGTACCGCGGGCGTCTCGCTTCCGAACGGCGTGAGCGTATAGGCGACCCCACCGCGCGCCAGGTACGTCGCGGCATCGAAACCGCCGCGATCGCGATCCGGACCGCGGACGCCCAGGCCTGTCCCGCGCGCGATGATGATCTTCGGGTTGAACGAGCGGATGTCCTCGACCGTCAGCCGGGCCCGTTCGAGCGCACCGGGCAGCCAATTGGTCAAGAACACATCCGCACTGGCCAACAGCCGGCCGAACAGCTCGCGACCCGTGTCCGATTTGATGTCGATGGCGATGCTGCGCTTGCCGCGGTTGCCCAGCTCGAGAATGAAGTCCGCATCCGGGCGGGCCGCCTGCCGGGTGAACCCGCCCACGACCAGCGCGCGCCCGGGATCGCCCATGGCGACTCCTTCGACCTTGATGACGTCGGCACCCCAGTCCGATAGGGCGGCACCGGCAGAGGGCACATAGGTCCAGGACGCCAATTCGACCACCCGGACACCGTGAAGCACTCCGCCGCGCCCGCCAGACATCGCCAACTCCCTCGTCGCGTCCATTCCTTGCTATTTTAGATATTCTAGCTAGTCTGGGGCGTAGTGATAGCCCCTCTGCAGGTCAGCGCAGTTTTTCGTGGAAGAGATGCGATGGAGCCGACCGAAGCTCTCAGTCCGACGCCCGCCGCGGTGACCGCGCGCCGCAATCCGGCGCGGCCGGGCCGGGAGTCGATTCATCTCCCCTTCAACCTCGGCGGCGGCAGCGAATGGCGTTGGGCCGCAACGCGGGTCGTGGCATAGAGACTCGGACGAAGGACGGGCGATGGGCAGGGTAACGGGCAAGGTGGCCGTGATCAGTGGCGCCGCGCGCGGTCAGGGCCGCTCGCATGCGCGACTGCTGGCCGCCGAAGGAGCGGACATCATTGCCGTAGACCTCTGCACGGACATCGACACCAATGAGTATCCGCTGGCCCGCCCCGAGGACCTGGACGAAACGGCGCGGCTGGTGGAAAAGGAGGGGCAGCGCGCGTACACCGCGATCGCCGACGTCCGCGACCGCGTCGCCCTGTCCGCGGCCATCGACGAGGGCGTCGCCGAGTTCGGCCACCTCGATGTCGTGGTGGCCAACGCCGGCATCTGCCCGCTGACCGCGGGGCTGCCGCCGAAGGCTTTCGCCGACGCGGTGGACGTGGATTTGGTTGGCGTGCTCAACCTCGTCCATGCCAGCCTCAAACACCTCGAGGCCGGCGCGTCGATCGTGGTGATCGGTTCCAACGCCGCCTTCATGTCGTCGATGAACACCACCGGCATCGACGGCGGCCCCGGCGGGGCCGGCTATGCCTTCGCGAAACTGGCTGCCGCGCACTACGTCAACGACTTCGCCCTGGCGCTCGCGCCGTTCTCCATCCGGATGAACGCGGTGCATCCCACGAACGTCAACACCGACATGTTGCACAGCCCGCCGATGTACCGGGCCTTCCGGCCCGACCTGAAGGAGCCGACCCGCGAGGACGCCGAACCCATCTTTCCCTTCGTCCAGGCGATGCCGATCCCCTACGTCGAGCCCGAGGACATCAGCGAGGCGGTGCTGTTCCTGGCATCCGACGCCGCCCGCTATATCACCGGCCAGCAACTCCGGGTGGACGGCGGCGGTTTCCTCAAGGTCAAGCCATGGTCGGGTGCGTGACGGCAGTGTCACCAATCGGGATGCGGCACAACGGGACTGCGCGATGACCGACGATCCCGCGATGCAACGCCGCCTGTACGAGCTCATGGTACTGATGAAGGCGGCCGACGACCGACTGTCCAAGGGGATCGGCACCGGGGAGTTCGTGTGCGTGTACTGGCCGTCGCGCGGTCAGGAGGCAATTGCCGCCGCGATGGGTGTCGCGCTGCGGCCCGACGACCAGCTGGTGACCACCTATCGCGGATTGCACGACCTCATCGGCAAGGGAGTGCCGCTCGAGGAGATCTACGGCGAGATGATGGGCCGGACGGTCGGCGCCAGCCGCGGCAAGGGCGGCACCATGCACATCGCCAAACCCGAGGCCGGCGTGATGCTTTCGACCGGCATCGTCGGAGCCGGGCCACCGGTGGCCGTGGGGCTGGCGATGGCCGCCAAGCGCAAGGGGCTCGACCGCGTCACCGTCGTCAGCTTCGGTGACGGTGCCACCAACACCGGCTCCTTCCATGAGGCGGCCAACATGGCCGCGCTCTGGGACCTGCCCATGGTGTTCGTCTGCCAGAACAACCTGTACGCCGAGATGACACCGACAGCAGACACCATGAAGCTCGAGCGGGTGGCCGATCGGGCCGCCGGCTACGGCATGCCGGGTGTTCGCGTCGACGGTAACGACCCGTTGGCGGTCAAGGCCGCGCTCGACGCGGCGCTGCAACGGGCCCGCGGCGGCTCGAATAAACGGGGCCCCACCTTCATCGAGTGCGTGACATTCCGCTTCCGCGGCCACTACTTCGGCGACCGAATGCCGTACATCCCCACCGAACAACTCGAAGCGGCGATGGCCGCCGACCCGGTGCCACGCTTCCGCCGGCACCTGGCCTCCGAAGGCGTGTGTGGGGAAGACGAACTCGCGCGCATCGACGACGAGGCGCTGGCGACGGTGGAATCCGCCCTGCAGACGGTGATGAGCGCGGATCCGCCGACGGCAGTCGAACTCGACCGGGACGTGTACGCGACTGGAATCCGGTTCCCGGTCTGAGGATTTGGCGATGGACGACAAAGAGATGACGATGCGCGAGGCGCTGAACCTCGCGCTAGATCAGGCGCTCGCGGCCGACGAGCGGGTATTTCTGCTCGGCGAAGACATCGCCGATCCCGGCGCGTCCGGCCCGACGGCCGGGCTGTCCACCAAGTACGGCCACGACCGCGTCCTTGACACCCCGATTTCGGAGGCCGCGATCCTGGGCGCGGCCATCGGTGCCGCCATCGACGGGTTGCTGCCGGTCGCCGAGATCATGATCATGGATTTCATCGGCATCGCCGCAGACCAGCTGATCAACAACGCCGCCAAACTGCGGTTCATGACCGCCGGGCGCACGTCGGCGCCGATCACCGTCCGCACCCAGGTCTACGCGGGGCTGGCCACCGGAGCGACGCATTCGCAGAGCCTCGAGGCGTGGTTCATGCACATCCCGGGCATGAAGGTGATCGTGCCGTCCGCACCGCGCGACGGGAAAGGGCTGCTGACGTCGGCGATTTTCGACCCCGACCCCTGCCTGTTCGTCGAGACCATCCGGTTGCAGGGAAAGAAAGGGCCCGTCCCCGTCGACCCCGGCTTCTCCATCCCCTTGGGCCACGCCGACATCAAACGGCCCGGCACCGATGTGAGCCTGATCGGCTACGGGCGCTGTGTGCACGACGCGCTCACCGCCGCGGACACGCTGGCCGAGCGCGGCGTCAGCGCGGAGGTCATCGACCTGCGCACGCTGGTGCCGCTGGACGTCGAAACCATCGTCGAATCCGTCCGGCGGACTCGCCGAGCCGTCATCGTGCACGACGCGGTCCAATTCGCGGGCCCGGGAGCCGAAGTCGCCGCGATCCTGTCCACCGAGTTGTTCGGTGAGCTTGCCGCACCCATCGAGCGGGTCGCCGCACGGTTCGTACCCAACCCGGCCGCCGCGGCGCTCGAAGCACATGTGTATCCGTCACCGGCCCGCATCGTGGAAGCGGCACAACGCACGTGCGCGGGGGCGAAGGTGCATGGCTGACTTCATCATTCGCATCCCCCGCGTCTCGGTGGCGGTCTCCGAAGCCGAACTCACCGGGCTCTTGGTGGGCGCCGGTGAGCATGTCGAGGCGGGCACGCCGATCTACGTGATAGCCACCGAGAAGGTGGAACAGGAGATAGAAGCCGGAGCATCCGGCACCGTCAGCTGGACGGGCCAGGTCGGGACCACCTACGACATCGGCGCCGAAATCGGCGTCATCACGTCCTAACGAGGAGGGTAAAGCCGGATGGATCTCAACGAGACCCGCGAAAGAATCATCTACGAAAAAGAGGGCCCGATCGCCCGCGTCACGCTGAACTGGCCGGAGAAGGCCAACGCCCAGGACCAGAAGCTGGCCGAAGAGGTCGACGCCGCGCTGCTCGACGCCGACCGCGACTACGACATCAAAGTGCTGATCATGAAGGCCAACGGCAAGGGCTTCTGCTCGGGACACGCCATCGGCAACAACGCCGTCGACTACCCGTCGTTCGTCGAGGGCGCCAAGGTGATGGGCACGCCGTGGAAACCGCAGACCGACCTCTTCGTCAAGCCGATCCTGAACCTCTGGGAATTCTCCAAGCCGACCATCGCCCAGGTGCACGGGTATTGCGTGGGCGGCGGCACCCACTACGGACTGACGACCGACATCGTCATCGCATCGGAGGACGCGTACTTCTCCTACCCGCCCCTGCAGGGTTTCGGCATGCCGTCGGGTGAATGTTCCATCGAGCCATGGGTGTTCATGAACTGGCGGCGCGCCGCGTACTACCTCTACCTGGCCGAGGTGATCGACGCGAAGAAGGCTCTCGACGTCGGTCTGGTCAACGAGGTCGTCCCGCGCGACCAACTCGACGACCGGGTCGAGGCCATCGCCCGTCACATCGCCCAGGCCCCGATGACGACCCTGCTGGCCACCAAGGCCAACCTGAAGCGCGCCTGGGAGCTGATGGGCATGCGGGTGCACTGGCAGAGCTCGAACGACCTCGTCGCCCTCGCCTCCATCAGCAAGGATGTGCAGGAGCTGATTCAGACGGTGTTCAAGGACAAGGTGCTGCCCTCCGAGCAGGCTCGCCGCCAGGCCGCGGCCGCCGCCCAGACCGACGGCGCCGCAACGACTTAGGACCGTTGGTGAACATCGCCGATCACGCGATCGCAGCCGCACAGTCGCCGGCCCTGGTCACCGACGACGGCCCGATCTCGTTCGGCGAACTGTATGCCCGCAGCCAACGGGTGGCCGCCGCATTGCACGAGGCGGGGCTGCGCCGCGGCGGCGGTGTGGCGCTGGTCCTGCCAAACCGGCCGGAGTTCCTCGAAATCACTTGGGGGGCACAACTTTCCGGACTCTACTACACCGCGGTCAACACCCACTTCATCCCCGCGGAAGCCGGCTACGTCATCGACGACTCGGACGCCAAGGCCGTCTTCGTCGATGCCTCGATGCCCGAACTGGCCGCGCACATCCGCGATTGCAACGCCGGGGTGGTCGCCCGTTTCTCCGTCGGCGGCCCCCTGGCCGGCTGGCGCTCCTATGAAGACGCGCTGACGGCGGCGGGCGACGCCCCACCGATATCGGACGGCTCGGAGATGCTCTATTCGTCCGGTACCACCGGACGGCCCAAGGCGGTGCGACGACCGCTTCCCGTCGACGGCACCGGGTCCTGGGCGCAGTCGGTACTCGAGATGGCGCTGATCCACAAATACGGCATGAGCTCCTCGAGTGTGTACCTGTCCCCCGCGCCGCTGTATCACGCGGCGGGGGTGAACTACACCATGGCGGCCAACCGGGTGGGCGCGGCGTCGATCCTCATGCGCAAGTTCGACGCCGAGGCGGTGTTGCGGCTGATCGAGACCCACCGGGTGACCCACGCGCAGTTCGTACCGACGATGTTCGTGCGCATGCTCAAGTTGCCCGAGGCCGTGCGGAAACGCTATGACGTGTCCAGCTTGCGGTGCGTCATTCACGCGGCGGCGCCGTGCCCGGTCGATGTCAAGCACCAAATGATGCAGTGGTTCGGGCCTATCATTTACGAATACTACGGCGGCACCGAGGGATTCGCGGGAACCACGATCGGTCCGCAGGATTGGCTGGCCCATCCCGGCTCGGTGGGGATTCCGATGGCCCCGGTGCACGTGCTCGGCGAAGACGGGCAAGAACTTCCCGTCGGTGAAACCGGCGAGCTGTACTTCGAAGGCGGGCCCGACTTCGAATACTTCAAGGATCCCGCCAAGACCGCGTCGGTGTCCAACGACCGCGGGTGGCGATCGCTTGGCGACATGGGCTATGTCGACCGCGACGGGTTCCTGTACCTCACCGACCGCTCGACCTTCATGATCGTCTCCGGCGGGGTCAACATCTACCCGCAAGAGGTGGAGAATCTGCTCATCATGCATCCGAAGTTGGTCGACGCGGCGGTATTCGGGGTTCCCAACGGCGAATTCGGCGAAGAGGTCAAAGCCGTCGTGCAACCGGCCGACGGCGTGCTGCCCGGACCCGAGCTCGAGGCCGAACTCGTCGAGTACTGCCGGGCCCACCTGGCCGGGTACAAGTGCCCGCGCACCGTCGACTTCGGCAGCCTTCCCCGCGACCCGAACGGAAAGCTGTACAAGAGACGCATCCGCGACCGCTATTGGCAGGGGCGGGTATCGAGGATCGTATGAACGAGGGATGGCCATGAGTACGGACGTGAACTGGACCCCGCTTCCGGTGCCGTGGGCGGTCCGGGCCGCCGATCGGATTCCCAAGCAGCGGTACTACGACCCGGAGTTCTACGCGCTCGAAAAGGAAATGCTCTGGCCGCGCGTGTGGCAGATGGCTTGCCGCCTCGAGGAGATCCCCAAGCCGGGCGACTATGTCGAGTACGAGATCCTCGACGATTCCATCATCGTCGTGCGGCTCGACGCCGAGAACGTGCGCGCCTATCACAATGCCTGCCGCCACCGCGGCGTAAAGCTGGTGGAAGGCAACGGGAATCGGCGCACCTTCGTGTGTCCCTTCCATGGCTGGTGTTGGGGCATGGATGGGCGTAACACGTTTGTGCTGAGGCCCGAGGAGTTCGACGAGCACAACCTGAACCCGGAGGATCTTCGCCTCGTCTCGGTGCGATGCGAGGTGTGGGGCGGCTGCGCATGGATCAACCTCGACGACGCCGCACCGCCGTTGCGCGACTGCTTCGAACCGTTCGCATCGATCTACGACGCCTGGAAGGTGGAGTCGCTGCGCGTCGAATGGTGGCAGTCGTGCCGGCTGCCGGTGAACTGGAAGCTGGCGACGGCCGCCTTCATGGAGGGGTATCACGTCCCGCAGACCCACCCACAACTGCTGCCGTCGAGCATGCCCGCCTCGTCCGCCCAGCCACCGGGATTGGCACAGACCAACCTGTATTTCATGCGCACGCTCGGCGAGGGCATGGCCGGTATGACGCACGAGAATGACGTCCGCATCGCCGAAGGCCTGCAGGACATGGAATTGCCGTCCGATCCGGCCGAGGCGATGAACGTCTGGCGCACCACCCTCAACGACGCCATCGTGCATTGGCATCGAGCCAGGGGCTGCGACATCCCCGACCTCAACGAACTGGCGCGGCGCGGCATCACCGAGGCCATCAATTTCTGCTTCCCGCATTATTTCGTCCTGCCGCAGTACAGCAGCGCCTCGTCGTACCGGATCCGTCCGCTGGGACCGGAGGAAACCCTCTTCGAGATCTGGTCGCTCACCCGCATCCCACCCGACCAGATCACGCCCAAACCGACGCCTCCGGACCCGATGGCGCCCGACGACCCACGCTGGCCGCCGATACCCGCGCAGGACTTCTCCAACCTGCCTAAGCAACAGAAAGGGTTGCACTCCAGGAGTTTTGGATACATGAGGCTGTCCAGCCGAATCGAGGGGCTGATCTCGAACTTCGAACGGGTCATCGACGGCTTCCTCGCCGGACTGCCGTACGACACGCTGGTACCCGCCATCCAGAAGACCAACACCACCATCGACGTGCCGATGGTGGATCTCGGCCTCGCTTCGACGCCTGGGGCCATCGGTAGGGCGGCACGATGAGCACGCGGTGGGACCACTCCGTCGATCTGCTCATCGCCGGCAGCGGCGGGGGCGGCATGGCCGCGGCGCTGGCGGCGCTCGACTCCGGCATCGAGCCCCTGGTGCTCGAAAAGCAGGCGCTGGTAGGCGGTTCCACCGGACTGTCCGGTGGCATGGTGTGGCTGCCGAACAACCCGTTGATGCGCGCCGACGGCATCGCCGATTCGCACGAGGACGGCCTGGCGTACTTCGACGACGTCGTCGGCGACATCGGGGCCGCCTCGTCACCGGCGCGCCGCGAGACTTTCCTGACCGCGGGCTACGAGATGATCAACTTTTTGACCCGTAAGGGCGTTCGGTTCGTGCGGTGCCTCGGCTGGAGCGACTACTACCCGAACCACAAGGGCGGCAACGAGTCCGGCCGAGCCATCGAATGCGTTCCGTTTGACGCCGCGGCGCTGGGAGACTGGCGCGACAAGGTCCAGCCGTCGATGGCCAAGAGCTACGGGGGTTTCGTACTCAAGACGAACGAGTTGCGCTCGGTGCAGTACTTCAACCGGTCGCCACGAGCCTTCGCGGTGGCCACCCGGGTGTTCGCCCGCACCAGGGCGGCGCGGCTGCTCCGGCGGGAAATGCTCACCAACGGCGCGTCGCTCATCGGCCAGATGCTGAAGGTGCTGATCGACCTGCGCGGCGACCCGCCGATCTGGACTCACGCGGCCATGGCCGATCTGATCGTCGAGGACGGCCGTGTCGTCGGCGCGCGGGTCTGCCGCGACGGGACCACGCTGAATGTCGAGGCGCGCAAGGGCGTACTGCTCGCGGCGGGCGGCTTCAGCCGCAATGCGGACATGCGCCGTCGCTACAGCGGCGACCAGCCCAACGAGGCGCGCTGGTCGATCGCCAATGCCGGAGACACCGGCGAGGTGCTTGAGACCGCGATGCGGCTGGGCGCGAAAACCGACCTGCTGGACGAGGCCTGGTGGCTGCCATCCATTTTCATCGCCGACGGCGGTGATGCAGCCAGGGCGCTCGGCAGCGGGCGGCAGCGCCCCGGGGCCATCTACGTCGACGGGGCCGGCAAGAGATTCTGCAACGAGTCGAACTCCTACGTGGAAGTCGGCAAGGCCATGTACGCCAACAAGGCGGTGCCGTGCTGGATGGTCTTCGACGAGGGCTACATCCGCCGATACGTCTCGGGCGCCAACCCGTTCAAGAAGCGCAGCCTGCCCGAGGAACTGATAGAGCGGGGCGCGGTGCTGCGCGGTGCGACCGTCGCCGATCTCGCCCGACAGATCGATGTCCCCGCCGACGCGCTCGAGCAGACGGTCAAGCGGTTCAACGGGTTTGCGGTCAAGGGCCTCGACCCCGATTTCGGCCGCGGCCAGTCGGCCTACAACGACTGCCTGGGTGATCCCGGCTACCGCCCGAACGCCGCGCTCGGGCCGCTCGAGCGGCCACCGTACTACGCCACCCGGGTCTTGCCCGCCGATGTCGGGACGTGCGGCGGCGTGATCACCAACGAGCACGCGCAGGTCCTCGACTCCGACGACTGCGTGATCGACGGCTTGTACGCGACGGGCAACATCACGGCGACGGTGATGGGCCGAAACTATTTGGGCGCGGGCGGAAGCATCGCCTACACCATGGTGTTCGGCTACGTCGCGGCGCGACACGCCGCCGGCCGAAGGGTCGCCGGCGAGCGGACTCGCTAGGCGGACGGTCCCGCCGAGCGTGAAACTGGTTTCACGCTCAGCGCCGACCGTGAAACTGGTTTCACGTTGGCGGGCAGTATTTTTCGTCGCGGTCGACGAAATCGCGCGGCTTCATGCCGGACTGCATCAGCTCGGCCCGCCGCGCCTGCACGTCGGATGCGGCACCCACCATGTTGGTCAGGATGTGGCTGACCTGGAGATGAACCCGCATGCCCATCAATTCCCACGCGCGCTTCACGTTGTTCTTGACGGCCATCAGTGTGGTTAGCGGGATTTGGGCGATCTTGCGCGCCATCTCCTCCACGGTGTCCTCGAGGTCGTCGCGCGCAACCACCCGGTTGAGCAGCCCCCAGTCGAGGGCCTGCTGCGCCGACAACGTGGGAGCCAGCAGCAGCCAGTCCATGGTGCGATGCCAGTTCATCAACAGCCACGGCTCGATCATTGTGTGCCCGCCCGGTTCGCCGAGGCTTTGGGCAAGTGGCATCTGGAAATACGCGTCCTCGGATGCGACGCAGAAGTCGGTCAGCAAACCCAGATATATCCCACCGCCCATGCAATAACCGTGGATCTGCGAGATGGTCGGCTTGGGGAATTCCCACAGATACAGGGTCGGCCATAAAAACAAATCGGCGGTGCCTTTGTACAGGTCCTCGAACGTGTCCCCGAAATCGGGATACGGGTTTTCGTCCGGACCCCAGCGCGCCACATGGCCGCCGCAGAATCCCTTGCCGTTCGCCTTGAGAATGACGACCTTGATGTCCTTGTCCCGGTCCGCCTCGTGCAGGCACTCGTCGACCTCACCGACCAGGACGGCGTCCTTGGTATTGGCTTTGTCCACCCGGTTGAGAATGATCCGCGCAATCGGCGGTTCGCGTTCATAAATGACCGCTTCCAGGACACGCCGCTCCATCACGGTGACACTACCGGAGAGCGTCATTCTGCGAATTGGCTTTGCGGTTGCGCAATGTCGGCCGTCGGGGTTTCGCGGCTGGTTAGGGCATTGGCGTCCCGATGCGCTAGGCTGGCGGCAACGTTGGCTACATGACATCGCATGCCAACACCGTCGTGGAACGCTTCCTCATCCCAATGCTTGTCTCGCGGCGATCGATTTTGCCATCCGGCAATCTCGCCACCTCGTGCCGATGCCGCGCGGCGTTTTCGCCTGCGGCACAGCACCACCGATGCCCGAAAGGCACCGAAAAGTGACTACCAGCAAGACTTTCGCCGACCTCGGCGTGCGCAATCAGCTCGTCGATGCGCTCGCCAAGCGCGGCATCACCCACCCGTTTCCGATCCAGGTCGAGACGCTGCCCGACACGCTCGACGGCCGCGACGTTCTCGGTCGCGGAAAGACCGGCAGCGGCAAGACCCTGGCCTTCTCGATCCCACTCGTCAGTCGTCTGTCGGGCGGGAACGGGCGCCCCTCCCGGCCATCCGGGTTGGTCCTCGCGCCGACCCGGGAGTTAGCGACGCAGATCACAGCGACCCTGGAGCCACTGGCGACGGCCTGCGGCCTGCGGGTCACCACGATCTTCGGCGGCGTTTCCCAGACCCGCCAGGTCGCCGCCCTCAAGTCCGGCGCCGACATCGTGGTGGCCTGCCCGGGCCGGCTCGAGGACTTGATGAAGCAGCGCTTGATCAGTCTCGACGCGGTCGAGATCACCGTGATCGACGAGGCCGACCACATGGCCGATCTCGGCTTCCTGCCCGGCGTCACCCGGATCCTGGCCGCAACTCCGAATGGTGGTCAGCGGCTGCTGTTTTCGGCGACGCTGGACAACGGCGTCGACAAACTCGTCAAGCGGTTCCTGCGAAACGAGGTGCTGCACTCGGTCGACGAGGCCAACTCGCCGGTATCCGAGATGACCCATCACGTGTTTCACGTCGCCAATGTCGAGGCCAAGAAAGAAGTCGTGCACCGGCTCGCATCCGGCACCGGACGCCGGATTCTCTTCATGCGTACCAAGCATCAGGCGCGCAAGCTCGCCAGGCAGCTCACCGAATCCGGCGTTCCGTCAGTTGACCTGCACGGCAACCTGTCTCAGCCCGCACGAGAGCGCAACCTCGCGATGTTCGCCTCGGGCGGCGCCCGGGTGCTGGTGGCAACCGACATCGCCGCGCGGGGCGTGCACGTCGACGAGGTCGAACTCGTGGTGCACATCGACCCGCCAGCCGAACACAAGTCCTATCTGCACCGGTCCGGCCGCACAGCCCGGGCGGGAAGCGCCGGCGACGTCGTCACTGTGGTGCTGCCCGAGCAGCGCCGCGACACCCAGGTGCTGATGCGCAAGGCCGGTATCAACGTCGCCCCTCAGCAGGTGACTGCCGCATCGGAGGCGGTGCAGGCGCTCGTCGGTGAGGTGGCGCCATACCAGGCCCCCGCGCCGGCCCGGGCGCCTTCGCGCGCGCCTCAGCATCATCGGACCGGTGGGCAGCGGCGCGGCGGGTCGCGCAGGTCGCCGAGGACCGCGCCGACCGAGTCGGCGATGCCTCATCGCAGCGGTACGCGACGGCCCGATCGCCGCCGCTCGAGCCGAGCGCAAGGGAGTGCCGGGTAGCCCGCCGGACAGACCGCGTCATCGCCGGGCCAGCAGCCACGCCTGACCTTCGCCTTCGCCGGCGTCGATCAAGTCCAGGCCGGCAAAGGCAGCGGGTAGCTCTCCGGCCGCCACGCGGAAGGGACCGGGGCTGGCACCAACCTCACTGAGCGCGGCGATCGCCAGCAACCCGCCCGGCGACAGCCGTTCGATGATCGCCCGGTCGAGGCGAGGGTCCCGGAACTTACAGCAGACGATGACGTCGACCGGCGCCCCAGCCGGCAGGCCGTCATCGAGGTCGACGACGTCGAAACGACAGCGATCGCCCACCGCGGCGCGGCCGGCCAGTTCCCGCGCGTGGCCGATGGCCACCGGGGAGACGTCGAACCCCACCACCTGCAGGCCGCGTGCGGCCAGCCAGACCGAGCCGGTGCCCTGTCCGCAGGCGAGGTCCAGGGCCGTGCCGGCCGTGGGAAACAGATCGGCATGGCCCGCGAAAACTGAGGGCGGGGCAACCGAACTCAACGGTGACGGCCCCGTGGCCGCATACCGTTCGTCCCAGCGCTGCCGGTCCGCTCCGCTCATGGGCGCCACTCTAGAACCCGAATTCTTCTGGACAGCTGTCTGGTATCGGGATGCCCCGTTCGCGCCGACCGCGCTCGATGGATGTTGTTGGCGGCGACCCGCGTTCTTACACTGGACGAGTGTCTAGAGATGCGTCGTCCCCGGTCGTTGCCGGGAACACGGCCCGCGCGAACGCGGCCCGCCGGTCGGATCGTCGGCCGGGGCAGACCATTCGCAAGGTCCTCGATGCCGGGCTGACGGAGCTGCGGGAATCCTCGTACGCGAACCTGACGATGCGCGCGGTCGCGACTCGCGCCGGAGTATCGCCGGCCAGCGCCTATACCTACTTTCCGTCGAAGAGCGCGCTCGTAGCGGCGGTGTATCTGCGGTTCCTGCGCGACCTGCCGCTACACACCGACGTCAACGACTCGACCAAGACCCGGGTCAGCGCCACGCTGCGGGACATGGCGGTCGTCGTCGCCGATGAGCCGGAGCTGACCGCCGCCTGTGGCGCCGCGCTGATGGCCGACGATCCGGCGGTCGCACCGCTGCGGGAACAAATCGGCGAGGAAGTGGCCAAGCGAATCGGGGCCGCGCTTGGTCCGGGCTGGCCAAGAGCGGTGAAATCCACGCTGCAGATGACCTTTTCCGGCGCGCTGATGACCGCCCGGTTCATCAGCTTCGCCGAGATCTCCGGGCAGCTCGACGAGGCGGTCAACCTCATTTTGGGCGCATCGGTGGCATGAAAGTTACGGCATCCCAAGCTAATAGGTGCGCCTAACCGGTGTGGGCCAGCTTTCGCGCCGGGCTGCCGCCGGCCCGGAGGAATTCACCGAAACGCCGCCGGCCCAACTCCGGGGAAGCCTCACCCGCACCGAAGGCGAGTCTTCCGGACACCAGGACCGCCGTGACGGTCTCGTCGTTGCGGTTCACCATCCGCGACAGCCCGCCGTAGGACTGGACCGGATGCTCGGCGTACCGCTCGAGTGACGCGTCGAGCTTGTCGGGGTCGATGACCACGATGTCGGCGCGGTCGCCTTCGCGCAGCGTGCCGGCGTCGATCTCGTACCACGCACCGAGCTCACCGGTAAGCCGGTGCACGGCGCGCTCGATCGACATGAACGGCGTGCCTTGCCTCTCGGCGTCGCGCACGTGGCGCAGCAGGCGCAAGCCCGAGTTGTAGAACGCCATGTTGCGCAGGTGCGCGCCCGCGTCCGAGAACCCCATCTGCACTCCTGCGCTCTGGGCCAGCTTCTTGAGCAATTCGGGCCGGTGGTTGGAGATCGTGGTGCGCCAGCGCAGCTTGTCGCCGTGCTCGAGCACCAGATCGAGGAACGCGTCGACCGGATGCAGCCCGCCGCGATCCAGACCCACCCGGCCGAAGGATTTACCGACCACCGATTGGTCCGGGCACGCGACGATCTCGGCGTCGAAGAAGTCGCGGTGCCAGACCCTGGGCCCGTATTTCTGGTTGTAATCCTTGCGGAACTGGCGCCGGTACTCCTCGTCGCGCATCAGCTCGTTGCGGGCGATCTCGTCCTGCAGGTGCAACGCGGCGGCGCCGGACCCGAACTCTTCGAAGATCACCAGCGAAATTCCGTCGGCATAGACCTCGAACGGCACCGGCAGATGCTGCCAGCGGAAATCCGCGCCAAGGGCATTGACCGCCCGCGCGAGCCAGTCCATGAGGTAGATGACCGGCGGCAGGGACTTGACGTCAGCGGCCGACAGCAGGCTGGTCTTCAACCGCCGGCGCCCCACCCCGAGCGAGGTGGCCAGTTGAGACACTATCGATAATGGGTTCTTGATGTCGGGCCCAGACTGCAGAATTTTGTTGCGCCGCCGCAGGATAGCGTTCAGCCGCCGGAGTTCGCGCGGCTTGGCGTAGGTCGACGGCAAGGTGCGCGATCGGCAGACCTCGCCGTCGAGCTTGTCGAAAAGCAGTTGCTGCGACGACAGTCCGACGAAGCCTTCGTCGAGTGCGTCTTCGAGCATCGACTCCATCCGAGCCAGCTCCGCCGCCGACGGGCGCGTGTCCTTGCGGGTTGCCCGGTCCAGTCCCATCGTCGCGGCGCGCATGTCGGAGTGACCGATGAACGCCGCAATGTTCGGGCCGAGGTTCAGCTGTTCGAGTGCGGCCACGTATTCCTTTGGGCTGCTCCATGATCGGGCTTCGTTGAGGTGCTCGATGACATAGCGCCGCGGAATCGCCTCGACGCGGCCGAAGATGTCGCCGGCGTCGACGTTGTTCAGGTACACGGTGGACAGCGAGCAGGATCCCAGCATCACGGTCGTCACGCCGTGTCGCAGTGATTCGGAAAGTGCCGGCTCACAGAGTGTTTCAATGTCGTAGTGGGTGTGGATGTCGATGATGCCCGGAAGCACCCACTGACCGGTGGCATCGATGACCTCAGCGCCCGTCGTGTCGAGTGGCTCCTCGGCGATGGTGACTACCCGCCCGTCGCGTACGCCGATGTTCCTTAGGGCCGACGGGCCGCCCGTCCCGTCGAACCAGCGCCCATTCGTGATCACCGTGTCGTACTGCATCGGTCGGCCTCTCTGTCGCGCCGGAGCCCCGGATTGGCAGTGATCATACATAATGTGCATATTGTCTCGCCGCGCGATGCGGGCACCACTCGGTGGTTAGCCAGCGTAGTTAGCCAGCAACGATGGCGCCTCGGAGACGTTATGATCCGGCTGTGGGGTTCACGGGCTACGGGTTTGCCACCCGGTAATCATGCGCAGTCACGGTTGGGCAGGAAATACGCCGTCGTCCGATGCGGAGGCGATCGAGCGCATCCTCGACGCCGCGGACAGAATCATCGACGAACGTGGCTCGGCGATGCGGATCGCGGACGTGGCGCGGGCGCTGGGGGTGACCCGCCAGACCGTCTATCGGTACTTTCCTGGAACGCAGGCGTTGCTGGTGGCCTCCGCGATGCGCTCGGCCGACGGCTTCCTCGATCGCATGGCGGCCCACCTGCAGGGCGTCACAGACCCCGTGGTGGCCATCACCGAGGGAATGGCTTTCGCCGTCGAACAGCTGGCCTCGGACAACCAGGTCGAATTCGTGCTGAACCAGCGCCACCGCGGCGCCCAGAAGGTTTCGATCGTCTCCGATACAGCGCTGGCCTTCGGCCGTTCGATGCTTCATCGCTACGACATCGATTGGGAGCATTACGGTTTCGATGAAGCTGGCCTGGACGAACTGAACGAATTCTCGCTGCGGGTGCTGCATTCCTTCCTGTCCGACCCGGGCCGGCCTCCTCGCAGCGGTGCCGACCTGCGCCGCTACCTCACCCGCTGGATCGGGCCGGCGATCGCCTATCCGCAAATGGTCCGCGCCATGGACGCACTGGGTGCCCCGGAGGCGGCGAGAACACGCCGGCGCTCTTCGAAAGCCTCCTGAGCCGGGGAGGGCAGGACCGACGAAACTGACCATACATTTACGCCGTTGTGTCACCGCGGTCGCGCTCCATGCCCCGCCTATCGGAGCCGTTCCCCCGGCTCTGCGAGCCTCACGTTCCCCCGGCTCTGCGAGCCTCAACGGGACGGCGTAGTCCACCAACTGAAGGTTGTCCACCAACTGAAGGAGGCGCGGCGTGGTGGGTTTGGGACAGGTCGCGCTGAACAGCGCACCCATCTTCGGTGGTGCGCTGCTCGCGGTCGCGGCGGGGCAATTCAAGGGCCCGGATTACCGAGAAGCGATCAGGCAGGACATGGACCTGCTCGATCGACTCCCCCCCGAGGACGTGGACAGACGCGCCGAACTACGGCGCGCCATCGAAGGTCGCATCGATGATCTGATCGATGCCGCGGACCGTAGCCGAGCGCTGCGCAGGGCCGCCTTCTCCTACCACGGCAATTGGCGAGACGCGGTTCTGCTGCTCTGTGCCGTGCTGTTCACGATCGTCTGGTGGAACGTCAGCCACAGCAGGGACAACTGGCTGCCGATGTTCGTCGTCTTGATCGTGCTGTGCGGGCTGGCCGCCACTTATGCGTTCCGCGGGGTACTGCACACGGCTCGCTCCGCCCTTCGCGCCAAGCGGCAGGGTCACGGCGAGGGCTAGTGGCCGCTCGCGATCATTGACTCGGAGGCTTTCGTCACATTCTCCGCGATGAGCGACCGCCCAACGCGCGTTCCCAGATGTCCTGTGGCACGATCGCGATGTGAAGGCGCATCGTCTCGTCGTGTTGACTTGTGCTGTGCTGTCACCGATTTGGGTTCTGCCCATCGGTCCGGTCGCCACGGTGTCGGCAGAACCATGCCCCGACGTCGAGGTGGTGTTCGCCCGCGGCACCACCGAGCCGCCCGGTGTCGGGCGCATCGGGCAGAACTTCGTCGACACCTTGCGCTCACACGTCGGCGGTAAGTCCGTGGGCGTGTATCCGGTCAACTACCCGGCCACCACCGACTTCCCCACGGCCGCCGACGGCATCAGCGACGCCGGCAGTCATGTCGAGCAGATGGCGGCGACCTGCCCCCGCACGAAGATGGTGCTGGGCGGCTACTCGCAGGGCGCCGCGGTGATGGGCTTCGTCACCGAGAGCGCCGTCCCGGACGGCGTGCACTTGGTGCAGTCACTACGGCCGATGCCGGCCGAAGTGGCCAACCACGTGGCCGCGGTGGCGCTGTTCGGCAAGCCATCGGGCCAGTTCATGAGCATCATCAATCAGCCCCCGGTGGACATCGGGCCGTTGTATTCGGCGAAAACGCTCGAATTGTGTGTTCCCGGCGACCCGGTCTGCTCCGGCGCGGGCAACCCCGCCGCCCACCGCCAATACGTCGAGGCGGGCATGGTCGACCAAGCGGCCGACTTCGCTGCCGAGCGGCTCTCGTAAGGCTCGACGCGAGCATCGCACGCCAGCCTCGTCACTGGCCGGTCTCTCCGATCATGTGGTGGACGTCGCGCACCGACCATGGCCCGGTCTGGTGATGGTCGCGGTAGCCGAGCAGCCGTGGCGTTTGGCGATCGAAGCTACCCACGAAACCGCCTGCTGCAACAAAGATTCGGCCGGTGACCTCGCGTGACAAATCGCTCGCGAGGTAAGCGTAGACGGGCGCGACGAACTCTGGCGGAGCGCTGTCGAGTGACGCCCGCATGGTCACCTCGTCGAGCAGCCCCCGGCCGTGCAGGTCTTCGATGTGTCGTTCGTATTGCGCACCGGTGGAAAGCCGTGTCCTGGCGCCGGGACACACCACATTGGCCCGCACGCCGTGCTGCCTCAGTCCGGCGGCGATCGCCATCGTCAGCCCGTTGACGGCGCCCTTTCCCGCCGGATAGCCGGTCCCGCCGTAGTCACCCAGAAAAGCCACCGAACTGGTGTTGATGATGGCGCCGTGCCCCTGGGCGGCCAGCACCGGAGCGGCCACCCGACAGGTGTGAAAGGCGGTGCCCAGGTGGCCGCTGATCAGGCGCTCGAACTCTGCCGGGGAGATCGTCATGATGGACGAACCCGGCGGTTCGGCGATGCCGGCGCAATTGATCAGAGTGTCCAGCCGCCCGAATGTGCTGATGCATGCGTCGACGAGCGAGTGGGCGACGCGCTCTTCGTCTGCGGCTCCGACCACCCCGGTGGCCCGCCCGCCCTGGGCCGTGATCGCTGCGACCGCCTCCTGCACGGCCTGCTCGTCACGCCCGTTGACGACCACACCGGCGCCCAGGCTGCCCAGCAGCTCAGCGACTGCTCGTCCGATGCCGCGGCTGCCGCCCGATACCACGATGCCGCGCCCGGCCAGCGGGACCTCGGTGCCGCTCACCGCCCGCTCCCATAGCGGACGCGGTGAAGACCGCGTAATACGTTGCGCGCGAATCGGTCTCGCCATCGGCGGTAGCCGAGCTCGCCGATCGAGGTCACGAACGTCAACCGAACAGTACCCAGCAGGATCGGAAATGAGAATCAACCACCGCAGCTCCCATTCGTCAAACCGGCGATAAGTGTTTGCCAGAGCTCCGGCCACTTCGTCGTCGGCCACGGTACGGCGCACAACGCGCCAGCTAGAGGACGGTCCGGACTGTTGACGGAGTCCATAGCTGCGGACCGGCGGCTTGCAGCGACCCCGCTCGTACACCGCGGAAACTGTTCACAATTTAGAAGAATTTGTTGCGCCAAGCCTCGCCGGGCAGGGCGCAGCGGCGTATAGTCTCCAATGAAGTCCGTTATGGACGTGTCGCCGTTTAGCTAAAAGCGGTCCAGTCAGCCGCACGGCTTACTGAGCTCGGTATGGCTCCGGCGAATCAGCCCCAGTCAGCTCCCCGCTCCTACGTGCGCTGGCGATTCGACAGTCCGGCGGATCGAGATGCAGTGGGGGCGAGAATTGCGCATAGCTGCAACGTCCCGATGCACACGACTCTAGGAGAGTCAGCATGGAAACTTGTTCTCGCGCACTGGTTTATCCGATTCATCGAATGATCATGGAGTGCGTCGGCCGATGACCAACGTAATTTCTGCAACACGTCCGGCCCCGCCACCCACAACCAAAACCGACGATTCGTACGACGATGTCGTCGCAATGTTCGTGGCGCTGCAGCAGCTGCCGGCCGAATCGCACGAGTACGCCCACCAGCGTGAACGCATCGTGTCCCGCTGCCTGCCGCTGGCGGACCATGTCGCCAGTCACTTCGCCCGTCGGGGCGAAGGCCTAGAGGACCTGATCCAGGTTGCGCGGCTGGGCTTGATGAATGCCGTCAACCGGTTCGACCCCGCGAAAGGTCCCAGCTTCATCGGGTTCGCCGTGCCCACGATGATGGGCGAGGTCAGGCGCTACTTCCGCGACTACAGCTGGGGGATGCGCGTCCCACGGCGGCTGCGCGAGCTGCACGTTCAGATCAGCAGGGCGACCGCGGATCTGTCCCAGCAGCTCGGGCGCGCGCCCACCGCCGGCGAGCTGTCCCAGTTGCTCGAGGTGCCGCGGGAGGAGATCGTCGAATGCCTCGTCGCGGGCGACGCCTATCGGCTCGACTCCCTCGATGCGCCGCTCGGCGCGGACAGCTCGGGAACGCCTCGTTCGGTGGCCGACTCCGTCGGCGATATCGACCCACAGATCGAACACATCACCAACCGGGAAGCCTTACGGGTGCTGGTTGCGACCCTCCCGCAGCGTGAACGCGAGGTGTTGCGCATGCGGTTCTTCGAATCGATGACGCAGAGCCAGATCGCAGAGCGGATCGGCGTGTCGCAAATGCAGGTATCCCGGATCTTGGCAAACACGCTGAGCTCCCTGCGCGATCAACTCGAGTAGGCGGTAATTTCCCTAGGCGCTGCGCGGCATACCCTGCCGCGCAGCCCTGTACTGTGCGACTGAAAAAGGGCAACCCGAACTTTGTGGCCCAGCAGTACCGGGAAGGGAGCTCCACGCGATGAGGATGTCACGAACGGTGATCGCGGGTGTCGCGGCGGCGACACTGGCGGTGTCGGTGGCCGGCTGCGACAGCAACAAGGCGCAGCCGTCAAAGTCGGGTTCGGCGACCTCGTCGCCCTCGGCCACCGGCTCCGCGCCGGCATCATCGGCGCCGGCGCAGCCCAATGAGTACGCCAAGTTGCTCATCCAGCCCAGTGACATCAACGCCCCGGTCCCCTTCACCGCCGCGCCCCCGACAAACAATCCCAACGGCCAGCCGGGCGTGGCGACCACCTTCAAGGACGACGATGGTAGTCACGCGATCAAGGTGACGATTCAGGTCTACGACGACGCCGATGAGGCCACAAACGCGTTGAACACCGCGAAGGGCCAACAGGGCGGTGTGATCAAAGAATCCACCACGCAACCGTCGACCATCGGCAGTGGCGGAACAATGTTGATGGGCAACACCCCGGATCGCAGCAAGGGCGTGGTAATCCTGCTTTTCACCGAGGGCAGGGCGCTCGCCACGCTGGAATTCGACGGCCCAACGGACACGCTGGCCCCGCCGGACTTCGTCAACGACGTCGCCCAAAAGCAAGATGCGGCCATCAAGAAGGGGCTCGGCGGCTAGGTCCTGCGCGACCACCATCGGGGGACGCTGATGAACGTCATCAATGGCATGCCGGCTCACGCCCTGCTGCTGCATTTCGTGCTGGTGCTGGTGCCGTTGACCGCCCTGCTGGAAATCGTCTGCGGATTATGGTCGGCGGCGCGGCGCGGTCAGCTGATGTGGCTCACGCTGCTCCTCGCCGCGGTCACCATGGTGTTGACGCCGATCACCATCAACGCCGGCGGATGGCTCTACGACCAGAAGAAAAATCCCAGCCCGATCCTGCGGGAGCACGCCGAGCGGGGCAGCCTGATGTCCTATTTCTCGGCCGCATTGCTGGCGCTCGCCATCGTGCTGGTCGTCGTGCGGATGATCGAACGCCGATCCGGCAGGAGCAGCGCCGCGACGCGGACACTCGTCGCGATACTCGTTCTGGCGGTGGCGATCTCATCGATGGTCCAGATCTACCGCGTGGGCGACGCCGGTGCGCGATCGGTCTGGGGCACCGCGATCGCGCACCTGACGAAGACCTACCCGGGCTGACGACGCCGGTCGCGGCAACATCCTTCGACCCATGCCGGGCAGGTTACGAAGGATAACTGTCGCGCGCTAACCATATTCTGCGACATGGGCGCTGGCGGTGCATTACCGTTTGCGGTGTCGAAGCCGGGGGCGGAAGGAAACGTTCATGAGCAAATTCTCCGGGCTTGCCTTCGGATTGCCGCTGACGCTGGCGTTGGCGGGCGCGACGGTGGTCGGCTGTAACAGCGGTTCGAAATCATCGCCGGCCACCTCGTCGTCGGGTGCGTCATCGACAACCTCGAGTTCGGCGGGCGTCACCACGACGTCGGCGTCCGCGGGCGCCCAGGCGTCCGACTACACCCGGCTTCTGATCGCGGCCAGCGATATCAACGCCCCGGAAATCTTCACGGCCACTGCACCGATCAACAACCCCAACGGGCAACCGGGGGCAACCGCGACTTTCAGCAACAACGACCGCACGCACGTGATCATCGACAGCATTCAGGTCCTGTCCGACCCTGCCGCCGCGCAGAGCGCGTTGGAATCCGCGAAGTCGACGCGTGACGGCTACGTCCACGGGGCACCCCAGCCGATCGAGATCGGCACAGGGGGCACCACGATCTCAGGCCCCTCGCCGGACGGGGCCAAGGGAGTCACCCTGCTGCTGTTCACCGAAGGAAAGGCCTTTGTCGAATTGGAATTCGACGGCCCGCCCAACGCTCTCGTGCCGCCCGACTTCGTCACCGACGTCGGCCAAAAGCAGGACGCCGCGGTCAAGAAAGGACTCGGCGGCTAAAACGGTGACCCGTTGCGCCGCTTTCAGATTCGCCGAGACGATGAATCGCCGTCGACGAACCGTCGTTTGGCCGGCCGCGTTAGCCTGGGCGCCGCGCAATAAATAAATTGCTTGATTTAACGCGGCGCTAGGTGTTCACTGAGGCGATGACTGCCGAGCGCGTTGCTCGCCCCGACCGGTCGACGGGCACCCGCGAGGCCATCTTGTCGGCCGCCGAAGTGCTTTTCGCCGAACGCGGCATGTACGCCGTGTCGAACCGGCAGATCAGCGAAGCGGCCGGACAGGGCAACAACGCCGCGGCGTGCTACCACTTCGGCACCAGGATCGATCTGCTCCGCGCGATCGAAAGCAAACATCGCGAGCCGATTGAGGACTTGCGTGCCCAGATGTTGTCCGCCATCGGCGATTCGACCGAGTTGCGCGACTGGGTCGGCGCCTTGGTGCGTCCGTTGACCGATCATCTGTCCGCGCTGGGATCGCCGACGTGGTACGCGCGCTTCGCCGCGCAGGCCATGGCCGATCCGACCTACCGACATGTGGTCACCAAAGACGCACTGTCGTCACCGTTGCTGGTGAAAACGCTCGACGGCATCGACCGCTGTCTACCGGAGCTGCCCAAGCGAGTGCGCGCCGAACGGATGGTGATGGTGCGCAACCTGCTCATGCACACCTGCGCGGAACACGAAGGCGCAGTGGCAGAGCATGGGCCGCGGTCCCGTTCGGCGTGGCCGGTGGCCGGCGAAGGACTGATCGACGCGATCGTCGGCCTGTGGCGCGCACCGGTGCACGTCGGTGCGGCCGGCGGCCAAGCAGAACGGGCAACCGCGCAGGACAACAACCGAGGAGCACGATGACCGAGGGATCCACCGCGACCGATATCCCGGAGTTTCCGATGGCACGGGCGCCCGGCTGCCCGTTCGCCCCTCCCCCGAAGGTATTGGGACTCAACGCCGACAAGCAGTTGAGCAGGGTCAGGATCTGGGACGACAGCACCCCATGGCTCATCCACGGCTACGAGGCGATCCGCGCGCTGTTCACCGATTCCCGCACCAGCGTCGACGACCGGTTGCCCGGCTATCCGCACTGGAATGAAGGCATGCTGGCCACGGTGCACAAGCGGCCGCGCTCGGTGTTCACCTCCGACGCCGAAGAGCACACCCGGTTTCGCCGGATGCTGTCTAAACCGTTCACGTTCAAGCGAGTTGAAGCGTTACGGCCCGCGGTGCAGAAGATCACCGACGACCACATCGATGCGCTGCTGGCGGGCCCGAAGCCGGGCGACGTCGTCGGCACCCTGTCGTTGCCGGTTCCCTCGCTGGTGATCAGCGAACTGCTGGGGGTGCCCTATGAGGATGCGGAATTCTTTCAGGCACAGGCCCAGCGAGGCATGGGCCGCTACGCGACCGAGCAGGACACCGCCCAGGGCGCCGCCTCGTTGGCGAAGTATCTGGCCAACCTGGTTCGGGCGAAGATGCAAAATCCCTCAGAGGATTTGGTTTCCGACCTCGCTGAGCGGGTCAACGCCGAAGAGATCAGCGTGCGCGAGGCGGCACAACTCGCCACCGGCGTCCTGATCGCGGGCCATGAGACCACCGCGAACATGATCAGCCTGAGCATCGCGGCGTTGCTCGAACATCCCGATCAACGCGCCCTACTGCGTGACACCGATGATCCCAAGGTCGTCGCCACCGCGGTCGAAGAGCTGATGCGCTTCCTCAGCATCATCCAGACCGGCCAGCGCCGAATCGCCATCGAAGACATCGAGATTGGTGGCGAGACGATCCATGCCGGCGACGGGATCATCTTGGACGTCGCACCGGCCAACTGGGATGAGCGTCAGTTCCCCAACCCGGACCGGCTGGACCTGCTCCGAGAAGACGGTCCGCACGTCGGCTTCGGCTACGGCCGTCACCAATGTGTGGGTCAGCAACTGGCCCGCATGGAATTGCAGATCGTCTTGCCCACGCTGCTGCACCGCGTTCCGACGTTGCGGCTTGCCGTGCCGCTGAATGACCTTCCGTTCAAGCACGACGCGCTGGCCTACGGCCTCTACGAGCTGCCCGTCACGTGGTGAAGTCCGAACTGCTGTTGGCAGTTCCAGATTCGCGTGGCAGATTGGCCGTAGTGACCGGGGCCAACAGCGGTCTCGGCGGCCATATCAAGGAGTTCCTGGGGATCCCCGCATGACGGACTCACTTACCGCCCACGCCTCGGCGATCGACATCCCCGATGAGCCGGACTGGCCCCGCATGCGCACCGAGACCGGAGTGCGGCTGCGGTCCGCGATGGCCGAACACGGTGTCGACGCGTTGATCTTGCTGATGAACGGATACGTCGGATACGCGACGGGTGCCAGCTGGCCGCTCCTGGACGCGGGCCTCTCGCACGTGGAGCGCCCGGTCGCCGTGGTGCTCGCCGAGGACGTGCATCCGCACCTGTTCATGCCGTTCCGCAGCGGGGCGTCCCTGGAATATCCCGTGCCCGACGATCATCTGCATGGCCCGGCCTATCTCGAATCCGACTATGGCGTGCGGGATTTCGCGCGGTATCTGGCCGGTCTGGTCCGGCCGGGGGCACACATCGCCGTCGACGAACTCACCGGTGCGATGCGGCGGGCGGCGGACACGCTGTTCCCCGGCGGCCCGCCGACGGATGCGGCGATCGTGCTCGGCGCCGCCCAATTGGTGAAGACCCGCGACGAGTTGTCCTGTCTGCGCAGGGCGGCCCGCATCACCGAACAGGCGATCGTCGACGTGCAGCAGGCGCTACGGCCCGGTGTGCGACAGATCGATCTTTCGGCCAGCTTCGTCCGGCGCGCGTTCGAACTCGGCGCCACGACCAACATGCTGGAGGCCATCTGGCAGGTGATGCCGACTTCGCGGGAGGCCGGGGTGTGGACGACGCACGGTGACCTCGCGCTGCCGCTGCTCCCGACCGATCGGGAACTGGCCGCCGGCGATGTGTTGTGGACCGATATCAGCATCGCGTATCACGGGTACTGCTCGGACTTCGGACGCACCTGGATCGTCGGCGAATCGCCCACGCCGAGACAGCAAGACCAATTCCGGCAGTGGCGCGCAATTTTGGACGCCGTGCTCGCGGTCACCAAAGCCGGCGTGACGTCGGGCGACTTGGCGCGCGCCGCGATCGCGGCCAATGGCGGCCGCAAACCGTGGCTGCCGCACTTCTATCTGGGCCACGGCATCGGCACCTACCCCGCCGAAGCTCCGATGATCGGAACGGATCTCGGCGAGGAGTTCGACGACAACTTCGTCTTTTCTCCCGGCATGGTTTTGGTGCTCGAACCCGTGGTGTGGGCGGACGGCACCGGAGGCTATCGCAGTGAGGAGATCGTCGTGATCACCGAGGACGGCTATGCGCCGATCACCGACTACCCCTATTCCCCCTATGGCGACTGAAGCCCTGCCCGATACGCTCGCGTTGCGGTCCGGTCGGCGCGAACGGGCGCTGGCCCAGATGGAGCGGCACGGTCTGGACATCCTGGTGCTCGGCCGGCAGGCCAACATCCGTTACGTCACCGGCGCCCCGCAGCTGTGGATAGCCGGCACCCGACCCTTCGGGCCGATGTGTGTACTGGTGCGCGCCACCAAAGACATCTACCTCAACAGCACCGACGACGAGGGCGTTCCGGAGGAGATCGGCCACGATCACCTGTACGGCCTGGCCTGGAACCCGATGACGCTCATCGACGTCCTGAAGAAGATCGACGGCGCCGAGGCTGCGCGGCGGGTCGGAACCGACGCGATCACACCGACTTTCGCGGCACTGCTGCCCGAGGCATTTCCCAATGCCGAGCTCGTCGATGCCGAGCCCGCGATGCGTGCGGCGCGGCGCGTCAAGACCCCCGATGAAATCGCGGCGATGGATCAGGCCGTGCGTGTCGCCAAACACGGGATGGCCACCGCCCTAGCCGAATTGGCGCCGGGAGTTTCGGAGCGGACACTCGCCGGGGTGATGATGGAGGCGATGGCCGCGGGCGGAGTGAGCACGCCGGCAACCCAGGACGCCGCCTGGGTGACGTCGCGAGAACAGCCGTGGCGGCGCGCTGCTGCGCACGAGGTCGGGTCGGGCGACCTCGTCGCCTTTGCCGCCGGTGCGCTGGCGAATGGTTATGTCGCCGAAGTCGGCCGCACCTGGCCGGTCGGCGATACAGACACCGCTGAGGTCCGCACGCTGTTCGAGCGCTCGGATGGGTTGTACGACAAGATGCTTGCCGCCTGCCGGGCGGGCGCGGACACCCGCGATCTGCTTGCCGCATACGACGCGGCCGGTGAACCGATCCCGCCGATGCCGGTCGCGCACGGGCTGGGCCTGGGGTTCGATCCGCCCGTGGTGTCCGAAACACTCTTGGCTGCGGGCGAACACGACCGGATCGAGGCCGGGATGGTGTTGGCGATCACCGGGTATGTGTGGCAGCAGGGCGTCGGCGCCGTATTCCGTCGAGACACCGTGCACATCACCGAGAGCGGTGTCGAGGTGCTTACCCTCAGCCCGTCGTGGGGATAGCCGACTCCCCGCCTGCATCAGGGCCGCACGGCAACCCGCCGGGGTGCCAAATTGCCGGCATTGTCCTATCACCTGGATCCAGATGACCGAGCACTGAAATACCCTGCGCCAGTGTGCATCTATTGCGGCTTACTTGCCGGTTCTTTTCAGTGCGCGGTTACTTTGAAGGTTTGAGCACGTGCGGTAAACAGGGTGCCGACACCGGTTCTCGACGCGCCGTCGTGGGCCGTAGCAATAGGAGCTACCAAGGGCTTTCGGCCACCACCACTAGCTAAACAGCGCCGATATTTGGATGAAATTTGGCACTTACCCCGGCCATTGCGTATCACCGAAAGTGGCGTCGATGTCCCGGCCGCTGGCCCGTCGTGCGTCTTGCCTACCCCCACACCCTAAGGGCCGGTACCGGTGAAATCACTCGTGCCCCTTTAGTTTCAGCGATATCAGGGCAGCGATTTTTGTCGGTGGTCTCCGATAGCTTCGGGGTGTGAGCATAGATCCGGAGGCCTTTGCGGCAGCGTTTGATGTCATCGACGCTGCTCTCAGCCAGGTGATTGGGTCTGACTGCGATGCGTTGGCCACCCGCGAGCAATTGGCGGCGTTGGAGCGTTGCGAGATGGTGCGTCGCCGTTTGCCGGCCATCGAGCATCCACTGATCAATTCCCTTGCCCGCCAAGCGCCGTCCGAGGAGCTCGGCGGCACGCTGTCACATGCGATCGCGGATATGACGCTGATCAGCCGCGCCGAAGCATCCCGACGCATCAAGGAGGCCCGGGATCTGGGCCCGCGCCACGGCCTGACCGGTGAACCGATCCCACCCGCCCTGGCCGCCACCGCGGCGGCCCAACGCGACGGCAAACTCGGGACCGGCCAAGTCTCGGTGATTCGAAAGTTCTATCACCAGCTGCCCGGCTGGATCGATGCGGCCACCCGCGACCAGGCCGAGGCCAAACTCGCCACCGAGGGAACCCGGTATCGGCCGGAGCAACTCGGCAAGCTGGCCGATACGCTGGCCGATTGCCTCAACCCCGATGGCACCTTCACCGACGAGGACCGGGCTCGGCAGCGCGGCCTGACGCTGGGCAACCAGCAAGCCGACGGCATGTCGCAGCTGCGTGGCTGGCTCACCCCCGAGGCACGCGCCACGTTCGAAGCCGCCTTGGCCAAACTCGCCGCACCCGGCATGTGCAATCCTCTGGACAACAGCCCGTGCGTCGACGGCGCGCCCACCCAAGAAGCCATCGAGCGCGACCCGCGATCGGCGGCCCAGCGCAACCACGACGGACTGCTGGCCGCCCTGCGTGCCATGTTGGCCTCCGGAGAACTAGGGCAGCACAACGGCTTACCGGCCTCCATCGTCGTTTCCACGACGCTGTCCGAGCTTGAGTCCGCCGCCGGGCATGGATTGACCGGCGGCGGCACCATCCTGCCGATGAGCGACGTGATCCGCCTGGCCCGCCACGCGCACCACTACTTGGCGATCTTCGACAAAGGCAAGGCCCTGGCGCTGTACCACACCAAACGCCTGGCCTCACCGGGTCAGCGAATTGTGTTGTACGCCAAGGACCGCGGCTGCTCGGCGCCCGGGTGCACCGTGCCGGGCTACTACTGCGAGGTTCACCACGTCACCGACTACGCCACCTGCCACACCACCGACATCAACGACCTCACCTTCGCCTGCGGACCCCAGCACCGCCTCCTGCGACCCGGCGGCTGGACCACTCGCAAGAACGCCAGGGGTGACACCGACTGGCTCCACTGTCAACAAACGCTATAGTTAGGGTATGGCCAATACGTCAAGACACCGCCCCCGACGCGCCGCGATCTACGCGCGGGTCAGCCTCGACCAGACCGGAGAGGCGACCAGCGTCAGCGGTCAAGAGGAATCCGCCCGCGAGCTGATCGAACGCCGCGGGTGGACGTTGGCCGGTGTCTACGTGGACAACTCGATCACCGGGACCGGCAAGAAGCACCGGCCGCAGTTCTACGCGATGCTCGAAGCGGTCAAGGGCGGCGAAGTCGACGCCGTGGTGGCCCGCCACATGGACCGCATTGCCCGCAACCCGCGGGAGCGGCTCGAGCTGGTCGAGGCGTGCCGGAATCAGGGCGTCATCATCGCCCTGGTGGAGGGGTCCGACATGGACCCCACGACAGCAAGCGGCCGCATGGTCATCGACGTCCTGGGGTCCGTCGCCGAGATGGAAATCGGGATCAAGTCCGAACGTCACACCGCCGCACTGCGCCGCCACGCCCACAATGGCGGCGTGCCGCATGGCCCTGCACCATATGGCTACACGACCACCGGCGACGTCGTAGCAGACGAAGCCGCGATCGTGGCCCGCATCTTCAAGGCGTTCGACGCCGGCGGGTCGCTGCGCTCCATCACAGCCAACTTGACCGAGGACGGTGTACCCACCCGACGCGGCCGACCATGGAACGTTCGCACTGTCCGCGACATGCTGACGAATCCCCGGTATGCGGGATGGGCCGTCTACCGCAGCGAGATCGCAACCGACGCCGACGGGAACCGGATCCGCGGCAAGTGGAAGCCGATCGTCACGCCCGAAGTGTTCGACGTCGTTCAGGCCCGGCTGTCCGACCCGTCACGCAGGTCGAATCGCTTTGGGACGGACCGCCGTTACCTGGGCTCGAGCCTGTTCGTGTGCGACGCATGCGACGGCCCGATCCAGACCGGCAACGGCGGGAAATACCTCTGCCCCGGGCATCTGACTCGCGAGCACAAACACGTCGACCGATACGTGATCGACGTTATCGCTGAACGCTTGGGCCGCAAGGACTTCGCGCAACTGCTAGCCCCGCCGGCGGAGGATATGGCCCCGGTCGTTGCGGAGTCAGAGCGGTTGCGAAAGCGCCTGGCGATGATCGACGCCGACTACGATCGCGGCGACATCGACGCAAAACGCTGGAAGGCGGCCAAGCAGCGCGTGCAGGTCGAGCTTGCCGAGGTCGACCAGAAGCTCGCGGCCCGGCGCGGTGGCGCGGCGCTTGGTGTGCTGGCCGGTGCAGTAGACCCGGCCCAGGCGTTTCGTGAGGCGTCTCTGATGGGTCAGCGGTCGGTGATCGACGTGCTGTGCGTCGTTCATCTACGTCGAGCGGCAAGAGGCCGGTTGCCGCGCGGGGTTTTTATCGACCCGGATACCGTCGATATCGAGTGGAAGAGATGAACTTGACTTACCACACGATGGTTGTGTACTGCGAAGGCCCGAACGATGATCCGCACCCGCGCCGCGTGATCGCCCGGTATATGCACGACCAGCTTGGTGGCTGGCTAAAGCAACCCACGGTGCCAGCGATCTACGAGGACGGCGAATGGCTGGAGATGCCTAATCCTGATCACGGTGCTGCGATTCGGCTGCCATGCAAGGACTGCGGATATAACCCGAAGCGCACATTAGATCGCCGCTACGGTCCGGAGTTTCCGCCGTTCTCGCGTGTGTTCGACGCTCTGAACGCGCATGGGTGCAGCGAGATCAGCTCGCGCAACCTTGTCGGCCAGATATGGGGCACCCGGTAGCTGCTACACTGATGTAGCGCTAATCCGGCCGGGCGGAATTCCCCGGAGGCAATCCTCTAGGCGGAGGGTGTTTTTACCCTGCCCGGAGGACCAACCAGTGGCCGCCATTTCATCAACTGCCGCGCATCATCGCGCTCGGATCGCCGCGCTCAGCCGCGACCGTAAACCTGACGACCCCGAACTGGTCGGCGCCCGCCGTGATCTCGCATATGAACGTCTTGCGGAGCACATCAAAGGGGTGGTCGACAGTGCGCCACCGGCAACGCCGGACCAGCTCGCCCGGATCGGCGCCATCCTGGGGGGTGCCGCGTGACGCGACAAGAAAGGCCGGAGCTTCAGGCCCGGCCTTCTCGTAACGCTACTGATGCACAACACTTTACACACTCGCTGACAATCCCTGACTTTTCCGCGGACCCCGACACCCTCACAGCCGCTTTGACTTACGCAGAAGACGGCTGGTACGTGCTGCCAGTCAAACGCGGATCAAAGCATCCCGGGTCTGTAGTTCGCAAAGGTTGGCACACACAGTCCAGCCGCGACCCTCACGTGATTACCGCATGGTTCGCGGGCACAGATTACGGAATCGCGCTTCACGTCGGCCGGTCTGGCAGCGTCGTATTCGATGTCGACCACCCCGATAAGTTCCCTGAGCGTTTATGGCACCACCTGCTGACCGCGCCGTACCACTCGACCCGACCCAGCGAGACACGGCGCGGGCACTACATATTCGCTGCCCCACCCGGCCGCCTATTCGGCAACGGTGCAGGCAAGCTCGGCGGCGCGTGGGGCGAAGTACGTGGCCAGAATGCCGTCATCATCGTGTGGCCCAGTATCCATCCCAGCCCCGACGGCAAATACGACTGGCACAGAACCGGCCGGGTACCCGTGCTGCATGATGAGATCGCCGAACTGCTGCCCGACGCCTCGCCGGCCGAGGACGCCGCAACTGATGAGGCAGTCGCCGCGTTCATTACGCAACACGCAACCGGCACCCGCCCAGACGTTCTCAATGGCCTGCGTAAAGCACTCGTCGACAAGATAGAGGCCGGCGAGTCTGTCCACATGTCCGCGGTTTCCGTGGTCACTGGTGCGATGAAGGAAGCCGCCGCAGGCTACTACCCGGCCCAGTACGCCGCCGACGTGTTGACACCGATCTTCATCAACGCGGTCGCACTCGGAGGATCAACAGGCAAGGTCCGCACCGGCCACATCGCCAAGTCCGAATGGGACGGCATCCTCGCCTGGGCGGTGGCGCAGGCGTTAGCTGCCGACCCAGCCGATACAACAGCCCGAACAGACGAGAAAATGCCGCCCGAGGCAACAACATTCGAAACACCATCAGCGCCGACGGTGGACCGGACGCCCACCGAACGCGTTGCGGCACTGGAAAACACGGACACCCAATTCCGAAAATGGCTCGGCGACGACTACGACACCGACGCCGCACACCTGGTGCTGGCAGCAGCGGCAGTGCAACAGATGGACGGCGACCCCCTATGGGTACATCTCGTATCCGGCTCAGGCAACGCCAAAACCGAGACCGTGCAAAGCTTGCAAAACCACCCCTGGGTGCACATCGTGTCCACCATCGCATCCGAAGGTGCACTGCTCTCGGCGACATCGAAACGCGAACGATCGAAGACCGCTACCGGCGGACTACTACGCGAAATCGGCGACAACGGAATCCTTGTCGTCAAAGACTTCACGTCGATCATCTCCATGGGCCGCGAATTGCGCGGCGCCGTGCTCGCCGCGCTACGGGAGATATACGACGGCGCGTGGAACCGTAACGTCGGCACTGACGGTGGCCGCACTCTCGAATGGGTTGGCCGCGTAACCATGATCGGGGCAGTCACAACCGCGTGGGACACTGCGCACTCGGTGATCGCCGCGATGGGCGACAGGTTCGTGCTAATGCGACTCGACTCCACAACACACCGTGTAGCCGCCGGACGTCGAGCGATCGGCAACACCGGCAACGAGACTGAGATGCGCGACGCGCTCGCAGCCGCGGCAGCCGACGTCCTAGCAGGCGCGGGTCGCGACCCGATTCAGCTAAATGACCAGGAAGTGGACATACTCCTCGCTGCCGCCGACCTGGTAACGCGGGCGCGCACCGCAGTCGAATACGACTACCACGGTAACGTCTCAGACGCCCATGCTCCCGAGATGCCGACCAGGTTCGCCAAGCAACTCGCCCAAATAGTGCGCGGGGGCCTGGCGATCGGGATGAGCCGCGAAGCTGCTCTGGGGTTAGCGCTCCGTTGCGCCCGTGACTCTATGCCACCGCTGCGGCTTGCCATCATCGACTACCTAGCCGATCACCCGGCCAGCGGAACGAGTGACATTCGCAAGGGAATCGGGAAGCCGCGGAACACGGTCGACCGGCAATTGCAGGCGTTGCACATGCTGGACGTTCTGGAATGCCGGGAAGAGGTGATTGACCCGACGCGGACCCGGTGGCTGTACTCATTGGCAAACGACATCGACCCTGACGCTGTGAAGCCACAGAACCTGGACACCACCCTGGAACCATGTTCCAGAAACGTCAGTAACCGCGTAAGCGCAATGAAGAGAGGGGTTTCCGAGGAAGGTACTCCACGCATACCTTCTGACATAACTGGAACTTCCCTCCCTGTGTGCCGGGACTGCCACAGCGCCGTCACATCCGTCGACAGCGAATTCTGTGCAACGTGCGTGTGGTTTGGACGGGATGGTGCCGCATGAACCGCTCCGCCCGTCGTCGTCTGGCCCAGATCGAGTGGTCGCAACGGATCGCGCAACATCTGCTTCCCGGTGGGTCCGTCATCGTGCCGCCGAGGATTGCGGCGTGGCTGGAAAAGAAGTCCGGGATGCTGCCTGAGCGGCGAATCATGTTGCTCGACACGGACCCTGAGGCGTATGCGGTTCTCACCGCGCTTCACGTGTCTGCCATGGGTCGACATGACTCCCCGGGCAATAGCATTAGACCAATCAGCGGAGCCCCGTCCGAAATCGGACAGCAAAGTGCGAAAGGGCGCGATTCCCATGAACAATTGGAGGAGTGGTTGACGACGGTCGAGGCCGCCGAGATCTTCGGTGTGCATGACCGGACCATCCGCAGATGGATTGCCGCACAACGATTGCCGGCACGCCGCCACAGCGGCAGATGGTTAGTCAACCGACAACATCTGAATATCGCCCGGGCGCAAGCCGCCAGGCCAACACCGAAGGAGATCGACACATGCCTGCCATACAACTAGACGACGCGAAGGACAAGATGGCGGACATTCGGGCCAGCTTGAATCGTGAAGTCGAGCAGATCCGCAACAGCTCGCGATACAGCGATCAGGGGCGAGCGCAGGAGCTCGCGAAAGTCGTGCTGGCGCACCGCCGTCGGGCTGAATCTCTGCGCAGCAACTTCAGTTGCGACAATGAGGAGACCAGGGTCAAGCTAACCGCCAAACTGTTTGGCATTCCGACTGGTTCGGAGTCGGCGACAATTCTCGTCTATCGCGATGCGCAGGACCGGGCGGCGAAATTAGAGAATGCCGCCGACGCCGATGCGATGCTAAAGCGTGCCACCGAGATGGGTGACAACCTGCTGGCACGGGCCGTCGCTGGCCATGCGCATTCGCAGAAGTGGCGCGGTATCGCTGAGGGTTACGCGGAAGCGGTCAATCTTTCCGACTACCTCGACGAACTCAACGCACTCCCCAGCGGCGGCCTGCTCCATACCGCAATGACCGCACTATTCCGTGTGCCGACACCACCCGAGCTGAGCCCGAGCCTCGGTGACATCTCGGACGCCCGGTTGAAATCGATCGCCGACGGTGAGGAATTGGCATGAACGACCAGCACACAAACTATTCTCCGCAAAGGGGTGGGGGGACGCCCCGCATTCGCTGGTGGAAGCCCCGGCCGGACTTAGCGTCTGCCTGTTCGCGTATTACGCGCCAATTTCTCGCGCTTCGCCGGAGAGGATCTTGCCGCGTAAATGTAAAGGAAGGAATCCAACATGACGGCTGGTGAACTTCTACGTTCAGACATGGACGCCGCGCTGGCCTGCGAGGCCAAGGCATCCGGCAAACGGCTGAAATGGACCGAATCCGAGGAGCACCATCTCGCGGCCGCCGCGAGGGCCGTTGACCGTATCGAACTGCTACAGCGACAGCTCGCCGCCGAGACGGCTGGCGAGAACCGGCCCACGCTCGTGGTCAAAATCTCCGCTGAACTTCGCGCACTCGATAAGGCGGTCGGCGACCATCTTTCGCGCGTGACGGTTGGCACCGGTCGGGTCAGATCCGAGCAGCACCAACGCGCAGTGCGCGCCCGCTGGGACCGCCGTGACGCCGACTGGGCCGCGGCCCGCGAGGGCGGTGCCTGATGGCTCGCGAGGTGCCGCGGTCGTCTGGTGGCCGCGCCGACGACGCGGTCGAATGGGATGCGCGACAATGGCTTATCGACAACGACCTGTGGGACGACAACGTCGGCATGCCACCCGAGCGATACGACCAGCAGCCCACATCCACGAAGTACCGGGTCCGTAGTGATGGCTGTGAATAGGTGGAACTGTTGCGGCCCATTCACAAAGCGTGCTGGCGGAAGCGGACGGGGTGTCGCTAATGACGATGTCGAAGCGACAGAGGAAGGCTGGAATGGCGGCTGGGCGGGTGGTCGGCCTTGTTAAATGTCTGTTTGCGGGAATGGTTTGGCGCCCTGATCAGCACGTGACCCGGGCCGCCTACCGGCTTGGGTGGACAGGTCGTCCTCGTTTTAATGGGACTGAGTCCGGCTGGGGCCACCAGCCTAGGGCCGGCCAGCGGAGCCGGGTGCTCCAAGCACCTGCAGCGCCCCGGATCCGCTGGCAACGCCGAACTTAATCACCTTCGGCCCGTAGTTCCAATCCTCGACGCCGTGCAGAGCCGACGCCGCGCCTCCGATCAGGTTCATTTCGTAGATTTGGTTGATGTTCCGATCCTCGGCGCCGAGCTAGGCCCGACGCCGCCTGCGTTGCAGACACCTTGGGGTCTCTCCACTGGGCACCACAACGATTGCAGACAATCAGTTTGTCGTTGCCATCCACATTCCGATCCTCGGCGCCGGGCCAAGCCCGACGCCGACTAACAGTCGCAACACCTTCAGCGTGTCGACCGTTTTGTTCCGATCCTCGGCGCCGAGCCAGAGCCGACGCCGCCGGCACCCGCGCGGTTTCGTAGAAGGTCCGCCCGTTGTTCCGATCCTCGGCGCCGAGCAGGCCCGGCGCCGCATGATGTTCTTTTGCCCACCGCAGTAGACCATGTGGTTGTTCCGATCCTCGGCGTCGAGCAAAGCCCGGCGCCGCTGGGGATGATGATTGACTTGCCGATTTGGAAATCACCGTTCCGATCCTCGGCGCCGGGCAAGCCCGACACCACCTTGCGGCGATGGCGCAGTCCTCCAGGTGGTCCTTCATGTTCCGATGCTCGGCGCCGGGCAAAGCCCGACGCCGCTTAGGAATCCCGATAGCAAATCGTTTGGAATGCCGGTGCTCCGATCCTCGGCGCCGGCCAAAAGCCGACGCCGCACAGATGCCCTGGTTGTTGTACGTGTGGTAGTTCCGATTCCCGGCGCCTAGCAAGGCTCGACGCCGCTTTAGCCCAATCCTCCAAAGTCTGTGGGAAGTACAGGTTCGTCATTAACTACCGATGAGGGTATGGGTGATGCCAAGTGCGTCTAGACCGCTCAAGTCGACATCGACTTTGTAGTCGCTGAACCGCCGACTCGGGCCTTCCACTTTTCGCGTGACCTCTACTCGGTTAAACAACCGATCCGGGTGGCACCGGCCATAAGCGTCTTCGTGGCTAAAGATATGGATACCTCGGCATCCAGTCATGCCCCGTGAAGCGGACCGATCGAGCGACCACATTCGTTGCAGCGCATCCCAGAACACTTCGAGGTCGTCTTCATTGAAGCCGCTCTTCTTGGCCAGCGATGGGATGACAAATCCTTGAGCAAGGAACAGCGCGTACGGCACTATGTGCTTCGAGCCCATCTCGCGATCCTTGCCGCCTTCGCCCGCCGCGAGCTTTTGGAGCTCAGCCTCATTCGTGACCGCAACACGAGTGATAGTTAACTCCGACAACTGGACCGGATCGACACTGGTGATAGGACACGCGATTTGGATTGGGCCACGAAGCTGGCCTGCGGGATGATCACCGGTCGACATAACGGCGCCGAACGCGCGAACGTCGTAATAACGCTTGGCGACTTCAGCGCCGGCCTTCTGTTGTTCCGCAGCGGGACGTTTCCTGTTCTGCTTCATTCCTAGAGCTTCCGATGCGACTCGGTGCCGCTCGTTTAGGGCAACTCCTTCGCCGACGTAGATTTCATATCCTTCACGACCGGCGTACGCATCCCCAATGAACGAACGGACTTTCCGCTTGAGCGCCCCATCGGTAACCCATGCATGACCGGTAAGCGGATCGGTGCGCGGTGCATTTCCGTTGTCGGGGTCACCATTTGGATTGCCACCGGTGACGTCGAACAGCATCAGAAAATCGTGACGTCTCTCAACATCGAGATAGGGTTTGGTCATCTCACTCCTCCTCAGAATGTGTTTCACCGGATTTGGCTAGCTCGGGGTCTACCGCGGCCCGCTGGAACCGTTTTTGTCGTTCATCCCAGTAACCGAGTGCGAAATCGGCCTGCTGCTCCATACTGAGTGTGTCCGGAAATCCGCCAGCCGTGAGCATCAACCCGCATAGCTCGCCTAGGCGGCGGGAAATTGCAATCTGCGCGCCCTTTCCGCCCTGCTTTCGACCGGCCTTCGCGAGATGAGCATTGGCGGTTTTGAACAGCCCGGGAAACACCTTGCTAGGCATCGTCGAAGCGCCGGCGTAGTAACGGTCGACAACGGTGCGGTTAGTGTCGCCAAGCGCTCGGTATTGCGCGGCTTCAAGCTGGGCAAGTATCCGGCCACAGAGGGCTCCAACTGAGCCTTCGTCCATTGTGTCCTCCTTGAGATTCACGTAGAGGTTGAGAGCTGCGAGACGCGCGCCTATGGCTGACCCGTCAACCCTGTCCCCTCTGCGAGGAAATGGAACAGCGTGACAGCGGTCGACTAGCGAAGCCAAAAGTGAGCGTGGGAGCGGTGTTCCCGCAACTGCCGCGCGCGCGAGCGCTTCGACAATTCGGGCCTTTCGGGCCTTCCGGGCATTGCCTTCGCCGGGTGGAACTGCGGCCTCGGCAAGGTGCCAAATCGCAGGCCACCATTGGCCGCCGTCTGATCGCGGCCGCGCGATGAGCTCAAGCCAACGTCGCGTGCGCCGCTCAACCTCAGCGAGCGTGCTGACGTGATCAAATCTGATAACGACACGACCCTCGGTCAGCGACAGACCGAGCAAACGGAAGTCGGCCGAGGGCGACCGACCAGGCCGACCGGACCAGGGCGACGCGAGGAGAGCCGCAACATCATCCTCATGCGGCTGGGCAATCACGTTGAACGGATCGAATGCCACGTCGGTGGCTAGCCACCACACGAACGTCAGGTCACCAATTCGGCGGTGGTGGTGATCATCGGCCAATAACCAGTTGAGTGCTTGATGGCTGCGAATTGCTACCGGCACCGCGACCTGCGCTCCGCCGGACTGCTGTGCGTTATACCGTTCCGCGGCATGAAAATTAGCGGAGATCAATGCTTGAGGCATGCCAGGTTTGACGGAAATACCGGGCATTATTCTTGCCAGTCGCGATTGGATGCCTGAGACTTGGCACAGCCCCTCGGCTGCGCTGCTGAGGTGCTCGTTGGCGATTTGTGCCCACCAATTGCGTACGGCGGGCAACTCCGTCGGATCAACACCGTTGACCCTGAATGCGATCCGTGCACTCGCTTCGGGCAGTTCGCCCTTGTCGTTGAAGTCGCAAGCAATACCACGGGTTTTGAAGTGTTCGAGAGCTAGATCGCGGTCGGACACGAACTGGCCAACAGCGCGCAGAGACATTGCAGCCGAGCTATCTTCTGCTTCTATTGCTTTAGCAGCCTGATCGAGCCGGTCAAAGAATGCGGTGTGACACGTACGCCCCAGTGCCTTGGCTTTGGCGTCATTCCGCTTCGGCAGGCCAAGGACGTACTGCCCATTATCGCACGCCAAAAAGGCCTTGACAGCACGGGTTCGGCCAACTTCCGGCACGATTCGCGCTGTTTCGTCTGGGGCGGTGTCGATGATAGACAGGCACCCGCCGTCAGTATCGAGATCGACGAGGAACCGGACTCGTTTAACCTGATACCCGATCGGAGGCAGTCGGTCCTCGGTGACGAGCTGACCATGTAGGTCGTCAAGGCTGCGCAGTAACATCATCGCCCTCTTAGGCGCGCAGGAACCGGGATGTCATCGAGGACGCCGTCGGTAACGGTCGCGTTGAAGAACTCAGGCTCGGTCAAGATTCCGCGGTCTCCGTGATAGCCAAGGTCGAGGCTCATCGGCCCGATCGGGATAGTCAGACCGGCAAGGGGCTGCGTTGTAGTTAGATCGACGGGCGCGAAAGACGCGGCATACTCCCGCAACCCGAGATATGGCGGTGCGAAGAACGCTCCACGCTCAACTCGACGGCGGAACTGGTCCCGGTACTTGGCAATCGGATCGGACGAGTGCGGCCGACGAGATGGCCGCGCGAATATGACGTAATCGACATCCCGGAGGAAGAGATTGTGCCGCTGTGCCCGATCCTCCAACACGTTGATCCTACCGTCTGGCCTTGCCCGGGACTTGACCTCGTTGCGAGTCATCGAAACCCATTGCGGTTGAGCGAGCACCCAGATTCGAGTAATGATCCAATCGATCTCGGGTTTCCAGAAGATCGACGAGAGAACCCCGACAGCCGCCGGCGGCGTAATCATCGGGTAGGACACACGCTCTGTTGCATACTCGGGTCGCGTAAAGCAGGCGAATGGACCCCACACTCGCAGCGCGAGTTCGTCAGGATGACGGTTCACCAGATCAGAGCCTCCGTTTCCGTATCGACGGAAAGACCGAAGACAGGGTCATAGGGACCGTGCCACACAGTCACTCCCCCCTCGCGTTCTTCTGCAAGTCCGGTTGCTTTATAGCGCTCTAACTCTTTTGTGCGAAGCGACACCATGTATGGCTGTCGCCGTCGCAGCAATGCACGCCGAGCCGGTGGGTCATCCGGAATGACGATCCGCGCGGGGTCGAAGCCGCCATAGGAAACAAGCACGGGAATCGTCTCGTCGGCGATCATGCGGTACCGCTTGGCCACGGTCGGGAAGTTCAATAATTCTCGTTCGCGCTGTATCTGAAGTTTGTCCAGCTTGTCACCGGTGGCGTGAATTAGCCTGTCCCAATACTTTTCTAGCGTTTCCGGGGCGAGCGGGTCGGCGCCGGACTGCAGGAGTTGACGACTGATCTGCGTACCGATCATGTATTCGCCCGGCGGTACGTGGCCGCCTTTTGGATCGACGACAATCAGCGTGCCGCGTTGTCTGAGCCCATGGCGGTTCACCCGGCCCGCGACTTGCGCGATAGCTGGCAGTGGACCGCACGCACGAACCGCGACCGGAAAGTCGAGGTCGATGCCGGCCTCAACGATTTGTGTTGATACCAGCGTGCAGGGCTTACCGTCACGCAATCGTTCTCTTACCTTGTTGAGTACGTCGACGCGATGTGCCTGACAGAGCCGGCTTGAAAGATGGGTGAGCCCTTCGCTTCCAATGAGGCGACGACAGACTTCGCGGGCGTCGGCAATGGTGTTCAAAACGACAAGGCACTGCCTGTTGTGTCGGCCGCCCTCGGCATTAACGCGCGACGCGAGGTCGTCCCATGACACCGGATTGGCGACGAACTCGGCGGCGGTGCGCTCGAAGATACCGAACCAGCGCGTGCTGGCCAGCTGATGTCGCCGTAGTCCGGCGACACTGCCGATCCTGCTGAAGGGCGGCTGCGTCGCTGTCGAGAGGATCACCGAACACCCGTAGGACTTCACGAGCTCCCGAAGAACATCGAGTGTGGGGTCAAGCAGGCGCCATGGCAGCGACTGAACCTCATCCAGGACAAGGACCGACTGGGCCAGGCGATGTAGCTTTCTGGTTCGGCTGGGGTTGTTATCGAAGAGCGATTCGAGCAACTGCACCATGGTGGTCACGATGACGCGGGCGTCCCAGTTCTCGACTGCGAGGCGAGACCAAAGCGCCTCGCCGGCTTGAGACTCACTTCGCGTGTACATGCCCGAGTGGTGTTCCAGGACGACTGGCGGCCCGGCTGGGTCCGCAAGCAGCTTGCGATATTCGCGCGCGATCTGCTCAGTCACCGAGATGAACGGAACCGCCGTGACGACGCGGCGATGACCGTTTGCTGCCGCGTGGCGGAGCGCGAATGAAAGCGCGGCGATTGTCTTGCCCGACCCCGTTGGTGCTGTCAGTTCGAACCACCCCGCCGGTTCGGCCGCCTTGGACAGCACCTCCTCCAAGATCTCGGTTCGAGCTACCGCTACCGGATCATGCTGGTGCTCGGCTACAGCGATACTGCGCCGCTCGTTGCACCGGACATCGAGATCGCTAAGCCCACTCGGTGGCGAACAGGCCCGCAGTCCGCGGCCGAAATGACGCTCAGTGTCGAGCCTGTCGGCGTCGATGAGGGAGGAGAACACCATGCGTAGCCAAAATTCCAAGCGGCGCTTGCCTGCCGCGTCAGTGCCACGGAATCGCTGTGGAATGACCTCATGCACGTTAAGACGTGTGATGCCAAGCGTTTCAGCGCAATCCATCGCGGCACGCTGCCCAGCCGTAGGTCCGGCCGCTATTTTCGCGCGAAGCGCAGCCGAATCGGCCATCCCGCCGTGGTGGCCGGCGATGACGAAGGCCAAGGTTCCGACGCCCCAGTCCGAACAAATGAATGCGCCAGCGTGCTTGTGGTCGACCGTCGGAGACTTGATTCCGTCGACGGCTGCGGCAAGGTAACGCTGCCACTCTGGGTCGCCTTTGCCGATGTCATGGAGGGTCCCGACCAACCGGCACGCATCAGCTGAACTGAACGCTGCTCCGAACTCGGCGGCGCGTCGGCCGGTACCCTCCAAATGCTCAGCCAACGGGTGCCACCGGCCTGCCTCGTTCGGCGAATGAGCCGCCAACACAGGTGGCGATGCCTCTCCGCCAAAGTCACCATCGCATTCGAACTCGGTTGCCCGGTCACGGGCTGGGCTGGTCACAGGCGGAGGGTACGCGACACTTCCGACAAGCTGCGGCGCAAATCAAGCACAACTTTCTGGGAGGATCGCGATCTCATGTGGTGGCCTGGGCGGCGTGAACATGTCGGTGGTCACCAGCTGGGCGGGTCAGACTTTCGCGTACTCGCCGGGCCGGCGGTGTCGGGCCTTTTGCCGCCGACGCCATGGTTGCTGCGATCAGAGGTGCACGGGCCAGCATGCTTCGAACCCCCGGCTTGGTGTTGGTCGTTAATAAGGTCGCCCGATTCGCCGCAGAAAGCGTAGATGGTTCCACGCTTATTCACATGGGGAATTGTAAAATTCCCGGTCGCGGTTTGTAGCCCCGCTGGGACGGCTCGCGATTTTCGTCAGCAGCGCATCCGCCACATCTATGGGCGGCAGCGGCCCGCCCCGCTCCTGCACCGCATGGCGGTGAGCTGATACCAACCGCAGTTCGGAGTCGATGGTGGCGATGTCGCGCACGCGCCGAGCGCGAGCGTAGGCCGCGTTCACAGCGCTCGCAGCCGCCGCGGTGGCCTGGAATGGCTGACCCGGAAAGGGGCGTCCCGGCGAGTGGGAGGTAAGCACTTCCCACTGGTCTGCTGCGGCCTCCGGCTCGACCGCGACGACCTGCAATGCATCTTGTCCCATGATCGCCGAGGCTTATGCGGCCCACCCGTCGGCACTATCTACCTGCCGGCGCGGGGTCGCGGCCGGCGGGTAGCGGCGTGAGCCGGCTGCGCGGTGCACGAGTCGACGGCGTGTCGGGTCTCCGGCCGTAAGCTGTCTGGTCGTGACGACTGATGATCCCTACCTGCCGTTGGCGTTCTCACTCGCCTCCAATCCAGGTGCATACGCAGTGCTGGCCGGGGCCGGCATATCCAAGGGCGCGGGGTTGCCTTCGGCGTGGGACATCGAGGTCGACTTAGTCCGCAAGATCGCCCAGCGTAACAAAGCCGAGGTAGTTATCGACGACAACAATGCCGAGCGCTGGTACGAGCAGAACTACGGAAAGCAGCTGACCTACAGCAGCGTTATCGAGGATGTCGCACCGCTACCGCATGAGCGACAAGTGTTGCTGCAGGGATACTTTGAGTCGTCTGGCGAGGAAGATCGAGCCGGCGTTCCCATCCCGCCCTCAGCAGCACACCGGGCCATCGCGCAGCTCGTCGAACTGGGCATCATTCGGGTGATCGTGACGATGAATTTCGACCGGCTGTTCGAGCAAGCTCTCACTGAACGCGGAATCCAGCCAACGATCGTGGCGACGGAAGCCGACGCCCAGGGCCTCGGACCGCTGCGCCTCGTGCAAGCGTGCATCGTGCACCTGCACGGCGACTATTTAAACCCCAAGTCGATGCTCAACACGCCCGCCGAACTGAACGGCTACGGCGAGCACATGGGAGCGCTGTTGCGTTACGTCCTCAGCGACTACGGCCTCATCGTGGCGGGCTGGTCTGTCCAACACGACACCGCACTGCGCGAAGCTGCGAGGGCCTCCTGCACAAAGCTGTTCACTATGGGCTGGGTCGAGCCCGGCAACCTCACCGATGCCGCGAGCCAGCTGATCGGCGCACATCCTGCTGTAGTGTTTCAAACCACTGCCGATGAGGCGTTGGGGCACTTGGCGGATCAGATCGTGGCGATCCGCGAAACACGGGCTCGCCATCCGTTTACCGTCGCAGTGGCCGCCAGCCGCATAAAACGTCACCTGATGCAGCAGTCGCCGGCCATTTCGGCTCACGACATGGTGGCCGAGGAGTTCAACAGGCTTCGTGATTTGCCCGAGTTCAACCTCGACAACTACAACAGCGGTGACCCGAATTATGCTCAAACGCTTACCGATCGAGTCATCGAAGCCACTCGGATACCGGTGGCTGCCGTCGCCGTCTTAGCGTTCTGGGGCGACCGCGACACCGAAAAGTGGTGGACCCCAGATCTTCATCGCCTAGCGAGCATCACTCCGCGTGACGGGATTGCTTGGCTCATCAACCTCCCACTGGTTGCTACTTCGATGCTGTTCTATGCCGGCGGCGTCGCGGCTGTCTGTGCTCAGCGATACGCACGTGTAACCGCGTTATTTGCCTTGCACGCGGAGTCGCCAACCAGGGCGGGTCCCGTTCCGGTATCGCAGATTCTGACCTTCGACCCCAGCGCAATACGACTAACGTCATCCGCAAATTTTCAGGCTGTCGGTGCCACGCTGGCTGAAGCGTTGGGCCTCGGCTCGGATGCCGTCGAGGAAGCCTGGCAATTGTTTGAAATCCTTCGGCTTGCTTCGCAATTGATGAATACAGCCCAATTCGATGTAGCCATCGGAAATTACGCGGCAGCAGACGGCCGACGTAATGCGACCGCCAACCTCGATCAGACTGCACACCTGCAGGCCGAAGCGACCAAAAACGGCATCCTCGACGACATCTCTAATCAGTGCCGTCCATCGGGCTTACATCTGCGTGCCGTCGACAAGGTTTATAACCGAGGGGGCGGATTTCGTTGGGGTAGCCCAACCGCCGAAAGGGTCGCCGAAGAAATCAACCGCGAAGGCGAGCTGCACCCTGTCGTGAGCGGATGGGGCATCAACCCCGTGCGAATCGAATTCGCTCTTCGAGTAGTCAGTCGTGCCGTCGGTCACGTTGCCAACAGCCATCCCGCCAATCGTCCATCCGCCGCCGGCGTGCTGCCGAATGAAATCTGGCTAGACACTTAGTCACGCTCACGAACCCATGCCGGGATCTAGGCGCCAACGAAAGTTTCGCGCGCAACCCTAATTTCTCCAGCTGGACCATTTAAGGTTGGCGACGGCGGAGTTAGGAATGGATTCCACCCCCGCACCTGGAACGGGGACGGCCCCGCGTCAACATGTTTCACCATCCCGAAAAGCTGCTACGCGACAGCGATGAGGACGACGAGGCGGATTGACCTGCGCCCAGCCGCCAACGTCACCCTGTCTATGGCGTGTCGTGGCGGTCCTGCCTGCACTTCGGCGCATGCGCAAGGACCTAGTGGTCAAAAGCCGCCGGAAGGGAATTTCCAAGGAAGCGTCCGCGTTACCGGCGGCTTTGTCGCACAGTGAAGGGGCCAACGGCAACAGACAACTGAAGTCTGGCAGTAACGCGAACGCCCGCAGCTGATACTGCGACTACAACACCCTCTGAACGCCGCCGCGTCCGTGGCAGGTGTCGTCCTCATCCGGTCTTTTCACTAAACGAGTAGTAACCATCAGCGCATTCAGCGGTTCCACCGGGTGGTGGTGTCGGTGCGTATACGGGGGTGAACGCAGTGGCCGGAGGCAGCTTGGCAATAGCCGGACGGGCACGCGCTGGCCGCTGGCGCCAGAACATTGGATGTAATTCCGCCGCAATAATTGCCGCGATGAGCGCGATGATACGACGAATATGTCGCCAATATTCCCACCGACTGTTAAGTGTCGGCGTCGCCTGTGCCGCTGGAGATCTGGACTTAATCCCACGGGCAGTAGTTGACGACAGACGCGGCGACCAAATCTGCGGCCTGCTCCCTGTTGATCCAGCCGTCGCCGACCTCTACGGCCTTTTGTGCAGCTTGCACTGGAGTTTGACCGTTGACGTCGATGTCGTAGCACACGGAGTGACCAAGTTGGATGAGATCATCGGCACTTTTGCAGTTCATCGAACCTTCACCGCAGCCGAGGCCCGTGTTCCGTTAGGAACTGTATAAAGTCAGCATCGTCCGCATGGGCCAGCGGTGCGAACCCGATTCCAGCGATTACCGCCGCAGCCACCAAAGTAGCTGTGGGGACGCGATTTGCACGAGACAACGTGCCTCCAAACCTCCGTGTTTGGTGACTGCCGTGTTAGTGACGTTGCCCGATTCGATAGCGTAAACGCTTTCGCGGTTACTCACACCCAGAATTGTGAAAATTCCCGATACGGGTGTGTGACTCTCAGTCCACGGCGCGGCGTTCATCCAGCAGGCGCGTCGGATGATTCACGAACGAAGGGCGCTGTGAATTGGGAGCGATAATCCAATAACGCTTATTGACAGCGGGAATTGCACGGCTGCCGCCAGCTCACCGAGACCATCGGCAGCCCTCAACCAACGTATTTCATCATCCCGAGAAGCTGCTGCACGACAGAGACGACGAGGCGCCTTAGGCGACACGCCCTTCCTCGGCCAAGGCTTCGTCGAGCAGGCCGCCCAGCGGGTACCGCTGCCACAACAGCAGCAGATTCGAGAGCATCTGCAGCGGTGCGCGCACGCCCTCGTCGTCCCTGATCCGCGGGTCCGTGCGGCTGCTCGGTGCGACGTCGAATCGCTTACGTAGCAACGCCGGTACGTCCAGCAGCCAGGCCACGCCCATCACCGCCGCATACAGCAGCGTATGGCGACGCAGCCGGTCCGGCTCCAGGCGTGGACCGCCACAACGTTCGAATTCGGCGACGAAGAGCTCCAGCATGTCGTCGAGATGGACATCCCACAGGTAGTTTTCGGCGCCGGACATCGCCCCCCACAGGGCCATGCCCAGGTTCATCTGGCTGACGCAGCCCCAGTCCATCAGGCCGCAGCGCAGAGTCCCGTTGTCCTCCCGCCAGAACCAGGCGTTGTCGATATTGGCATTCCAGTGGCACAGCGCGCTGTAGTCGCCGTCGGCGGCCAGGTGATCGGCGACCGCGTTCTCGCACAGTGCTAACCGAGGCGCCTCATCGGCCAAGCGCGCCAAGAACTCCGGGGAGCCGGCGCCAGCCGGCACCAACCCGGGGCAAGCGCCGATGAACTCGGCCAGCTGATCGACCCGCCGTTTCAGTTTGGCCGCCGGTAGCGGCGCACGCTTTCCGACGGCTGCCGCCCGCACATCCAGCGGAAAGCGCGCGGTATGTTCCGCGGGCAGCCGGCCGGACCGGTGCGTGCCGGCAAGCCGTGCCAGCGCGGTGAGCAGCGCGCGGTAGTGCTCCACCGGCGCGGGCATCTCGTAATCGAGGCACTTGTGGTATTGGCGTTCGATCCCGTTGGCGCCGAAATTGATTCGTTCGGTGATCAAGATCCCGGCGCCACTACGACGGTGATAGTCGGCGAACTGCGGGCTGGGTACCGCGATGGGGAATCCGGGCGCTCGTGCCAAGGAGGCGAACCGCACCTCGGACTGCATCTGGGTCTTTCCGCGATCGCGCACCGGATCGTCGAGATCGCGGGAGAACCTGACGAACAGGTCGGTGTGCAGATCCGGTGCGGGCTTTTCGTGTTCGACCGACAACACGACCTTGCGTCCGGTACTTCCACCGCTGATCTCGCGGAAGTCGCCGATCCGGGCGACGCCGTTGCGACCCAGCACTCCGGAGGCCCGCAATGCGTCGGTCAAAAACCGCACCCCGCCGGTGCGCAATGCCGCGGGATCAACCGGGAACGGCAATCCGCAATGATCGCCGATCACCCAATCCGAGGCCACGCCGCTACCAGGTCTGCTCGGCCGAGCGCACCAACATGTGATTGACCGCGACCCGGCGGTCGCGCGTCACCATGAACAACACGGCGTCCGCGATGTCGTCGGGCCGCAGCATGACCATACCGGCCGTCTGCCGTTCGAACGCCTCGCGCGACTTCTCGGCGAGGTGGCTGAAGATTTCGGTGTCGACGGTTCCGGGGCCGACCACCCCGACCCGGACCCGCTTGCCGAGCACCTCTTGGCGCAGGCCCTCGCTGAAGGCGTTCACGCCGAATTTGGTCAGCGAATACACCGCGGTGTTCGGCCGGGCCACCCAGCCGGCGGTGGAACTGACGGTGACCAGGTCGGCCACCCCGCGCGGCGAATCGGCGGCCGCGTCGATCAGATGCGGAAGCGCGACGCGGGTGGCGTACAGGACACCCTGCACGTTGACGGACACCATGTTGTCCCAGTCCCGCAGCGATGCCTCGGTCGCGGGCGCCGATTGCATCAGGCCGGCGTTGTTCACCAGGATGTCGAGGCGCCCCAGCTCGGCGACGATGCGCTGCACGGCGGCCGCCACCTGTTCGGCATCGGTCACGTCGGCAGGCACCACCAGCGCTGTGCCACCGGCGGATTCGATCTCAGTCTTGAGCTCGGTCAACCGGTCGACCCGGCGGGCGAGCAGGGCCACCGCGGCCCCGTGGGCCGCCAGCGCTCGAGCCGTTGCCGTGCCGATGCCGCTGCTGGCGCCGGTGACCAGGGCCGCTGTGCGGGCCAGTGTCGTCATGTTCCGCCAATCGGTTGGCTGCCGAGTATCTCGTTGAGAACATAGTCGGTGTCCTCGCCCAGGTCCGGCGCCCCGCGCTCGATCCGCGCCGGGCAGCGGGCCATCCGCCAGGACGGCCCCAGCACCGGGCGCTGGCCTTCGCGATGATCCGTGACGAAGCGGTACAACTCGCGGTCCCACAGCCGTTGGTCGGCAATGACATCCACCGATGTGGCGCTCTTGGCGGCCGGTACCCCGGCCGCGCGCAGTCGCTCGGCGAGCCGCTCGGCGTCCCGGCCTCGAGTGAACCGGGCGAGGTCCGCGTCGAGCGCTTCGGTGTGCCGGTGTCGCGCCTCGCGGGTGGCGTAGCGGGGTTCGTCGGCCAGGGTTGCGGCGCCGAGTGCCTCGCACAACCGTTGCCATTCGGCATCATTCGCGACGGCGACCGTGATCCACGTGCCGTCGGCACACGGGTAGCAGCCATGGGGGCACATATCCGGGTGCGCATTGCCGCTGGGCCCCAGCGGCCGCCCGGTCAGCGAATGCTCCAGCAGGCAGTCACCGATCATCGAAGAAAGGGTCTCCACGGCCGACACATCGACGAACTGACCCGCGCCGCTGAGCTCCCGGTGCAGCAATGCCACCACAGCGGCATATGCGGCCGCCGCGCCCACCGTCGAATCGCCGTAGCGCATGCTCGTCCCGAGCGGCGGCCCGTCGGGGTAGCCGACCAGGGAGGCGGGCCCGGCCAGCGCGGCAAAGCATGGCGCATAACCGGTTTGGTGACCCAGTGGCCCGTCGTTGCCCCACATCTTGATCGACACGGAGATGATGTCGGACTTGATCTCGGTGAGTTGTCGATATCCCAGGCCCTGACGTTCCATGGCGCCGGGGCGCAGGTTGTTGATGACGATGTCGCTGCGCGCGATCAGCTCGCGCAGCCGCGCCATCCCCTCGGTCGACTTGATATCGAGGTCCACGCTGAGGATTTCGGGGTTGATGCTCAGGAAGTAGGGCGCGTGGTTGATGTCGGTGCCGCCGTATGCGCGCATCTCCTCGGGGCTGTCGGCCGTCTCGATCTTGATCACTTCGGCGCCCAGCATCGCCAGTAACTTTCCGGCGTACGGACCGGCCCACACTTTGGTGAGCTCGGCGACCCGCACGCCTTCCAGCGGCCCGCCCCTGGCATCCCTGGGTGGCTTCAGTTGCGCCGACTTGACCGTCGGCCGGGCGCGCGGGGGGTCGACGCTTTCCAGCACCGACCGGGTGTGCTCACCGAGACGTGGTGCGGCACTGGTGATTCGGGCGGGCGATGCGCTGAACGCATAGGGCACGGTCGGATACGCGGCTTCACCCAGCACCGGATGGCGAACCCGCTGGAAGAATCCGCGGTGCCGGTATTGGGGCGAGTGATGCAGGTCGGCGGCGCCGTTGACGGGCACCAGCGGCACACCGAGCCGCTGGGCCCTTTCCGATGCCTGCTCTTTCGGCAGGCCGGCAACCCAGCCGGCGAAGCCCCGCTGAAACGCGGTGACCTTCTCGGCGGTGACGGAGAACTCCAGCCAGTCGTCCTCGAACGCGTCGAGCCATTCGGCCTGGCCCATCAAGGTTTTCACCCCGGACCAATGCGCAGCGCTGGTCATGTACAAGTAGACGAAGCCGTCCGCGCAGGCGAAGAACGATGCCGGCCCGGCCTGATCGTAATCAGCACGCGCACCGTCGGCCGGCACTTCGCCGGTGACGAGGCGACCGAGGATGCAATCGGCGCGCGAGACCAGCACGGCCTGCTGGGAGACGTCGATCGACTCGCCCTGGCCGGTGTGCAGACGCCCGCACAGCGACGACACGACACACAGCGCCGCTTCCAGCCCGGCTTCGTAGTCGGCGAGGAAGCGACCCGGTCCCTGCAGCGGGGGCTTGGCGGGGTCTGGATGGCTCGGAGTGTGATATCCCCACCCGCTGGCGTGAAAAACGTTGATGCTGCGGGCATTGTCGAACTCGGCGGCCACCCCTTGCCCGTATGGGGCGATGGAGCAGAAGACCACGGACGGATGGCGCGCGGACCAGTCCGGTGACCGGCCGTCGATGACCGCGTCGGCGGTGTCGATCAGCCGGTGCAGCCGCTCGACGTCGGCCGCCGAGCCTCGATCGAGTACGACGGAGCGCTTGTTGGTGTTGAGGTAGGCGAACAGCGCGCTGCCTTCGCACCCGTCGGCGAGGATGGGCGCCATCGCGCGGGTCGCGCTGCCGCCCTCCGGAGCCTCGATTTTGATGACCTCGGCGCCGAAGTCGGACAGCAGCTTCCCGCAGTACTCCCCCGCGACGGATTCGGCTAACTCGACGACCCTGATCCCCGTCAGCGCGGACATGCACGCCTCGCCAAAACGGTCAGGGCTTCGCGCGGCCCGAGCGGCTCAGGCGCCACTCCGGCGGGAAGTTCATGTCGTTGTCCTTGACCACGTTGTTGAGGCCCTTGTTGAAAGTGCCTTCGGTGAGGTCGACCTCTTCCGCGTCGTTCTGGATCATCGGCAGCATGCCCTCGACCATGCCGGTCAGCAGGCTGCCGAAGTACTCGCCCTTGTGCTGCTTGTACAGCTCGAGGAACGTCTTTTGGACCGCGACCGTGTCGGTCGGGCGGGACCGTGAGCATGCCATGGCGTATTTCTCGGTCTCGGCCTCCAGCTGGTCGCGGGGCACGACGCTGTTGACGAAGCCGCAGTCGTACATTTCCTTCGCGCTGAACGGCCTTCCGGTGAACAACATCTCGGAGAACTTGCGCAGGCCCATCGTCTCGGCCCACCACCACAACCGGGGTCCCCAGCCCACGTACCGAAACGCCGGGTGCCCGAACAGGGCGTCGTCGCTGGAGATCACCAGGTCGGCGTCGCCGGCCTGATAGAAGTGCCACCCGTAGCAGTAGCCCTTGGCCTCGATGATGCTGATCTTCCGAAGTTCCTGCAGCGGACGGTTTCCGGCGCGGGCCTTGGCGTAGAAGTCGGTGACGGTGGACAGGTAGCGGTACGAACCACCGGGTGGGTACTTGACGTCGTCGTCGTTGATCGCGAGCTCGTGATGCAGGGGCAGGCCCGGGTTCTCCAGCATCGGACGCTGCTCGGGCAGGTCGCCGCCGCTGCCGAAATCTTGTCCCTCGCCGCGGATCACCACCACTTTGACGTCGTCGTCCACGTTGCACTTGTGGATCAGGTCCGCGTAGTTCTGCCGCATGCCCAAACTGGTGGCGTTCTGCGCGTCGGGACGATCGAACGTGATGTACGCGATCCGGTTCTTCTTGTCCTTCTCGAACTTTATGTACTGCTCGGCTTCCTTCTTCAGCTTTGCGTAGTCATATTCGGGCATGGGCTTCTTCTTTCACTTGATTCTTAGTTGACGCTATTTGAGCAACGCGCCCGCATCGACTGGCAGCGAAACGCCGGTGATGTAACGAGATTCGTCAGAGGCGAGGAACAGGACGGCGTTGCTGATGTCGATGGCTTCCACCCAGGGCACCGGCATCGTGTGGGTCATCTGGGAGAACGGCGCGAAGTCCTCCGGCCCCGGATTCTCCAGATCCGGTCGAAACAGCCGGAAGGTGATGTCGTTCATGGTCATCGGCGTATTGACCTGACTGGGATGGACCGAGTTCACCCGAATGCTGTGCTGGCCCAGCTCGACCGCGAACGCCCGCATCAGGCCGAGGACACCGTGTTTGGCGGCGATGTAGTGACCGGTGTACGCCATGGCTTTGTGCGATCCGACCGAACCGGTCAGCACGATGGAGCCACCGCGTCCGCCGGCGAGGATGTGCGGCACACCGGCTTTCACGGTGTGCCAGACGCCGGACAGATTTACGTCGATCATGTCCTGCCAGATCTGCTCGCCGATCTTGTGCAGCTTGTTGCCGAAGGTGCCGATCCCCGCGTTGGCGACGATGATGTCGAGACGCCCGAGCTGTTCGACCCCGCCGTCCACGGCGGCCTTCAGCCCGTCGTAGTCGCGGACGTCCACCTGGGCGGTCACGATGCGCCGGTCGAGGTTTTTCACCAGATCGGCGGTCTCGGCGAGGTCTTCGGGGGTCGCGTGCGGATAAGCCAGGTTGTCGATCGGACCGCAGACATCGATCGCGATGATGTCGGCACCCTCTTGCGCAAGACGGACGGCGTGACTGCGCCCCTGACCGCGCGCGGCACCGCTGATGAAAGCGACCTTGCCCTCGACTCGCCCGGTCATCGTGACACCAGCGCCGGCATACACTCCCAGCCCCGCACCGTGGATGTCGGACTGAGAACGGCACCGCTCAGGTCGACCTCCCACTCCGGGAATCGTTTCAGGATCTCCTCCAGCGCGATGCGGCCTTCCAGACGTGCCAGCGCCGAGCCCAGGCAGAAGTGCGTTCCCATGCTGAAGGTGAGGTGCGGGCGCACCGTGCGGTGAATGTTGAATTCGTTTGCGTCGGGGCCGAACTGGGCCTCGTCGCGGCACGCCGACCCGATCAGCATCATCATCACGCTGCCCTCGGGCACGGTTTGGTCGTGCACGGAGACGTCGCGGGTCACATATCGGGACACGTGCGGCGCCGGCGGCTCGTACCGCAGTAATTCCTCGATGGCCTGCGGGATGAGCGTCGGGTTCTCGACGAGGTCCCGGCGCTGATCGGGGTGTTCGGCGAGAACCTTCCCGGACCAACCGATCAGTCGTGTCGTCGTTTCGTTGCCGGCCCCGGCGACCACGTTGAGGTAGACCAGGATCTCTTCGCGAGACAGCCGCCGGGTGGTGCCGGTCTCGTCCACGAATTCGACGTTGAGGAGCTCGGTCATGATGTCGTCGGACGGATGGTCGGAGCGCCAGTCGATGTAGGCCTCGAACTGCTCGCCCACCGACAGCCCCTGCTCGGCGGCGTTCATGGGCTTTCCGGCCTCGGTACGCAGCTGCGCGTTGCCCCGGTCCCGGATGTACTCCTGGTCTTCCTCGGGAATGCCCAGCAACATGCTGATGACCTTCATCGGCATCTGCGCGCCCAGGTCGGTGACGAAGTCGAAATGGTCCGAGCCGATCAGCGGATCCAGGCACTGTGCGCAGAAGTCGCGGATCATCGGCTCGAGCGCGGCGATCCTGCGCGGGGTGAACATGCGGGACAGCAGTTTGCGGTGCACATCGTGAATCGGCGGGTCTTCGAAGATCAACATGCCCGGCGGGATTTCGAGGTTGGCCCTGATCAGTTCCAGGATCGCGCCACGCGCCGAGCTGAATGTCTCGTGGTCGACGAGCGCCTTGCTGACATCCGCGTAGCGACTCACGGCATAGAAGTCGTATTCGGCGTTGTAGTAAAGCGGCGCCTCCTCGCGCAATCGCGCGAACATGGGGTACGGGTCCGCGATCAGCCCGACATCGTATGGATCGAAACGAACATGGCTATCGGTGCTCGCCGTCACGAAATCCCTCCTACCGCTGCAGTTTTAGACGCCCGCATCACCTGCACCAGGGCTAGCGCTGCCAGCGTCGCAGCGCTGGATTCGGTCGGGGCAATTTGTACACTCCGCTTAATTGCGTCGCTCTGATTTGTGCGCAAGCTCGGGAGAAAACGACGCATGAACGTGGGCCTACTCTATTCTCGTAGAGAACCATACAGCGGGTGGTCTGGCAAGAGCCAGAGACACCGTGTCCGGCCGGTGCCCTCACGCTGGCCCGGCCGTCCCGCGGCGCAACACCCGAAGGCCGCCGGTCTGGGTGAGCCGCCCCTTGGCCGAACTCTTCAAAATCCCGGCCGCGATCGCCGACAGGATTCCGTCGAGCTGTTCGGGACTGTCGATGATCCGGTCGCCGTGCGCGAACCGCTGCAGCAGGCCATTGATGAACGTCAGCGTGACGTTGCTCAGATCCTCGACGACGGCGGGATCGAGCTCGGCGCCGTGCGGCATCAGCTGGACCAGGATTTCGCGATGCAGTTTGGTGAACTCGTCGGTGGCCTGCTGCAGAATCGCGGCCAGTGCTGGGTCGCGGGTGGCCTGCATGGTCAGCTCGTATCGGGCCCTGGTCCGATACAACTGCGGATCGCTGCCGGCCTGGATGACTACCTGTGACAAGCGCGAGGGCGCGAAGTTCTCGCCGCTATCGGAACTGTCCGCGATGGCCTGCAGCTCGGCGAGGTCGAGCTCGGCCGAGCGTTCGGCCGCCGCGCGTAGCAACGCCGATCGCGTGCGGAAATAGAACGACGTCGTGCCGTCCGGCACGCCGGCCTTGCGATCGACCTTCAGGTGGCTCAACCCCTTGGCGCCGTCATCGGCCAGCAACTGGATCGCCGCGTCGCACAGATCGCGGCGGCGTTCGGCGGGGTTGGGCTTACGTCGCTTGTCCATAACCTTCTAGGCGGCGACGTTACTCTATATTCGTAGTGTCGGTAAAGAGGTCGCTTCCGAAGCTCCCCCGAATTGCGCGATGCCCAGGCGGCGCGCTACCGGACACCAAAGAAACTGCCCTGCAGGAATTCCCGCCGAACGTGGAATCAATGATCTCGCGGGTAGAGTGCATTCGAATGATTCACCGTCGATTCGGCGTGGGTAGTGCCGCCGCCTGGCTTGGGTCTATCGGCCTGCTCGCGGCGACACTGTGTGGCTGTCAGCAGACGCACAAGCCCGCGCCGCCCACCTCGTCCACCACCGCGCAGGCCAGTACAAGCGCGCCGCCGCCCCCGCCCCCGCAGCCGGTGATGAAGATCGCGCCATTGCCGGTCCGGCCGGTGACCAAGTCGCAGCCCACGACGCCCGCCGTGAAGTGCCCGGCCACGGATCCGAACGCTCCGGTTAAGCCGACCGACGACCTCACCACCTGTGACATCGGGCGGACCACGGTCTACACGTTGGGCCCCGAGATCGCCCAGCTCGGCCTTGTCCGCGTCGACCCACCGAAGGCGTTGACCGCGGACTATTACGAACTGACCCTGGTGCTGGATCCGCCATCGGCGGCCGTGTGGGCCGCGTTCACGGGCGAGCATCTGCAGGACCACGTGGCCTTCATTAGGGACAACACGGTCTTGGAAGCGCCGATCATCGAACAACCGGCTACGTCCGGGCGGATCGTGCTGACCACCCAAACAGCCCAGGGCGCGGCGCAATTGGCCCAATTGGTGGGCCGTACCGCATGACCTGGTCGGGGCGCCCGGACCGCCGCGGCATCGGCGTGCTCAGCGTATCCTGGTTGCCCCCAACCGAATTGGTGGATTATCGCCGCGGACTTGGGGTTGCGCGGCGGTGACGAGGGCGCCCGAGCGTCCTCCATGGATTGAGGTATGACGCAACGCGGGCGCGCAGCGCGATCAGCGGCCATCCAAACCCGTTTTGGCGGAACCTATTTAGCGCGCGAACACACCTTGTGCTGTCGACTCGGACCAGGATGCCGTGGCAGCACCGTGGTCCGAGCCGACAGCGATCGCGTCAGCGGGCGGAAGCTCAGCGATTCAACTCGGCAAGGGCGGCAACGATTTCCGGCTTGTCGGATTGCAGACTGCCCCTCCAGCCGACATCCCGCAGGGGGTAGTGGTTGACCAGAACGAGGACTTCCTCGATATTGGCGATCCCCGCATACGCCGCGCCGACGGCCGACTCGATCTTTTGCACCAGCTTGCGTTTGGCATCCAGGCTGGCCAGTTCCGGTGCCTCCAGGGACACCACCGGCCGCACCGGCTCGGCGTGCACGCGGCCGTCTTGTGACACGTTTTCGGCCGAGTACTCGCGCAGCCAGCCGCGGGTGTCGGGGAAATGGTAGGCCTCGTCGAGCGCGTCGGTGATCTCCTTCAACATCGTCTGCTTGGCGTTTTGCGGCGCCCCTTTGGGCGCGTCGATGGTGAACACAGGCATGGTTTTCATCTCCTTCGTAGTCCGTCCCAAGTGGGACGAACCCGACGCTAGCAGCACTAGTTGGAAAAACCAAGTATCTAATTTGTTTAACCTATTATTGCTGATAGCATGGGATCCATGGCTAGGAAGCGGAGATATGACACCGGCTGCGCAGTGGCCCACGCGCTGGATCTGGTCGGCGAGCGCTGGGCGCTGTTGGTGGTTCGTGAACTACTGCTGGGCCCCAAACGCTTCACCGATCTGCTGGCGGGCTTGCCGGGCGCAGGCCCAGACATGCTGACCCAGCGGTTGCGCGAGCTCACCGACACCGAAGTGGTGCGTCGCCGTCGGCTCGGCCCGCCCAGCGCGTCGTGGGTGTACGAATTGACGCCCTGGGGGGCCGAGTTGGGGCCGATCGTGCTCGGACTGGCCCGCTGGGCCAGCCACTCACCCACCATGCCCTACGACGGCACACTTGGTGTCGACTCCCTGATGCTTTCCCTGACAGCACTTTTCGACCGCCGCGCCGCGGCCGGGCTCGACGCGACAATCGACATACACCTGGACGATCAGCCGTTCCGGCTCCAGATCAACGGTGGCGAACTCACCCTGGCTCGCGGTGAAAGCGGTCACCCGGACGCGACACTGGAAACCGATGAGGCCGCCCTGCTCTCACTGCTTCGCACCGACCGTGACCTCGACCAGATCCTCGCCGACGGAGCGCTACGCCTCACCGGCGACCGTGCACTCGTCGAAAGATTTCGACGTCTTTTTCCGCTGCCGCAGCCTGCTGGGTCACGGCGAACGCATAACGAATGCGTCCGCGATGGCACGCTGGCGGGTTGCCACGCCCGGGTTTCCGGCTAGGGTCAGCGGATGGGCCAGGTGACGGACCGCTGGCGCGCCGCCCGGGTGGCATCGGCGTTGTACAACACGGCCGCAATGCATGACAGCGTCGCCGCGGTGGGCGCAAAAGCGTTGTGGGGATTGGCATTACCTGACCTACTGGGACATGTTCAGCGTGTCGCCGAAGCTCCCCCAGGCGCCCACGTGCTTGACATCCCATGCGGTGGTGGCTTCGCGTTTCGTGGCGTGCGCCCAGGGCAGGATTGCCACTACGTGGCCGCCGACATTTCGTCCGACATGCTGAAACGGGCGCGCGGCCAGGCGGCTCGGTTGGGGGTGGCCCACCTGATGGAGTTCGCCGAGGCCGATGTCACGGACCTACCCTTCCAGGACAACACCTTCGACCTGGCACTGACGTTCAACGGCCTGCATTGTCTACCCGACCCGCGAGCGGCGGTTTTCGAGCTTGCCCGCGTGCTCAAGCCCGGCGGGATTCTTCGCGGCAGCACGTGCGTGCGCGGTCGAGGCTGGCGCCAGGATCGGTTTGTGACGGCGTTGCGGGCCGCGGGCTTTTTCGGGGATACGCCCCACGTCGGCGACGTGCAGCGCTGGCTTGCCGATGCGGGACTCGAGGTCCTGGCGGCACGGCACAGTGGTTCGGTCGAGCTCTTCGAGGCCCAGCGGACTCAGAGCTGAACCTCGTACACGGAGACGGGATCCAGGATCACGCCGGTTTCCTCGACGTAGCGATCCCACAGGGTCAGCAGCTCGGCCAGCTTGTCCGGCCGTGAGGCGGCCAGATCGTCGACTTCGCCGGGGTCGGAAGCCAGATCGTAGAGTTGCCAGCTGCCCGGGCCGTAGGGCGCCGGCAGATACAACGCCTTCCAGTCGCCCTGCCGGATGGCACGGCGGCCGAACAGCTCCCAGCCCGTGCCGGTGTCAGCGTCGTGCACGGTCTCGGTGGCGCCGGTCAGGTAGTCCACCAGTGAGCGGCCGCGCATGGGCGACACCTCGCGGCCGCGATAGGACGTGCCCGGGTGGGTGATCCCGGCGAGCTCGAGCAGGGTCGGCGCGACGTCCATGACGGTGCTGAACGCGGTGCCGATCTGTTGCTGCCGGGCGAAGCCGGGCCAGGTGACGAAGCCGGTCACCCGGATTCCGCCCTGGGTGGTGAACGCCTTGTGCAGGCGCGACGGCGCGGTGGCGGCCTGCGCCCAGCGGGGGCCGTACCAGATGAACGACGTGGGCCGGCCGAGGTTGTCCAGGCTGTTGTCGCAATGCTTTTCGATCTGCGCGGCGATCTGCGGCCCGCGCAGCGGCATCGCCTCCACGATCGCGCCCTCGGCGCCGTTGTCGGACATGAAGATCACGACGGTGTTGTCGAGTTCGCCGCTGGCCGAGAGGAAGTCGATCACCCGGCCGACGTTGTAGTCCATCCGGTCGACCATTCCGGCGTAGACCTCCATGCTGCGCGCCGACACCGCACGCTGCTCTTCGGTCATGTCGGCCCACTCCGGTGCGCCGTCGGCCACCACCGGGTGTGCCACGACGTCGGGGGGACACAGGCCTAGCCGCTTGAGCGCGGCCAACCGCTCCTCGCGCAGCGCGTCCGGGCCGGCGTCGTAGCGGCCACGATACTTCGCAATGGATTCATCGGGGGCCTGCAGCGGCCAGTGCGGGGCCTGGAAGGGCAGATAGGCGAAGAAGGGCCGGTCGTCGTCGGGAGCGCGCTCTTCCAGATACCGCAACAGGGTGTCGGTATAGGAGTCCGAGGAATAGAAGTCGTCGCCGACGGTGACGAATCGGTCGTCTTCGGTGTAGAGCGTTGGCACCGGAGAGAATCCGCGCGCCGCCGAGCCGCCGTAATGGCTGGCGCCCGCCGGCAGCAGGGCGAATGAGCGCTCGAAACCTCGCGCCCACGGCGAAGTCTCGATCGTGGCGCCCAGGTGCCACTTGCCCGACATCAGCGTCAGATAGCCCGCGTCACGCAGCAGTTCCGGCAGTGCGACAACCCGGTCGTTCAGATAGCCCTCGTACCCGGGGGCGCCGCGGAACTCCGGCGACGCGACCTCGAGCATCGTCCCGATGCCGGCGATGTGGTGGTCGGTGCCCGTCAGCAACATCGCCCGGGTCGGTGAGCAGGCCGGGGCGGAGTGGAAGTCGGTGAACCGGACGCCCGCATGGGCCAGCCGATCGAGGTGGGGCGTCTCGATCTCGCCGCCGAACGCGCCGAGGTCCGAGAAGCCGAGGTCGTCTGCGACGATCACGAGGAAGTTGGGGCGCGTCACGCTCAAGCATCCTGCCAGGTCCGTCAACGGGGCGGAGGCCGGCGCACCGCCTCGGCGCCGATATTGTCGAGGATGGCGAGGCCGTGACACACCGAAAGGGCAGGGAGATGTTGGCGCAGTTTGGAATGTCCGTTCCGCTGGTGGCGGCTCCGATGTCGGGCGGCCCGACGACCCCGGCCATGGTGTCGGCCGCCAATCGCGCGGGGGCGCTGGGCTTGCTGGCGGCCGGATACAAGACGGTCGAGGCCATCGAGGGTGAGATCAAAGCCGTTCGCGCCGAAGGAATCCCGTTCGGGGTCAACGTCTTCGCGCCCAATCCGGTGCCGGTCGACCCGCAGCGTTATCAGGCTTACGCCGCGATCGTCCAGGCGGAGGCCGACCAGTTCGGGCTGACGCTGCCGCCCGAGCCCATCGAGGACAACGACAGATTCGACGAGAAGATCGCGCTGTTGCTCGACGGCCCGGTCCCGATGGTGTCGTTCACGTTCGGCATTCCGTCGCGGGACGTGATCGCCGCGCTGCGACGCGCCAACAGCGTTGTGGTCCAAACGGTTACCACGGTTGAGGAGGCGGCTCAGGCGCACGACGCCGGCGTCGACATGCTCGCCGTGCAGGCCGCCGCCGCGGGCGGCCATTCCGGCACCCTCTCGCCGCAGCGGCCGCTGACGCCGGTCCCGATCGTCGAGTTGGTGCGGCAGGTCGTCGCGAAGGTGCCGCTGCCGGTGATGGCCACCGGTGGGCTGGCGACTCCCGCCGCGGTGGCCGAGGTGGTCCGCGCGGGTGCGACCGCGGCCGCGGTGGGCACCGTGCTGTTGCGCGCCACCGAAAGCGGCGCCTCGGCCACTCATCAGGCGGCCCTGGTCGATCCCGCCTACACGGAGACCGTGCTGACCCGCGCCTTCACCGGCCGGCCGGCCCGCGGCCTGCGCAATGCGTTCATCGACGCCCACGAAGCCGAGGCGCCGGCGGGTTATCCCGCCATCCATTACCTGACCAGCCCGCTGCGCAAGGCCGCCGCGGCGGCGGGCAAGCCGGACTACGTCCACCTCTGGGCGGGCACCGGGTACCGGCACGCGACCGCGGAGCCCGCGTCCGACATTCTGTGCCGGCTGGCCTCCGACCTGTGATGGGCTAGTCAGAATTCGAAGCGGTTGAGCACGTCGTAGTGGCGGCCGGCCGTCATCCACGTGATCTGGTAGATCAACCGCACCGCGGCCGACGGAATTCGCTTGTAGTCGGCCAGCACGGGTGTCTGCTCGATGAACCGCAACCGGGGATTCCAGGTCGCGATCTCGCGCGCATCGCGGATGCCCCACTTGATGATTCCTCGGGTGAAGAGCTTGGACATCAGCGGCGCCAGGGCCGAGAGTGTGTCGAAATGCATTTCGCCGCCGGCGAATCGATCGGTCAGGCTCTGCAGCAGCCGCCGCACTTCGTCCTCGTGCAGATACATCAGCAGGCCCTCGGCAACGATCAGGGTCGGACGTCCGGTCGGGACCTGATCGAGCCACTGCAGTTCGGTCACCGACGAGCCGATCATCCGGTAGCGCTCGCTGTCGTCGTAGAGCCGACGCCGGAGCCCGATCACGCTTGGCTGATCGACGTCGAACCACAACACCGTCGGCGGTACGGCCAGCCGGAAGTAGCGCCCGTCGAGGCCGCAACCCAGGTGCAGCACAACGGCATCCGGATGGCGGGCGAGGAAGTCGGCGCACCAGTCATCGAGCTGCCTGGCGCGCAGTGTGACCAGGTACTGATTGGCCGCCGGCCACGACATCCGATGGATCCTTTTGAAGTCATACGCGATCCGGTCCACCGCTTCCGCTGCCGGCCTGTCTCCCAGAATCGGGCTCTCCGTGCGGCTTTCGTGAGCGCGCAGATACAGGGTCACGAGGTTCGTCCACTCCACCGAGCCCCAGGGCACCGAACTGAAGTCGACTTTGTCCGTGGTGGTCATCGCCGCATCAGAACGCCTCGGGATTTTGTTGCACCTCGGCGGGTACCGGGTGCTGATACAGACGAGAGGCGTTCTCCCAGCTGAATTTCCGGACGACATCATCCGGTAGCTCGCCGATTTGCTCGTGAATGGTTTGTTGGGTGTGCGGCCACGTCGAGTCGCAATGCGGGTAGTCGGCTTCCAGCATGATGTTGTCGACGCCTATCCGGTCGCGCTGCACGAATGAGGATTTGTCTTCGACCGCGCAGAACCAGAAGTTGCGCGTCAGCACCTCCGCTGGCGTCAGGGGTTCACCGAGCGCCTGCCAGGTGCCGTACATCGCGTGGTAACTGAGCATGTGGTCGAGGCGGTCGAGCAGCCCCGCCACCCAACCGATTCCGCCCTCGGACAGGCAGATCTTGAGGTCGGGGAACCGGCTGGGCAGTCCGGAGTACAACCAGTCGACCGCGGCGGAGATGGCGTAGGCAAAAAACAGCACACCCTGCACGTCTGGCGGCGCATCCGCCGTGGTGGACGGTGACGATCCCGACGATCCGATGTGCAGGTTCACCACGGTGCCGGTCTCGGCGCAGGCGGCCATCAGCGGATCCCAGTGGCCGGTGTGAATGCTGGGCAGCCCGAGCATCGCCGGGTTCTCGCTGAACGTGACGGCGTGAAAGCCGCGTTCGGCGTTCTCGCGGATCATCTTCGCGCCGAGCTCGGGATCGAGCAGCCACGGCAATTGGCAGGGAATGATCCGGTCGGGATACGAGCCCGCCCAGACGTCGAAGTGCCAGTCATTCCAGGCCCGCACCGAGGCCAGCGCCAGATCGCGGTCGCCGGTCACCTGCTGCAGTCGTTGCCCGGCGAAGCCCGGGAGGAACGACGGAAAGTTCAGCGAGGCGTAGATGCCGTTGAGGTCCATGTCCTTGACTCGGGCATCGATATCCCATGCGCCTCTGCGCATTTCGTCGAATCGGACCGGCTCGAAACCGTATTCCGCGACCGGCCGGCCGACCACCGCGTTGAAGCCGACGTTGGGCAGCTCCTTACCGTCATAGACCCACGTCTGTCCCCCGCTGTCGGTCTCGACGACCTTCGGCGCCCGGTCCGCGAACTTGCGGGGCAGGCGGCCGGTGAAGGTGTCCGGGGGTTCGACGATGTGGTCGTCCACCGAGATCACCGTGTAGCGGCGCGGGGCGCGGGGCGGATCGGGCAGGAAGGTGACCGAGCGCTCGCCGCCGGTCTTCGCCGTGGTGAAGCTGAGGTCGGTGGCCAGCTCGTCGATCGATTTCACTCGTCAACCTCCTTGCGGGGCGGCGTTCAGTGTGACGGGACGGCATTCAGTGTGCGGTGGCGGCGACGTTCGTCGGCGTGTCGCCGCCGTGGGTGCACACCGACGACGCGGTTCACGTGAGCACATCGGCGTCGGCCTTGATGGTCATGCGGGCCGCCCCTGCCCAATACACATCGGCGGCCCGTTCGATCAGCGACCGTTGCATGCCGGCCATGTCCGACCAATTCATGGTCACCGGATCCCTTCCGGTGAGCATGACGTCGTAGGCCAGCTTGCAGACTCGCTCGATGGAGGCCGCCCGGTAGACGGCTTCGGGCAGGTTGCGGCCGGTCGCGATGACGCCGTGGTTCGCCAGGATGGTCAGGTTGGCGCCCCCGATCCGGGCGGCGAGTTCCCCGGCGCGCGCGGGGCTGTCGATCTCACCGTCGTAGGTGTCGACCAGGCACAGGTCGTCGAGGAAGAGCGAGCCGGTCTGGTGCACCAGCTCGGGCAGCCTGCCCAGCGCTGCCAGCACGCAGACGTAGTACGGGTGGTTGTGGATCACCACGCGGGCGTCGTCGCGGGCCCGGTGCAGTTCGGTGTGGATGTGGATGGCCGGGGTGACGTCCCAGCGCCCGCTGACCACGCGCGCGTCGCCGTCGACCACGCAGATATCGGAGGCGGTGATCTCCTGCCACCACAGCCCCCACGGGTTGACGAGCATGTCGGTCTGCCCGTCGAGCTGCCAGGTGATATGGCCGGCCATGTTCTCGGCGAACCCGATGCCGGCCAGGTGACGGAAGGCGACGGCCAGCGCCTGCCGGTTGGACAGGTCGACACCGATGGGGGGAACCACCGACGGCGCCCAGACTTCCAACCCGCCGCGGCGTGCATCAGGAGCGTTCATGACCGGCCTCCGTTCTGGCTTCAATATCCTCGCGCAGGCGGGCTTTGGCTATCTTTCCGCCGGATGACCGGGGCAGCTCGTCGAGAACGATCAGCCGTTCAGGCAGCAGTTCCTTGGAAACCCCCAGCGCCAGCAGGTGTTCGACGAGGCCGGGCAGGTCGAGGGTGGCAGAGTCGGCGAGTTCGGCGTAGAGGCAGACCTTTTCGCCGAACACCGGGTCGGGCATCGCGACCGCGGCCGCTATCGCAATGCCCGGATGCGTCATGACGGCGTCCTCGACCTGGCTCGCGCTGATGTTCTTGCCGCCGCGCACGATGAAATCGGACGTGCGCCCGGTGACACGCAGATAGCCGTCGGCGTCGATTTCACAGATGTCGCCCATGCGCATCCATCCATCGCGGGTGAACAGCTTGTCGTGGTCGGTGCCGCCGAGGTACCCGAGGCTGGTCGCCGGGCCCCGGCACGCGGGCTGGCCGCGCCCGGTCGCGGTCACGTCGCGGTCTCCGTCGAACAGCCGGACGTTCATTTCGGGAACGACGCGGCCACCGGTGTGCAGCCGCCGCTCGCGCGAGTCGTCGACCGTGGTCGCGCTGAGCAGCCCGGTCTCGTTGGAGCCGTAGAACTGCAGGATCTTGGCGCCGGTGAGGTCCTCGAATTCGGCCGCCGGGCGATACGGCAGCGCCTCCCCGCCGGTGTAGACGAGTCGCAGCGAACTGAGGTCGTAGCCGCGGCTGGCCGGATCCGCCATCAGCATGGTCAATTGTGTGCTGACGCAACATAATACGGTGACCTTGTGCCGGACTATCGCCTCGCAGGTGGCTTTGGTGGTGAACCGGCCGAGGATCACCGCGGTGGCGCCAAGGTAGATCGGGGTGGTGTGGCTGGTCCACAGCCCGAACCCGAAGGGGGTGGGAATGACCGGCAGGAACACCTCGTTGCTGGTCAGTCGCCCGTTGACGACGGCCTTCTGGTGGAAGTAGTGCCAACGGTTCTGGGTGTGCACGACGCACTTGGGCAGCCCGGTGGTCCCGGACGTGGAGTTGATCAGGAACATGTCATCGGGGCCGAGTTCGCAGCCGGGCGTCAAGGCCTTGGGATCGGTGTCGACATCGAAGCGAAGCGGCCCGCCGTCGCGGCTCAGCACCATGCCGGGCACCCGCAGTTCGTCGGCCACTTCCGCGGCGGCCGCCGCGTGTTCCGGATCGCTGATCAGGATTTTCGGTTGGGCGCTGCGCAGAATCGCCGACGCCTCTCGGATGCCGGCGCGCGCGCCGATGCCGACAACCACCGCCGCGCAGCGTTCGATCGCCACGAACAGCACGTGAATGGCGGCGGAGTCGCCGTGCCATACCGCGACCCGGTCGCCGGGCATGATGCCGAACCCGGCCAGCGCTTCGGCTAATCGCGTTGCCGCGCTATCGAATTCACGCCAGGTGAAAGCCGATCCGCCGTCATCGAGATAGGCGGGACGATGCGGTGTCCGTTGGGCGTTGCGGCGGACCGCGTCGGAGAGCGTCGAATCGCACCACCAGCCGGCGGCGCGAAACCGGGCCGAGTCCTCGTCGGTGAAAGCCGGCGAGCCCGCGGTTTCCAGCCCACCGGCGCTCATCACCAAATGATAGGAAAACCCCCGGCGGTTTCTGCGCTAGGGATTCTGCGGGGCGGGCGCGGCGTGCTGATCGTTGTCGACGCTTGGAGGGCGTGGGTGCGGCTTATGGCAATCACGAGTGCACCCACAGTTCAGGCCGATGATGCAGCCGCCTCCCCCGACCGGTTGCACGGGCACGGCACCACCCGGAGCCGGTGGCGGGACCGATGAATCGGCGATCGCCGCCGGCGCGGCACCGGTCGTAAGACCGGCCGCCAGGACAAGCGCGGCGACGCACCCGCCCAGCGCGGCGCGTGTCACGGCGTTCGTGGTCCCCATGCGAAACAACACTAGTTGCCGTTGGCGAATACGCAGGTCACGCGTGGGGGTTTGCCGTCGCCCCGTCATCGCGGGAAGTGGGCCGGTGCGACCGCGCCCGTCGGCGCGCCATTGCCAGCCGTAGGGCATACATTCCGGCGCTCACCGCGAACATCGCGGCCGTCAGCAGCAGCCACCGACCGAGGAACGGGTCCTGGGTCTGACCGGTTGCGGCCCGGTAGGTGCCGGCACCCTGCCTGACGATGCCCGGCAGGAACACCAGAAACGTGAGCCCCGCGCCCAGCGCGGGCACCCGGAGGTGATTGAGCACCGGCACACCGGCGCGCGCCGGAGCGGGCCGCGCGCGGCCGCGTGACAGCAGCCGGTCAACAAAGGCGTAAACCGGAAACAACACGAGGTCGTGGGCGACGATGGCCGCGGCGAACCACACGATGATCGACTGCCACCAGACGTGTGGGTTCCACAACGTGACCGGTCTGGCGACGGCGATGACGTAGCCCAGCAGTGCGAATCCGGCGATCATCGTCAGCAGGTGCAAGGGGCGGGAGCCGTAGAGCCGCGCGAAGGCGCTACGCATCGGCGGCCTTCCGAAAGGCAATCGCGGCAACCCATTTAGTGTTGTGCACGCCGGGGAGGGCGGGCACGATGATCCGCGCGGGGAAGCCGTGGTCCGGGGACAGGTCGTTGCCGTTCACGCGCAGCGCCAGCAGCGCGTCCGGGTGCAGGACCTGGTTGCGTTGCAGCGTCGCGCCGGCGAAGGCGCCGGAGTGTTCCAGCGACGACACCCGCGCGGATCCCGGTACCGGCACGCCGGCCAGCCGGGCGAGGTCGGCCAGTCGCACGCCAGTCCACGTTTGGGTGGTCGACCAGCCTTCGACGCAGGCGATCGGCAGGACGGCCGTGTGCTGCGGCATCGCCAGCAGCGCCGCGCGGTCCAGCGTGACCGGGCGGGGACCACCGTTCAGGGTGAGCCGCCAGCGCTCCATGGTGTCCCGGACCGAGATGCCGGCCGCCGCCGCGGTGCGATTGATCTGGAAGTCCCCGGATCCCCCGTCAGGGAGACGCCCACGCGGCAGCAACAGGGCGGCGGGCCGGGTGAAGCCCCCCAGCGTCTGGCCGGCGGTGAGCACCGCGGTGAACAGCGCGCCGCCGCCCACCAGGGCCAGGGCGCCGCGGCGGCTCATCGTGGCCGGACCGGGTTCGGCGGCGACCAGACCGTCGGACCGCCACGGCTCGGGCTCGGTGTCGTCCCGGCCGGTACGCAGCACGTCCCGCAGCGAAAGCGAGCGCAGGCCCGCCCACATGCGCCGGCCCTTGATCGCGACGTGCATGACGAAGCCGGTGATGAACACCCAGGCGCCGAAGTAGTGCGCGGTGTAGAAGCTGAAGCCGAAGATGTAGTCGTACTGGATGTTCAGCACGCCGGTCACGATCTCGAACAGGATCCCGCCGACCAGCATCAGCAGCGAAACCCGTTCCAGCAGTTGGGCGATGGACCGCGCCGGCGGGAACACGAAGAGCCGCGGGATCACCGACCACAGCTTGGCCAGCACCACCGGGATGAGGACGAGCCCGAGCCCGACATGAAGCCCTTGGGTCAGCCGGTATAGCCATGACGGATCGGTGGGCCAGTCGAAGGCCGGCAGTGTGAGCCAGCCGGCGTCGGCGGGGATGGCTTGGCCGAACCTCGGCCCGTAGGCGACGTAGGACAGCAGACCGGTGAGAATGACGATCGGCAACGTCACCAACAGCACCAAGCCGAACACCGACGTCAGCCACGGCCCCCGCAACGGGCTGCGCCATAACCGGGCGGGAAACCCGGGAGCGTCGGGATCTGTCGTCGGCCCGGTGTCTGCAACATCGGATCTGCGGAGGCGGTGCACCATCGCTGATCTTCCACGACGGCGCGCCGAAAAGAGTTCAGATTCGACAATCTGCGCCGAACGTCAGTCCTTGCCCCGCGGCGGCGGCTGCACCTCGACGCCGGTGGAATCGTGTTCGGGACCCGCCGACGGGTGCTCGGCGGGCACACGGTCACGGTGACGGGTGCCCTCGCTCTGCCGCTCGGGGTCGGGCCGATGGACGTTGCCGTGGTACGGACCCGGCTTCGGTCGGGGCTTTCCCCCCGGGAAGGCCAGGCGGAAGATGCTGCGGTGCACCGTCCCCCACTGCTTGCCGAACGGGCCGGAGTTGTAGGGCAGCTCGTAGCGCTCGCAAATGTCTTTGACCTGCGGAGCGATCTCGGAGTATCGACTGCTCGGCATGTCCGGGTACAGGTGATGCTCGACCTGGTAGCCGAGATTGCCGCTGATGATGTGGAACAGCGGGCTGCCGTCGATGTTGGCGGCGCCGAGCAATTGCCGTACATACCAGCCGCCGCGCGTCTCGTTCTCGGTCTCTTCCTGCGTGAAGGTGTACGTCTGGTCCGGGAAGTGGCCACAGAAGATGATCGCGTGCGCCCACACGTTGCGGACGACGTTGGCCAGCGCGTCGGCGGCCAGGGTGCGCAGGTAGGTACTTTCGACGCCGGGCGCGACTTTGTCGAGGAAGTTCGCGGCGGCGCCGATGCGGCCGCCCTTCGACACCTTGCGCAGCCTCCTGGCGACGCGCGACTCCGCCGGCTGTTCGAGCCGGCCCCGCGACGCCAACTGGGTGAGCGCGAAAGCGCCGGCGCTGATCAAAGGCCAACCGAGGTAGTCCTTGACCACCTGCGCGCGCGCTTTCACCCCGATGCCTTTCAAGTCCTTACGCACTTCCGACCACGGCTTCTCCCGCTTGCGGATGGCATCGATATCCATGTCGTGCACGGCGACGCCCCATTCGAACAGCAGCGTGAGCAGCAGGTTGTACAGCGGCTGGAACAGGAAGCGGGGCTCCCACTTCTGGTTCGGGTCGATCCGCATGATCTCGTAGCCGAGATCCTTGTCCTTGCCGAGGATGTTCGTGAAGGTGTGATGGATGTAGTTGTGGGAGTGCTTCCACGATTCGGCGGTCGACGCCGTGTCCCAGTCCCACACCGAAGAGTGGATGTCTGGATCGTTCATCCAGTCCCATTGGCCGTGCATCACGTTGTGGCCGATTTCCATGTTTTCCAAGATCTTGGCCATGGACAGGCACGCGGTGCCCAGCAGCCACGCGGTTTTCGAGCGCGACGCCAGCAACAGCACCCGGCCTACCACGACGATTTGTCGCTGCGCCGAGATGACGTTCTTGATGTACCGGCGGTCGCGGTCGCCGAGGTCGGCGAACACCTCGTCGTGGATCGCGTCGAATTCCTTCGCGAGCTTCTCCAGCTCTTGTTCCCCCAAGCGGGAAAGCGGTGAATCCCCAGCCCTTTTCACGGCAGTCGTCACCAGCCGCTCCTTCCGATCACAGTTCGAGTTCGACGTCGCCTTCGGCGGTGTTGATGCAGATCCGCACGTCTTGCTCCGTCGGTTCGATCACATCGCCCGAGCGCAGGTCACGCAGTTTGCCCGATTTCAGCGTGCCGACACAGGTATGACAAATTCCAATTCGACAGCCGAACGCGAGATTGAGACCGGCCTTTTCGCCGGCCTCGAGAATCGAAGTGCCGCCGTCACATTCGACTTCCTTGTCGCTGTCGAGGAAGCAGACGGTGCCGCCCTCGCCGGCGTTGGCGTCGCCGCCGATCTTGGGCTGGAACCGCTCGAAGTGCAGGCGTTCGCAATCCCCGTTCGCTTCCCAGTGCTCGATCAGAGCGTCGAGCATCTCACCGGGTCCCGAACAGAACGCCTCTCGCTCGCGCCAGTCCGGGCACACGTCATCGAGGTCCTCGGGGGTCAGCCGGCCCTGCTCGGAGGTGAGCCTCAGATCCAGCCGCATTCCCTGGTGGCGTTCCTCGAGCTCTTCCAAGGCGGGCAGGAACATGGCCTGCTCGCGGGTCCGCGCGGAATGAATGACGACCGCGTCCCGCAATTCGTCGCGATGGTCGAGGTCGCGCAGCATGCTGATGATCGGCGTGATGCCGCTTCCGGCGCTGATGAAGAGCATCTTGGCCGGCACCGGCTCGGGCAGCGTGAAAACGCCTTCGATCTCGCCCAGCCGCACCAGATCGCCCGGCTGAATCTTGTGTACGAGATACGGCGATACGACACCGCCGTCGACCCTCTTCGGGGTGACGCTGATCAGGCCGTCTTCCGGCCTGGGGTCCGAGGTAAGGGAGTACGCGCGCCAGTGGTACACACCGTCGATCACCACGCCGAGGCGTACGTACTGACCGGGCTTGTGGCCGGGCCACTCGTACCCCGGGCGAATCAGAACGCTGGCCGCTTCCGAGCCCTGCGCCTCGATGCCTTCGACCTTCCCGCGCAATTCCTTGGTGGTCCACAGCGGGTTGATCATCTCGAGGTAGTCGTCCGGCTGCAGCGGGCTGAACAGACGCCGCACCGCTCGCAGGAACAACCGGCGTCCGCGGGGGACGCGGGGCTCGGCGCCACGTTCAGCCATAGCGCCAGAGTACACAGTTGTACACCGACTCTAAACATTAATTCGAATATCGTTGTCGCACAGGGTTAGACACATGCGCAACGCGCGTACAGCGAATTTCAGCCGTTCACTAGCTATTGCGTGCTCGATTTCGGCCGTGGCGATGGATACCTGTGAGGTGCCCAGGACACGGGGCACCCAAACGTTTGTTCACGCTATTCAAGGGTCATGCGCTGCAACGGCCGGCCGCCGCCGCGCCTAATGTCGGTGAATATGCTGATCGGCTTCCTCCTCGCGCTGGGCTGCGCGCTGTGTTACGGGACGGCGACCGTGCTGCAAGCCGCGGGGACGCGATCGGTGGAGGCGGGCAGCGGATCGGGTGTCGACGCGGTGTTGCTGTTGCGGGCCGTCCGGCAATGGCGCTATCTGGTCGGGGTAGGCCTCGACGTCGTCGGGTTTGCGCTGCAGGTCGCCGCCCTGCGCCTGGTCCCGATCTATGTGGTCGCGGCGGCGCTGGCCGCCTCGATCGCCGTCACCGGCGTCGTCGCCGCCTGGGTGTTGTCGGCGCGCCTGTCGTCGGCCGAGTGGACGGCCGTCGGCGTCGTCTGCGTCAGCCTGGTCGTGCTCGCCCTGGCCGCCGGGCCGGGCCACTTTCGGCGGGCTCCGGCCGGGCTCGGCTGGGCGCTGCTGGGCGTGGTTGCCGCGATCTTCTTCGTCGGCGCGGCCGCCGGCCGCCTGCCCGACCGCGCCCGTGCACTCGCACTGGGGCTGGGCTCCGGAACCGGATTCGGGGTCGTCGAGGTGGCGGTGCGCCTGATCGAGGCGATCGATCCGACCAAACGCTCCTTCTACACCAACCCCGCCCTGTACGCGGCCGCCGCGGGCGGCGCCGCGGGCTTCCTGCTGCTGACCTCCGCGTTGCATCGCGGATCGGTCACCACGGCGGTCGCCGGAATGGTAGTGGGCGAAACGCTCGCACCCGCGTTCGTCGGGGTGGTGTGGCTGGGCGACACCGCGCGCGAGGGGCTCGGCTGGCTGGTGATCGCCGGGTTCGCCGTCGCCGTGTGCGGAACCCTGGTGCTGGCGCGCTTCGGGGAGGCACCCCAGCCGGACCCCGTCGAGGAAGCGGGCTGAGGCCGCGCCGGGTCATGCCCCCGAGACGCCGGATGCCGCACGGCCGGTGGCGTTTTCGCCCACCGGCGCATAATCGGTGCCGCGTGCGGGGCGCGTCCACAACTGCCCATCCTGTGCGGTGACACCCGCGGCGATCAGCGTGCGCTTGAGGATCTTGTTCGTCGCGGTCGCCGGCAGCTGATCGTTGATGCGCACATAGCGCGGCCACGCCTTCGGCGACAGGTCGGCCTGGGCGGCAAGGAATCTCTCGAAATCGTCCGGGCTCAGGCTCGCCCCGGGCCGCAGCACCAGGGCGGCCATCACCTGGTCGCCCACCCGGTCGTCGGGAACCGCGTACACGGCGACCTGGCTGATTGCGGGCAGCCGCGCCAGAATTCGCTCGATCGGGCCGGCCGCCAGGTTCTCCCCGTCCACCCGCATCCAGTCGGCGGTCCGTCCGGCGAGATAGATCCAGCCGTCCGCGTCGCGGTAGGCCAGGTCACCCGACCAGTACATCCCGTGCCGCATCCGCTCGGCCGTGGCGCCCGGGTCGTTGTAGTAGCCGGCAAACGGCCCCGCACCCTGGGTGTTCACCAGCTCACCGACGGCCTCGCCGAAGTTGGTCAACGCCCCATGCTCGTCGAACCGTGCGACCTCGCACTCCCGCAGCGTGGTCGAGTCGTAGATGCTCACCCCCGGATAGGGCTTGCCGATCGAGCCGGCCGGGGTGCCGTCTTCGCGCACCACGATGACCGCGAATTCGCTGGAACCGAAGCTGTCCACGACCCGGCACCCGAAACGCCTTGCGAACTCTGCGATATCGCGATCGGTGGCCTCGTTGCCGAACGCCACCCGCAACGTGTTGTCGGCGTCGTCGGGACGTTCGGGCGTGGACAGGATCAATGCCAGCGGCTTGCCGACGTAGTTGAGGTATGTGACGCGGTATCGCCGGACGTCGTCGAGGAAACGGGACGGCGAAAACCGCGCCGGCACCATAGTGGCCCCGCAGCCTATGGCGACCGCCCACCCGGCGGCGACGCCGTTGGAATGGAAGAGCGGCATCGACAGGTAGCAGACGTCATCGGCGGTGACTTCGTATTGATAAATGAGGCTGGCACCGCACATGATCGCCATGCCATGGGCGAACCGGACCACCTTCGGGTCACCGCTGGTGCCCGAGGTGAAGATCATCATCAGGGTGTCGGCGGATTCCACCTCGCGGACCGGGACCAGCGGTGGCGCGGCGGCGACGGCCGCGGCGTAGCGACGGCCGGTCACATCGAGCACCTGAATGCCGTTGAGATCCAACCCATCCAGCAGCTCGGCATGCTCGGGGTCGACGAGCAGCATCTGGCAGTCGGAGCGCCGGATATCGGACAACAAACCGGCGCCGCGCCTCGTGGTGTTGATCCCGCACAACACGTAGCCGCCCAGCGCGGCCGCCGCCATGGCCCGCAACATCGCCGGCGAGTTCCCCAGCAGCGCACCGACATGCACGGGTCGTCCCGGGTCCGCGAGGGAGATGAGCGCCGCGGCCTCCGCCTCTGCCTCGGCGAGATGCTCGCGCCAGGTCCACGTCCGCTCGCCGTGAACTAGCGCCGGGGTGTCGTCGTGGCGACGTTGCCGCAGCAGCTGTTGAACCGTCTCGATCATCTTGTCGTGAACACCAGCCCCGCGTATTCGTTGCGGGCCACCTCGTCGCAGTGGCGCCGGTAGGTGCCGAAGCCGCCGATGTAGGGCATGAAGACCCGCTTCTTGCCCTCGATGTTGGCGCCCAGGTACCAGGAGGATGCCGCCCTGGGGAACAGCGTGCGCTCGGCCGCCTGGGCCACATGCTGGGTCCAGGCGAGCGCCGCATCGTGGCGTGGCTCGACCTCGCTCACCCCCCGCCGTCGCGCGGTCCGCACCAGCTGGGTGACCCAGTCGACCTGAACCTCGGCGTGCAGCACCATGTTCGCCAGCACCGACGGGCTGCCCGGCCCGCTGATGGTGAACAGGTTCGGCAGCCCCGGCACCATCAGGCCGAGGAAGGTCACCGGGCCGTCCGCCCAGGTATCGCGGAGTCGTTGTCCCCCTGGACCTTTCGGGTCAATTCGGGTCAACGCCCCGGTCATGGCGTCGAACCCGGTCGCGAAGACGAGCACGTCGCAGGGATATGTCGTTTCGGCGGTTCGTACGCCGTCCGCGGTGATCGCTTCGATGGGCTCGCGGCGCAGGTTGACCAGCCGGACGTTGTCGCGGTTGAACGTGGCGTAGTAGCCGTCGTCGGTACAGATCCGTTTGGTTCCGATCGGGTGATCGACCGGAATGAGATCCGTTGCGACGACGGGATCGGCGACGATCTCCCGGATCCGCTCCTCGGCGAACGCCCTGGCGACGTCGTTGGCCGGCAGGTCGCTGGTCTGGTCGGGGAAGGTCTTGGCGAACAGGACACCGCCTTCACGCCACCGCTTCCACAGCGCTTCGGACCGCTCGTGAGCGTCGGTGTCGAGGGCATTCTTGTGATAGGTGCCGTGCGGGGTGCCGGCGGCCGCGTACGCGGAGGTCCGGCGACGCTCGGGGTACTGCTCCTGGATCTCGCGCTGTTCCTCGACCGACCATGGCCGGTTGGGCATCGGGATGGTGTAGTTGGCTGACCGCTGGAATACCACCAGGTGATCGGCCTTGGCGGCGATGATCGGCGCCACCTGGATGCCGGACGATCCGGTGCCGATCAGGCCCACTCGCTTGCCGCGCAGCTCGGGATCGTCGCGGGGCCAGTCCGCCGTGAAATACACCTCACCCGAGAAGTCTTGGGCGCCGGGAATGTTCGGCCGGTTCACCGCCGACAGGCACCCGGTTGCGCACAGCAGGAATTGCGCGGCGAACGCCTCACCGGTCGCGGTGTCGACATGCCAGCGACCGCGCTCGAACGTGGCGCCGACGGCGTCGACGCCGAACCGATAGTGGCGCCGCAGATCGAAGCGGTCGGCGACGTGCCGCAGGTAGGCCAGGATCTCCGGCTGGGCGGCGAAGCGTTCGGTCCACTGCCAGCTCTGTTGCAGTTCTTCGTCGAAAGAGTAGGAATAGTCGACACTTTCGACATCGCAGCGCGCGCCCGGGTAGCGGTTCCAGTACCAAGTGCCGCCCACGTCGGGCGCGGCCTCGATCGCGGTCACCGAAAGGCCCGCCGAGGCGGCCCGGTGCACGGCGTAGAGCCCGGCGAACCCGGCGCCGATGACGATGACGTCACTGACTTCGGTCACGACGCCGCGCTCCGATCCGCCGGATGCAGCAGCTCGCGCAGGTCGGCGCAGACCAGCTGCTGGGCCGATGCCGCGGGTGCAAACGCCTGGATCGTCATGAAGCCGTGGAACAACCCGGGAAAGTCCCGGTGCACGACGGGCACTCCCGCGTGGCGCAACCGGTGCGCGTAGTCGCAGCCCTCGCTGTGCAGGGGATCCAACCCGGCCGTTACGATCACCGCCGGCGCCAGGCCCGCATGGGTGTCCGCGCGGGCCGGGGCCACCAAATAGGGCGGATCGAAAACCGTTCGCGTGACCAGGTATTGGTGCCAGTACCATTGCATCGCTGCGCGGGTATTGAAGTACCCGGTGGCGTAGCGGTGATAACTGTCGGTGTCGAACGTCGGATCGATCGCCGGGTAGATCAGCAGCTGCGCCGCGGGTGGTGTGACCCCGCGGTCGCGGCAGAGTAGGGCGGTGACCGCGGCCAGGTTGCCGCCGGCGCTATCGCCGGCAACCATGGTGCGTGCCGGGTCGATGCCCAAATCGGCGGCGTGGTCGACCGCCCAGCGGAACGCCGCGAACGCGTCGAGCGCCGCCGCCGGGGCGGGATGCTCGGGGGCCAGGCGGTAGTCCACGGACACCACGACGGCTTGGGCGCCCCGGGCCAGGGCCCGGCAGAATCCGTCGTGGGATTCGATGTCGCAGAAGACGAATCCGCCCCCGTGGTAGAACACGATCGCGGCTCGGTCCGCCGACGGCGCACCGTGGGGCTCGTAGATGCGTACCGGCACCGCCCCGTCGGGGCCTGAAACCATGCGGTCGGTGGCGCTGCGGACGTCGTCGAGATTGTTGACCGGCATGCGTCGCTCGGCCACCGCGGCGCGCGCCTGCGGGCCGGTCATGTTCTCGACGCGCGGGAACCCGGCGTTCAACTGGTCGAGCATCGCCTGCGCCGCGCCGTCGAGCGGGTCGTCCATGTGCACCTCCGACCTCGTCGCCAAGGTCATGCGGGCCGATACTTCAGGAGGGTGATGCCCTCTTCAGGCAGATCGTAGAACACCGGCTCCACCCGCATCCCGATCCGGATGTCGCCAGGGTCGACGTCCACCAGTTCGGTGCTGAATTTCGGTCCGGCATCCCATTGCACCACCGCGAGTAACTGCGGCAGCGCGTCGGCCCACGGCGGGCCGGTGGGCCGGCGGGCGATCGTGAACGTGTACAGCGTTGCGGCACCGTCGATTTCGCGCCATTCCAAGTCGTCGGCCAGCGTGCCCGGTGTCAGCGTGCGCGGATAGAACACGTAGCGCTGTGACGACGGCGAGTACTGCACCAGGATCCGGTGCTGCGCCAGGCCGTCCCAGAACGGCTGGGAGACGGGCGTGGGCTCCGGGACGGGATAGCTCATGCTTAATCCCCCCGCATGAGCAGTGCGACCTGCTCGCTCATGATGCCGCCGTTGCCGGTCACGAACGCCGTGTGGCAGTCGGGCACCTGCGCGTCCCCTGCCCGGCCCATGATCTGGCGGGCGCCGTCGACCACGTGGTGCATGCCGCCGGCCATGCCGGCCTGGCCGAAGGACAGCTGGCCCCCGGCGGTGTTGAGGGGGAAGTCGCCGCGGTAGGTCAGGTCGTGCTCGCTGACCCACGACATGCCTTCGCCTTTCGTGCAGAATCCGGCGTCCTCGAGGCTCATCAGCACCGTGATGGTGTAGCAGTCATAGATCGACGCGACGTCGACATCGGAACGGTCCAGCCCGGCCATCGCGAACGCCCGGTCGGCGGCCCGCGCGATCGGGGTGGACAACAGGTCCTCGGCGTAGGTCGGCGTCTTGAAGGCGATGTGTTCGCCGAAGCCCCTGATCCACACCGGGCGGTTGCGGCCGCGGCGGGCGATATCGGCGTTGGCGATCAGCACTCCCACTCCCCCGTGCACGCGCATCACCGTCTCCAGCAGGTGGATCGGGTCGGCGATCATCGGGCTGTCCAGCACGTCGTTCACCGTGATCGGGGTGCCGTGAAACACCGCGCCGGGATGCGCGCACGCGTTCGCCCGTTGGTCGACGGCGATCTTGGCGACCGCGGCCGGGTCGTACCCGAATTCCGCCGCATAGCGCTGAGCGATCTGCGCGTAGGGCGCATTCTGGCCCACGTTGCCGTAGGGGATCTCGAACTCGGCCTGCGGGGAGCCGTAGTGGTTCGACGACGCCCCATACCAATTCGGGTCGGGTTTTGGTCGGCGCTCGGACTGGGGCACCGACGCCGATCCCGGTACGACGGCGAGCGCGGCGTCGCAGATGCCGAGTTCGACGGCCGCCGCCGCACGCCAGATCATTCCGGCGGCGGTGGCTCCGCCGAGGTCGACCCGCTCACCGAAATCCAATGCCAGACCCAGGTATTCGCACAGGGTGGCCGGCGCGAACATGGCCGACTCGGCGACGCCGTGGGTCAGCAGACCGTTGACGCGGCGGGGCTCGACCCCGGCGTCCTCGATGACCATCTTCGCGAGCACCGCGTACTGGTCGAGGGTGAACAGCGGAGCGCGGGTGGGGCGGCGCTGCGCGGGCAACTCCGCGATGCCGACGATTGCCGCCTCGCCGCGCAGCCCGGTCACCGCGAGGCTCCCCGCATCGGCAGCTCGACGGTCGCCGTCCCCGGCATCAGGATCGTGTCCCCGCGGCGCCCGGCGATGACGAGATCGACCAGCCCGGTTCCCGTGTCGGTCAGCCGTTTACCGGTGACCTCGCCGCCGAAGCTGAGCGACTCACCGGGATACGCGACCGCCCGGTTCTGCACCGAGAACGACACCAGCCGCCCGCGCCCGCCCATCCAGTCGCCGAGTGCGCGGGCCAGCAACGCCGCCTGCAGCGGGCCGTGAACCAGGACGTTGTCGTAGCCTTCGGTGTCGCGCGCCCACTCTTTGTCGTAGTGAATCCGGTGGCCGTTGTAGGTGGCCGCGGAAAAGAAGAACATCTGGGTTTCGTCGACGGTGACGGTCAGCGTCGGAGTGTGCTCGCCGACGACGATGTCGTCGTAGAAGACCTGTTTTTCGGCCAATGGAATTCCTAGGGTCGGGCGATCATCGACGTCGACGCTTCGGCCAGCAGGTCGCGATGCTGGTTGTGGTACACCGTGTGCCAGGTGACGAGCACGAATGCGCCGGAGCGGCCCCGCTTTTCGACGATCGAGGAGATGGTTCGGACCATTTCGATATCGTCGCGGTGATACGCGGGCAGGTGGAACGTGAAGCTCTCCCCGCCGGCCATCCGCTTGGGGGCGCGCGGAAACGCCAAACTGCCGGAGACCGCGCCGGACGACCCATCGGGACGCAGCGAACCCAGCGGCGATACGCCGAGGATGGCGTACTGCAGGAACAGCGGGGGGCAGATGATGTCGCGATATCCATTGGCCCTGGCGTAATCCGGGTCGAAATACAGCGGGTTGTGGTCGCCGACCGCCGCCGCCCAGCGTTGCCAATCGCGCCGGTTCACCTCGCCGGTTGCCGACGCGGCGACGGTGCCGACGCGCGACGCCGATTCCGCGTCGATCAGACTGTCCTCGCTCAACGGCGCTCCCCTTCGTCTGTCTCGTGGTGCAGGCTTTGTTCGAGCCAGCCGGCGGCGATGTCGGCTCCGCCGCCGAAAGTCGAAGCGAACCTTGCCCGCTCGCTCCACAGGTGCAGGTCGGTCTCGGTGACGTACCCCATGCCGCCGTGGAGTTGGTGGGCGTCCAACGTGGTCAACCGGGCGGCGGTGGCCGCGTGCATGCGTGCGATGGCCGTCTGCCTGGTCGCGATGCGGCCGCGACCCAGCCAGAACACCGCCGCGTGCGCGGCCAATCGCGCGGCCGACACGGCGATGTGCATGTTGGCGATCAGATGCTGGGCGGCCTGGAACGACGCGATGGGCCGGCCGAATTGATGACGCAGCTTGGTGTAGTCGACGGTGCGGTCCAGCACCGCCTGGCCGACTCCGACCAGATCCAGCGATCCCAGCGCCACCGCGGTGTTCGCCAGCCGGCGCAGCGCCGGTGTGGTGACCTCCAGCGCCACGTCGGCGGCGACGCCGTCGAAGCGCAGCGTGAAGGCGCGGAGGCCACCGGCCATGTCGAGCGGTTCCACGCCGGCACCGCGGATGTCGACGACGAAGGCCAGGGTGCGCCCGCCCGCCGCGGCCGACACCACGACAAGATCGGCGACGTCGGCATCGAGGACGTAGTCCGCGGTTCCGTCGAGCCGCCAGCCGTGTGCGGCCCGATCGGCGCGCAGCGCGGGGGCGACGAGCGCGGCGTCGCGCGCGTTCCAGAGCGCGGTGGTGGCCGGTGCGCTTCCGGACGCGAGCGACGGCAGCCAGCGGGCCTTGTCGTCCGGCGAGCCGAGCTGGTCGATGGCCAGCGCGGCCACAACGCTGCTGTGCACGGTCGTCGGGCACAGCGCGCGGCCGCCCTCGGTGTAGAAGACGGCGAGGTCGTCGAGGGAGCCGCCGGCCCCGCCGTACTCCTCGTCGATGGCCAGGCCGAAGACGCCCGCACCGGCCAGCGCCTTCCACAATGCCGGCGTGCGGCGGTCCGCCCCGGGTTCGTCGAGTGCGCGCACCAGCTCGATGGGGTTCTCGGCGGCAAGCACTGCGCGCAAGGCGGCCGCGAACTCGCGCTGTTCGGCGGTGGGGATCGTCTTCATCCGCGGCGTTTTGAATCAGCGCCCATAGGAGGGCATTCCGTGCCCGCGCTGGGCGATGATGTCGCGCAGCACCTCGTTGGTACCGCCGCCGAAGCGCATCAGCGGGGCGGCCCGGTAGAGCCGCTCGAATTTGCCCGCCAGCGGGGCCTGTTCGCCGCGGTGCGCCAGCAGGCCGTCGGGGCCGAGGAGGTCGAGCGCCAGGTCGGCGATGCGCTGGCGTAGCTCGCTGGTGAACACTTTTTCGACGCTGACCTCGACGGTGGGTATCACGCCCGAATCCAGGATCGACGCCGCCTCGTAGCCCATCAGAACGGCCACCGCGACGTCGGCCTCCGCCTGCACCAGCCGCCTGCGAAGCGACGGATCGTCGGCGGGCACGGTCCCGTCGCGCCGCGGGCGGCGCGCCAGCTCGTGCAATTCCTCGACGGCGCGCCGGAGGTCTCCGGCGTTGGTCAGCGCCCCGCGTTCGAGATCGAGCGCGCCGGTGATGTAGGTCCAGCCGCGGTTGACCTCGCCGACCAGGTTGGTGGCCGGCACTCGCACGTCATGGAATCGCACCTCGTTGGTGCGATAGCCCGACCATGCGTACAGCGGACGGATTTCGACGCCCGGGCTGTCGATCGGCACGATGATGACCGAGATGCCGCGATGCCGGGCGCCACTGGGATCGGTACGGACGCAGAGCCATTCGTGCGTGGCGCGCTGGGCGCCGCTGTTCCAGATCTTGGTGCCGTTGATCACCCATTCTTCGCCGTCCCGGGTGGCGCTGGTCCGCAGGCTGGCCAGGTCGGTGCCCGCATCCGGCTCGGAATAGCCGACCGCGCAGATCATTTCGCCCCGCGCGATCAGGGGCAGCCAGTCGGTCTTGTTGCGCTCGGTGCCGTGCCGCATGATCATCGGCGCCACGGATGTCACCGTCAGGTCGGGACCGGGCACGCCCCAATACTCGAATTCGCTCATCAACAGATGCAGGTACGTGGCGCCGAGGCCCAGCCCGCCGTACTCGCGCGGCCAGTTCAGTCCGAACCAGCCCTTGGCCCCGATCTTGCGCCGAAACCGGGCCACCTCGCCGTCGGGGAATTCCAAGTCGTGCTCGGCGAGCTCGGCGCGCAACTCCGGGGTGACGTTGACTGCGAGAAATTCACGAACCTCGGTGAGCCAGGCGCGCTGCCCACTGTCGAGTTCGAAATCCATTCCGGCGCCTGTGCCTTTCCGCATGCTTTCACCGAGCGTCGTCAGCGTAACGCCACGGCGAGATGGTGCCGGCAATTTCGGGGCCGCGTACTGCTCGAGCGCCGTTCGGACTGTAAACACGCTGTCAAACTCCCGTTAATACGCGTCGACCCTCTCGCGGTCATCCGGACCGGCTGCGAAGATTGACGGATCGGCCGGTCGACGGGGACCAGGCATCCTGCCGAGCCCCAGGAGAAGTCATGCCCACTGTTGAGATGCGTCTCCGCGAAGATCTGCGCAATTACGCCGTCGAATTGCGGCAGCTGGCGTACACGCTGCCGCTGGGCGTGGGCGAGCACGACCTGCTGCAACTGTCCGACCGGATGCGTGCGGCGGCCGAACAGATGGTCCGCAAGGGCGCCTGAACGGGCCTCAGCCGCCGCGCAGGCGGATCTTGAAGCGCACGAAGCCCAGGTAGACGGCGCTGATGGCGAACAGCATCCCGACGTCGAACCACCACGTCGCCGCGGTGTGCTTCCAGTGCGAGTCCTTCGGGGTGAGCGGCCCGGGCACCAGCTTGGTCAGGTCGGCGGTCGAGGCCGACGCCGCGAATCCCCACCGCGCCGGGGTAGCCCAGGACATCTGGTCGAGCCCGACGCGCGCGGTGACCGGAATCATTCCACCGGAGAACACCAGCTGCGACATGACGGCGACCACCAGCAGCGGCATGATCTGCTCGTTGGACTTGGCGACGGCCGACAGCGCCAGCCCCAGCATGGCCGACGCCACGCACGTCAGCGCGACGTCGGCGAACAGCTCCAGAGCCGGCTTGCCCAGCGCCACGGCGCCCTGAGTCGGGGCGCCCTTGCCGAGCACCGCGATGACGCTGACGATCGCCGACTGCACGATCGCGAAGACCGTGTACACGCAGACCTTGGCCAACAGGTATGCCGACGTAGACAATCCGACCGCCTGTTCCCGCAGGAAGATCGCGCGCTCACCGATGAGGTCGCGGATGGTCAGGGCGGTCCCCATGAACACCGCGCCGACGTTGAGCAGCACCAGGATCTGCCCGGGCTCGTTGGGCGCGGCGCCGAGCGGGTTCGGAATCCCGAAGCCGACATCGCCGGGCACCGACATGGACAACGACCCCATGATGAACGGCAGCAGCGCGAGGAACAGGAAGTAGCCGCGGTCCGAGATGATCAGCCGCATCTGTCGTCTGGCGATCGTGGAGAACTGCCGGACCAGGCTGGTGTGCGCGGGATCGCCCAGCTCGGCCGGTTTCTCGGCGGGCGGCGGAGCGGGCGGCGGGCCCGTTCGGGCCAGGTAGCGCGCCCGGGACCCGTCGGGATCGCTGGCGACGGTGCTGAAGATGTCGGCCCAGTTGGTGGTGCCCATTGCGGGACCGATCTGGCCGGGCGGCCCACAGAACGCCGTCTTGCCGCCGGGGGCCAGCAGTAGCACCTGGTCGCAGACGTCCAGGTAGGTCAGCGAGTGGGTGACCACAAGCACCACCCGGCCGGCGTCGGCCAGCTGCCGCAACATGGTCATCACCTGGCGGTCCAGCGCCGGATCCAGGCCTGAGGTCGGCTCGTCGAGGATCAGCAGCGACGGCCCGGTGAGCAGCTCGAGCGCCACCGACGCGCGCTTGCGCTGGCCGCCGGACAGCTTGTCCACCCGGGTGTGCAGGTGCTGGGTCATCTCGAGTTCTTCGAGCACCCGCGCCACCACCTGGGCGCGGTCATCTTTCGTGGTGTCCGGCGGCAGCCGCAGCTCTGCGGCGTACATCAGCGCCTGCTGCACGGTCAGCTGTCCGTGCACCACGTCGTCCTGCGGCACCATCCCGATCCTGCTGCGCAACGAGGCGTACTCGGCATGGATGTTGTGGCCCTCGAACGACACGGTCCCCGTCGTCGGGTGCGTGTACCCGGCGACCAAACGGGCGAAGGTCGACTTGCCCGCGCCGGACGGCCCGATGACGGCCGTCAGCGTGCCGGGCAGCGCGGTCAGCGAGATGTTGTCGAGCAGCGTTTTGTTGTTCTCGATCGTCCAGGTCACCCCCCGCACATCGAGGCCGCCGCTGCGCGTCGCGGTCGCGGTCTGGTCGCGGCGGGCCAGGTTGCCGCCGTGGAAGACCAGGTCGATGTTGCCGATGGTGACCACGTCGCCGTCGTGCAGCACGGCCGAATCGACCCGGACGCCGTTGACGAAGGTGCCGTTGATGCTGCGGTTGTCGTGGATCTCGGTGCCGGTGGGCGTCGGAATCAGGGTCGCGTGGTGCCGCGATGCGAGCACTTCGGGGATGACGATGTCGTTGTCGTTGGCGCGCCCGATCTTGATCGCGCCCGGCACATCCGGGCCGGCCTTGCCCGGCCGCAGAATCTTCATCATCGACGTCGCGATGACCGACGCGTCACCGCCGGCGCGTCCCGTCTGGGGCGCCGCCGGCGCCGCGCTGGTCGGCGGCGCCGCGTGCGCCGAGGGCGACCGGTAAATCTGGGGGGCGGGTTGGGGTCCGCTCGGTGGGGGGCTCGGCGGACCGCTGGTCGCGGGCCGCGGCGGCGGCTCGGACGAATAGCTCGGCGTGGCTGCGCCGGCCGGCTGACTCGGCTGCGCCGTGGTGGGCGGATGGACGGGGTGCCGGAACGAGGCGGACGCCGGCTGCTGCGGCTGGCCGGGGTGCTGCGTGGCCCCTGGCAGACTCTGGGGCGCCCGTGCCCGCGGTACGGCGGGGTCGCTGACGATCGGTATCGACGTCGTCAGCGGGGGCCGCCCGGCCGAGCCCTGGTGGCGGCCGACCTCGAAGGTGAGCGCCGGGCCGTCCGGATTGCCGACGTTGACCCGCAGCCCATCCTGGATGTCGACGGCCGGGACGCGGCGGCTGTGGACGTAGAGGCCGTTGAGGCTGCCATTGTCGACGGCGATCCATCGGCCCTGGTCATACCGCACGATCAGGTGGGTGCGGGAGATCAGCGGATGGGCGACTCGCAGGTCGGCGCGAAGGTCACGCCCGATCACCACATCGTTGCCCGGCGCGAAGGTGCGTTCGGATCCCTCGTAGCGCACGGTCAGCGCAGGCGGGGCTGGTGAAGTCATCAGGACCAACTGTAACGGCAGCGGCGCGGCTCATGCGCGGGGTTGTTCGTCGGGCACTGTTGCCCCCAACCGCATCGCCGCGGGAAGCGCCTGCGGTGCAGTTACTTTCGACGCCTTCAACCGGCCACCGCGGCATTGCGCAGGCTGCGCAAGCTGAGGACCTTGGCGCGAGCGCCGGTGACGTCCTTGACGAAGTCCCCCAGGTATTTGATCGCCCGCCTGCCCTCGGGCAAGATGTCGGCCGCTATCGGGAAGTCGTGGATCTGGCCGTCCCACAGGTGCAGATCGCAGTGGATCCCGCTGGCTTCCAAGCGCTTCGCCATCAGCTCGGCATCGGCGAGCAGCAACTCGTCCGAGCTGGCGTGGATCATCACCGGCGGTAACGAGGACAGATCGGCGTCCACCGGGGAGGCAACCGTGGAGTCGCCCCGGCCTTCCACCACCTGCGCGCTATCGAGGAATTGGGCGAACCGCGAGAAGGCCCGGCGGGTGAACATCGAGCACTTTCGCGCGTTGCGGTGCTTGAGTTTTCGCACCGGATCGGTGTCGGTGAACGGCGAGACGGTCGCGACTCCGGCCGGTTCCACGATTCCCTCCTGGATCGCCAGGAGCGTGGTCATGAACGCCAGGTATCCGCCCGCGGAGTCGCCGCCCACGACTATCTGGTCGCCGTCGAAGCCGTGATCCAGCAGCCAGCGCAGGCCGCTGATGCCGTCGTCGATGGCGTCGGTGATGTGATGCGCGGGCAGCTTGCGGTAAGCGACGGTGAGCACGGCGGCGTCGGCCGCCTGCGACAAGCGGGTCACCATCGAGCGGTGGGTGTTGAGGCCGCAGGTCAAAAACGCGCCACCGTGCAGATACAGGATTGCCCGCTCCCCCGACACGCCGGGAGCGCGAACCCATTCGGCGGCGCAGTGGTCCAACCGCACCCGCTCGATCCTCGCTTTTGACCCGAATTGTGGGACAAGACCCGCGACTCCGTCCACGTACTCGAACGGCCAGTGCAGGTTCGGGCTCATGGCCCACGCGCGGACGGTGTTCTTCACGATGAGCCGACTGGCCAGCCCGACGGCAACCGACTGCGGACTATGACGGTGATGGACGCGCCGCGTCATCGCCACACTCGGCAGAATATGCGTCGGTTCGGCCGTGCTCGCCATCGATGTCAACCTCCTAAGTGGGGGGCGAATACCCGCCATCGTTGGTGGTTAACTGCAAATTAACGCGCGAGAAATGTTGTGTAGATCACTGTTTGCTGGCTGCAGAGACGGGTATCACCCGTTCATCTCTCTCGGGGCTTCCGCGCGGGTCTGCGCGGACCGGATCGGCTGTTGCCGAGGTCCCCGAATGGCCTATATATGAGCGATGGCACACGCTAAACCCGCGGAACCGCTGCTGACCGACCGGGTGGCGGTCGTCACGGGCGGCGCTGGGGGCATCGGCGCGGCGACCGCGGAGTTGTTCGCCCAACATGGTGCCGATGTGGTGATCGCCGACGTCGACGCCGACCTCGCCGGCGCGACGGCCGCCTCGATCACCGAATCCGGCGGGTCGGCTTCAGCCGTGGTCACCGACGTCCGAGACCCCGGCCAGGTCGCCCGCTTGGCCCGCACCGTGCTCGACCGGTCTGGCCGGGTCGACGTGCTGGTCAACAACGTGGGCCATTGGCTGCGCCATCCCGGAAATTTCGTCGACACCGACCCGCAGCTGTGGGACGAGCTGTACCGGATCAACCTGCACCACGTCTTCCTGCTGACGCATGCGTTTCTGCCGGCTATGGTCGAGCGGCGCACGGGCGCGATCGTGAACGTCTCGTCGGTCGAGGGGCTGCGGGGCTACCCGGAGGACCCGGTGTATGCCGCCTTCAAATCCGCCGTCAACGCGTTCACTCGCAGCCTCGCGGTTCAAGTGGGCAACGACGGCGTGCGGGTCAACGCCATCGCGCCCGACGTCACCGAATCCCTGCAAGTGCCGTATTCGCAATGGCTTTCGGCCGACGAACAGACGCAATGGCCGCAATGGGTCCCTGTCGGGCGGATGGGCCTGCCCGAGGATCAGGCCAGGGTCATCCTGTTCTTGGCTTCGGATCTCTCGGGCTTCGTCACCGGCCATGTCATCCCCACCGACGGCGGTACCGGGGCTGCCGGCGGATGGTTCCGGTCCACGCGCCGGCCCGACCGCCAGTGGACAAATCGGCCCATTGCCCCCTGATCGGGGGGTGCACCGGGCTCACGTGGTCGGCGCCGGCCGGAATCGGGCTTGATCGTCGATGATCGTGACCGGGATGCCGTTGAGCACCCCGTTGCCCGACGGCTCGTCGACGAACGTCGGCGGGGAGAGCACATTGGTGTTCGCGCCGGGCGAGTCGTTGGCGACCGAGATGCGGGTGCCCGGCTTGCCGTGCCCCCAGCCGTGCGGCATCGACACCACACCGGGCTTGATGGAGTCGGTGATTTCGACCGGCACCTTGATCTCGCCTGCCTCGGATTTCACGGTCACGATCTCGTTGTCGGTGACGCCGCACCGGGCCGCGTCGTCGGGGTGAATCAGCAACGTGCACCGGTCTTTCCCCTTCATCAGCGCGGGCACGTTGTGCAGCCAGCTGTTGTTGGATCGCAGGTGCCGTCGGCTCACGAGGACGAGCGGCTCGGCGGGGCGATCCATGCGCGCGGCCAGCCGCGGCAGGTCGTCGAGCAGATACTGCGGGGCGAGCCGGATCTTTTTGTCGGGCGTGCCAAGCAGGTCGGGCAGTTGCGGCACCATCGGCCCGAAGTCGATGCCGTTCGGGTTGGCCTTGAGCAGGTCCAGGGTGAGCCCACCCGGGTTCTTGCCGTACTGGTCGCCGAAGGGCCCGGTGCGCAATGTGAGGTCGAGCATTCGTTCCGGGCCGCCGCGCTCGTACAGCTTGCGGATCTGTTCCCCGTCGAGCCCTTTGGTGAAGGCCAGATAATCGAAGAAGCCGTCGTCGATCGCGGCGACATCGACGTCTTCGGCGGGGGTTCCGGTGCACAGACCGGTCAGCCGGATCAGGATCTCCCATTCGTGCGGGCGATCGCCCGGATCGAATACCGGCGCAGAATAATTCGCGATGCTGCGGATGGCGAAGAGCAGGATCAGGTCGTCGTGGTGCGGCTGCTCGAGCGGGGACAGGCCGGGCAGGATCACGTCGGCGTGCCGCGTCGTCTCGTTGAGCCAAAGGTCAACGGAGATCATCGCTTCCAGCATCGGCAGTACTCCGTCGAGCTTGTCCCCGGCGGGGGTGGACAGCACCGGATTTCCCGCGACCGTGATCAGTGCCTTGAGCTGCCCATCACCCGGTGTGGCGATCTCCTCGGCCATGCACGACACCGGGGCCTGGCCGAGCACCTCCTTGGCGCCGCGGACCCGGGTGTGCCAACGACCGAATTCCGGCACACCGCCCTCGAGTCCGGGCAGCGGTTCGGTGGTGATCGACCATGCCGCCGGTTTGGGGAACATCGCACCGCCGGGGGTGTCGAAATGCCCGATGAGGATGTTGACGACGTCGACCAGCCAGCTGGCCACGCTGCCGAACTCCTGGTTGCACAGGCCGATTCGGCCGTATACCACCGATTTCTCGGTGCCGGCCAGCTCGCGGGCCAGCCGGCGAATGCGGTCCTCGTCGATGCCCGTGACGGCGCTGACCCGTTCGGGTGGCCAGTCCGCGACGGCGCGCCGCATGGTGTCGACACCGTCGACGCGCGGGCCAGGGTTGACGAGGTCTTCGTCGAACAGGGTGTGTGCGACGGCCAGCAACAGGGCCGCGTCGGTTCCCGGCACGATGGGAAGCCACTCGTCGGCGCGCGCGGCGGTCAGGGTTCGCACCGGGTCGATCACGATCACCTTGCCGCGGTTGCGAATCCCGTCGATCAGGTTCATGACGTTGGGCGCGGCCAACAGCGAACCCTGTGACGCGGCCGGGTTGGCGCCCATGATCACCAGCAGGTCGGTGCGTTCGATGTCGGGGACCGGGAAGTTCCACCACCGCCCGTACATCAGATGCGAGGACAGGTTCTTCGGCCATTGGTCGACCGTGCCCGGCGAATACGTGACCGGCATGCCGGACATGCCCATCAGCACGCCCGCGTAGCGGGCCAGCGAGAACGAATGCGCCAGCGGGTTTCCGGTGTAGGCGGTGACCGCCTTGATGCCGTACTTCTCGATCACCGGGGTAAAGAGTTCGGTGCAGCGGCGAAACGCCGCATCCCAGCTGACTTCCCGCCACTTGCCGTCGACCTTGATCATCGGCTGGCGGATGCGGTCCGGATCGTCGTGCAGCGCCGCAAGCGAGGTGCCTTTGGGGCATAGATGTCCGCGGCTCCACACGTCGTCGCGGTTGCCGCGAATGCTGGTGACTTTTCCGTTTTCGGGGCCGCCCTCGACGTGAATTGCCAAGCCGCACATGGCTTCACACAACGGACACGTGCGCAGGTGCGTACCGTCTTCGCCCGGTCTCATCCACCCACTGTATTCCGCTACCGTGGGTAGCGGAAGTGGTGAACAGATTCTTGCTCAGCCGGCCAAGGGCCCGCCGCCGGCCTCCGAGACAGATTTGAATTTGGCCAGTCGACTGTACATGCGTGCTGCGCCCGCCCTAACGTCAAAGCACCAGCACGTAACCCGGAAGGAATCGGCTAGTTGAGCACCGACCATCAGCAGCCCGCGGGCATCGAATACCTGCGCGGTGAGCTGCTCGATCGCGTTGACGCGCAGCCCTGGGAAGACTGGTCGCCGGCGTTGCTGCGTGCCCTGATTGCCGTCTTCGACCTGAACGGGGTCACGCCCACGGCCCGGTACGGTTTCCGGCCCCACATCGTCAGGTAACGCGACCGCGAAAGGCCAACTGCCGGCGCGATTCTCGAGAGCGGACGTCGGCAAGGCACTGGCGCTATTAGGCTCCGTCATACCCAGGCGAGGAGTCGTGACGGTGGAGATGTGGGAATTGATCGCCCGCGAGCGGATCCGGGACACCCTGGCGCGCTACAACTGGTCGGGTGACGTCGGACGACTTGACGGCCTGGCGGGCACTTTCTGTACGGACGGCATCCTCGAAATACGTGGTTTCGAACCGCTGCGCGGACGTCGGGAGATCGCGGCTTTCTTGAGCGGCGTCACCGGAAAGATCGCCGTAGCAGCCGACGTGAAACCCCTTGTGCGGCATAACGTCACGAACGTGTTATTCGTCGAGGTGGCGCCCGGGCGGGCCCGGGTCGATTCCTATTTCACCGTAGTCACCCACATCGGGCTCGACCACTACGGCCGTTACCGCGACATCCTGGTACCCGAGGATGAAACCTGGCTGATCAAGCACCGCAAGGTTTCGACAGACTGGGCGGCACCGGACTCGGCGATGGCCCGCGGGAATCCCGGAACGAGGCGATGACGGCGAGCGCCCCGGCGCTCCGCGGCCGCGGGGCGGCGATCTTGGCGATGCACCGGCGGAATGTTTGCCGAAACGGCCCGAACGGCTACAGATAAGAGTCACACCAAAGATTGCGGTCGCCCTGATGGCGTGTCCCCGCGGGAGCTCCGGGGTGACCGCCGGTCACGTGACCAGCGGTCATGGCCGCGCAACAGAGACGAGCAGTATGCAACGACTTAGTGGATTAGACGCGTTCTTCTTATATCTGGAATCGCCGACGCAACCTTTGAATGTTTGCTGCGTCTTGGAGATGGACCCGACTACGATGCCAGGGGGCTACACGTTCGAACGCTTCCAGAAGGCGCTGTCGGTGTGGCTGGACGCGGTGCCCGAATTCCGCCTCAAGCTGGCCGACAACCAATTGAACTTCGATCATCCGGTGTGGGTGGACGACGATCGTTTCGACCTGTCTCGCCACCTGCACCGCGTCGCCCTGCCCTTGCCCGGAGGGCCCAAAGAATTAGCGGACATCTGCGGCCACGTCGCCGGCCTTTCGCTTGATCGGGATCGTCCGCTGTGGGAGATGTGGGTGATAGAGGGCCTGCACGGTAGCGACGCGCTGGCCGTCGTCCTCAAGATCCACCACGCGGTGGTCGACGGCGTGGGTGGAGCCAACCTGCTGGCGCAGTTGTGCAGCGCCACGCCCGACGCCGCCCCACCGAAACCGGCCGAGCGCATCGGCGCGGCGAATCCGCTGCTGATCGCCGCCACCGGGCTGATCGGCGCGGCACTGCGGCCCTGGCGTCTGGCCAGAGTCGTGCCGTCGACGGCGCTGACCCTGGCGCAAACCGTGTTGCGTGCGCGCGGCGGTGGGCAGACGATGGCGGCACCGTTCGCCGCACCCCAGACGGCGTTCAACGGCACGTTCACCCGGCGCCGCAACATCGCCCTGACCAGCGTGGACCTCGAGGACGTGAAGACCGTCAAGCGCCGGTTCGGGGTGACGGTCAACGACGTCGTGACGGCGATGTGCGCGGGGGCGCTGCGGCAGTATCTGCAGGACCGCGACGCGCTGTCGGAGCTCCCCCTGGTCGCCAGCGTGCCCGTGTCCGTCCGCGACCAATCGACCCGGGCGGGCCGCAACCAGATGACCTGGATGCTCTGCCGGCTCGAAACCCACATCGAAGACCCCGTGGAACGGTTGGCGAGCATCGCCGCCGGAAACGCGGCGGCCAAGGACCACTCCGCGGCGCTGGGCCCGACCCTGCTGCACGACTGGACGCAAGTGGCCGGCCAGGCCATGTTCGGCGCGGCCAGGAAGCTGCTACCGCGCCTGCCTCTGCCCGACAAGCCGCCACACAGTCTGGTGCTGTCCAACGTCCCCGGCCCACAAGAACAGCTCTACTTCCTGGGGTGCCGGCTCGACGCGATGTATCCGCTCGGCCCGATCATTGCCGGCGCCGCGCTCAACATCACCGTGATGTCGCTCAACGGCCGGCTTGGCGTCGGCATCATCTCCTGCCCCGATCTCGTACCCGACCTGTGGGACCTCGCCGACGCTTTCCCCGCCGCACTCAAAGAGCTGTTGAAATTGCGGCGAGCGCGCTCACGATCCGCGCTAGGCGGCCCAGTCAGCGGAACCCGGTCCGCCGTCGCGGCCGCGGCATGGCAGGGTGACATCCGTGGCAGACACTTCTGAATCGACGATGATCACGGCGCAGGATCTGCGTGAAATCAGTACGGAAAAGGGCGCTTTGCGCTACTACGACAGCGGCGGGCCGGCGTCCGCTCCGGTGCTGCTTTTCCTGCACGGATCCGGTCCCGGTGTCACGGGCTGGCGCAACTTCCGCGGCGTGCTGCCCGCCTTCGGCGCCCACTATCGATGCCTGATCCTGGAATTCCCCGGTTTCGGCGTGAGCGACGACTTCGGCGGCCATCCGATGGTCACCGCGTTCGGCACGGTGACGCCCTTCCTCGACGCGCTGGGCGTCGAGAAGGTGCATATCGTCGGCAACTCGATGGGCGGCGGCGTCGGGATCAACTTCGCGACCCATAATCCGGCGCGCGTCGATCGGTTGGTGACCATCGGCGGCATCGGCACCAACATCTTCAGTCCCAGTCCCAGCGAAGGCATTCGGCTGCTGCAGGAGTTCGTCGAGGACCCCACGCGGCAACGCCTGGTCGACTGGCTCAAGTCGATGGTCTACGACCAGGCCCTGGTCACCGAACAGCTGATCGAGGAACGCTGGCAGCTGGCCACCGATCCCGAAACCCTGGCCGCGGCGCGGCGCATGTACGGCAAGGCGGCGTTCGCCGGCATGAACGCCGCGATGAACGCCTCCGATCGGCCACTGCCGTGGGCCACCATGCACAAGCTCACCGCTCCCACCCTGCTGACGTGGGGCCGCGACGACAGGGTGAGTCCGCCGGACATGGCGCTGATCCCGATGCGCACCATCCCCAACGCGGAACTGCACGTCTTCCCCAACTCGGGGCACTGGGCGATGATCGAGGCCAAGGACGCGTTCGAAAGCACCGTGCTGGCGTTCCTATCGCGCAGCTAACCGGCGGCGATCGCGAGCGCGGCGCTCCTCTATCGCTGCGTGGCCCCGGCGTCGACGGGCAGGACGATCGCGGTGACGTAGCGCGCCTCGTCGGAGGCCAGGAACAGCGCCGCGTTGGCCACGTCCTCCGCGTCCACCCACGGCACCGCGAGCATGTTCATCGAGCGCGCGGCTTCGGCGAATTCCTCGCGCGTGGGCGGGCGGTCCAGGTCGGGCCGGAACGCGCTACTGACAAGGTCATTCTGGATCATCGGTGTGTCGACGTTGGTCGGGTTGACGCAGTTGACCCGAACGCCATGCGGTGCAAGCTCATTCGCCAGCGAGCGCATCAAGCCGATCACGCCGTGCTTGGCGGCGGTGTAATGCGCGACGCCGACCAGACCGCGCAGCCCCGCGATCGAACTCGTCAGGATCATCGACCCCGCCCCGCGCGCGATCAGGTGTGGGGCCGTGGCGCGGCAGGTATGCCACACGCCGGTGAGGTTGACGTCGAGCATGGTGCGCCAGGCGTTCTCGTCGAGGCCGACCGCCATGCCGCGCGACGTGATTCCCGCGGTCGCACAGACCACGTCCAGGCCGCCGAACCGCTGGACGCCGCGATCGGCGGCCGCCTGCAGACCGGAAAGGTCACGCACGTCGACGATTTCGGCGTGCACCCGCCCGCCCGCCTCGCTCACCAGCGACGCGGTGGTGTCGAGGTCGGCCGGGGTGCTGGGTGGGATGGTCACCGTGTCGACCGGGCCGCACACGTCGAGCGCGACAATGTCCGCGCCCTCCCGCGCGAACCGCACCGCTTGCGCGCGACCGATCCCGCGGGCCGCACCGGTGATCAGGGCGACCTTGTTGTGGAGCCGTCCGGTCATGTCGTCTTCTGCGTCAGACCGGCGTCGACGACGAGCTGGGTGCCGGTGATGTAGCGGGCCGCATCCGAGGCCAGAAACAGCACGGCATTGGCGATGTCGACGGGCTCGACCCAGGGAACCGGAAGCAGGTTCCGTGCCTGCAGGACCTCGGCCGCGTCGGCAGCTGTCGGGTTGTCCAGGTCCGGTCGCAGACGCCGAAAAGTGGCCTCGTTCAGCACCATCGGGGTGGCGACCGCGCCGGGATGCACGGTGTTGACCCGGATGCCGCGCGGCCCTAGCTCCTTGGCCAGCGTGCGGGCCAAACCGACCACCGCGTGCTTGCTGGCGGTGTAGTGGGCGGTATTCGCCGTACCACGAATGCCGCTGGTGGAGCTGATGATGACAACGGAGCCACCGTCGGCACCCATGTGCGGCACGCTCGCCCGGATCGTATGCCAGACGCCGGTGAGGTTGATGTCGAGCGTTCGCTGCCAGACCTGTGGGTCGAGTTCCCAGGATGGCGCGCCGGGCAGGTGGACTCCGGCGTTCGCGACCACGATGTCGAGGCGGCCCAACTCGGCTACGCCGGTGTCGATGGCGGCGGTCACCGCCGCGAGGTCGCTGACGTCGGCCAAGCCGGTCACACACCGTCGACCGCAGTCCTCGACTCCCCTTGCGGTGTCGCGCAACTCGTCGGCCGCGGTGTCGGCGTCGAGAGCGATCACGTCGGCGCCTTCGTCGGCGAAGCGCTGACAGTGCACCCGCCCGGTGCCTTTGGCGGCGCCGGTGACCACGACGACCTTGTCGAGTGATCCCGTCATCGTTCGATCAAATCGAAGCCGCGGTAGCCTGCGCCGGCGACCTCGGCGCAGATGTCGTTGTAGGTGGCGAACCCCCCGACGAACAACATGAAGCCCCTTGGCTTTCCGGGCACGTTCGCCCCCATGTACCAGGAGTTCGCCTTGGTGAACAGCGTCGCCTCGGCCCGGCGGGCGCATTCGGCACCCCAGCCGTCCACGCTGTCGACGGTGGCTTCCAGCGCGGCGTAACCGTGTTGGTCGAGGTAGGCGATGGCTTCCGCGATCCAGTTCACCTGAGCCTCCGCGTGCAGCACCATGTTCGCCAGCACGGCGGGCGCTCCCGGGCCCGAGATCAAGAACAGGTTGGGAAAACCGTCGACGCCCAATCCCAGATAGGTGCGCGGTCCGTGCGCCCAGTCCTCGTGTAGCGTCGCGTCGCCGCGTCCCACGATGTCGATGCTGTCCAGCGCCCCGGTCATCGCATCGAAACCGGTTGCCAGCACGATCATGTCGAGGTCGTAGTGCGCCTCGTCTGTGTTGATGCCCGCGGCATCGATCGATTCGATCGGTGTGTTGCGGACACTGATAAGCGACACGTTGGGCCGGTTGAACGTCTGAAAGTAGTTGCTGTCGGTGCAGATTCGCTTGGTTCCGATCGGATGGTCGGTGGGGATCAGCAGGTCGGCGACGGCAGGATCGTCGATGACGGCCCGGACCTTCTCCTCGTAGAACCTGCGGGCCTCGTCGTTGGCCTCCAAATCGGTCATCTGGTCGGGGAACGTCTTGGAGAACAGCACACCGCCGAGCTGCCAACGCTTTTCGAACGCCGCGCGACGCTCGTCGGCGCTGAATTGCATCGTCGGCTTCGGGGCGGTGAGGTGCGGTGAACCCCCGCCGCTGCGCCACGACAACGCGCGGCGCTGCGCATAACCGGCCTTGATCTCGTCGAGCTCGTCGGCGGTCAAGGGCTTGTTGCCCGCCGGGACGCTGTAGTTGGGGGTGCGCTGGAAGACGTACAGGTGCGCCGCCTGTTCGGCGATGATCGGAATCGATTGAATGCCCGAGGATCCCGTGCCGATGACTGCCACCCGCTTGCCGGTGAAGTCGACGGGCTCGCGTGGCCAGTGCGCGGTGTGGTGGATCTCGCCCGCAAAAGTATCCAACCCAGGGAAATTCGGCGTCATAGCGGCGGACAGGGGCCCCGTAGCCATCAGACAGAATCGTGCCGAGAACACAAGCCCGGTGTCGGTGGTGACCGTCCAGCGCAATGTCGACTCGTCCAGCACGGCGGAGAGCACGCGGGTGTCGAATGCGATGTCGCGGCACAGGTCGAGTTTGTCGGCGACCCACTTCAGGTATTCGAGGATCTCGGATTGGGTCGCGTACTTCTCCGTCCAGCGCCACTCTTGCTGGAGTTCCTCGGAGAACGAGTAGCAGTAGTCGACGCTCTCGACGTCGCAGCGCGCGCCGGGATACCGGTTGTAGTACCAGGTGCCACCCAGCTCGGGCGCCGCCTCCAGCACCCGGACCGAGAGGCCTTGGCTGCGCAACTTGTGCAAGGCGTACAGGCCGGCGAACCCCGCGCCGACCACGACGACATCGAGGGACTGTTGGCCGGCATCGTTCACAAGCAGTCACCGTAGGGCCTGACGCGCGGCGGACCGTTGCCCTTCCCGGTCACCGGACGGTTCGCAGGAGATTTCCCGGCCACCGGCCGGCCGGAGCCTATGTTCACGTCGGATTCTTCAATGCCGGGTGTCCGCTCATCGGGATTTCCTTTGGGACGGCGCGGGACTGCGGTAGACCATTACTAGGCCCACACACGTTAGGGCCATGACACTTAAGGACGACGATATGAGCGACCGGGTACTCGATCAGGTTGTGGCCATGGCCGACCAGTTGCGCGACCAAGCCGCGGAAGCCGAGCGCATCGGCCGGCTCACCGACGACACCGTCAAGATGATGAAGGGCGCCGGCCTGATCCGGCTGCTGCAGACCAAGCAGTACCAGGGCTTCGAGGTCCACCCGCGTGAGTTCGCCGAGACGACGATGGCCACCGCGGCACTGGATCCGGCGGCCGGCTGGATCGTCGGCGTCGTCGGCGTGCACCCTTACCAGTTGGCTTACGCCGACCCCAAGGTTGCCGCCGAAATCTGGGCCGACGACGTCGACACCTGGATGGCGTCGCCGTATGCGCCGCAGGGTGTGGCCAAACCCGTCGACGGCGGGTATCTGTTCAACGGCCGCTGGCAGTTCAGTTCGGGCACCGACCACTGCGACTGGATCATCCTGGGCGCCATGCTCGGCGACGAGAAGGGCATCCCGGTGATGCCGCCGCAGATGCTGCACATGATTCTGCCGCGCAATGACTACGAGATCGTCGACGACTCGTGGAATGTGGTGGGGCTGCGTGGAACCGGCTCCAAGGACGTCATCGTCAAGGACGCGTTCGTGCCCAGCTACCGGACCATGGACGCGACCAAGGTGATGGACGGCACCGCCCAGCGCGAGGCCGGCATGACCGAGCCGCTGTACCTGATGCCGTGGTCGACGATGTTCCCGCTGGGCATCTCCGCGGCGACCATCGGCATCGCCGAAGGGGCGCTGGCCGCGCATCTGGACTATCAGCGTGAGCGCGTCGGCGCCACCGGGACCGCGATCAAGGACGACCCCTACGTCATGCACGCGATCGGCGAGGCGGCCGCCGACATCAACGCGGCGCGCCAGGAGCTGCTGGCCAATGCCGACCGCATCTACGACATGGTCGCGGCCGGCAAGGAGGTGTCGTTCGCCGACCGGGCGGCCGGGCGCCGAACGCAGGTGCGCGCGGTGTGGCGTGCGGTGTCCGCGGTCGACGAGATCTTCGCCCGCTCGGGCGGTAATGCCGCGCGCATGGACAAACCGCTGCAACGCTATTGGCGTGATGTGCACGTCGGGCAGATGCATGCCATCCATGTCCCCGGCACCACGTATCACGCGTCGGCGCTGAGTTCGATCGGCATCGATCCGCCCGAGGGCCCGCTGCGGGCCCTGATCTGAGCAGGAGGCCCATCCGTGAGCGACCTGAAAAGCCTGGGCTACATCACCATTTCGACCAACGACATCGACCGCTGGAGGCAGTTCGCCTTCGGGGTGCTCGGTTTCGCGGAGGGCAAGGGGCCCGATCCGTCGGCGCTGTATCTGCGGATGGACGAGCGGGCGGCCCGGCTCATCGTGGTGCCCGGTGAGACCGACCGGGTGCTGACCGTCGGCTGGGAAGTGCGCGACCACCCGGCGCTGCTGCGCGTGCAGGCAGCCCTCGACGGCGCCGGTGTGGCGTACAAACAGTTGTCCGCCGACGATGCCGAGGCGCGCCGCGTCGAAGAGGTGATCACCTTCGAGGACCCCGCCGGCACCACGCTGGAGGTGTTCCACGGCGCGGTGCTCGACCACAGCCCGGTCGTCACGCCGTTCGGCGCAAGATTCGTCACCGGCGACCAGGGCATGGGCCACGTGGTGGTACCGGCGACCGACGCAGGCGGCCTGTTCGACTTCTACACCGAGGTCCTCGGGTTCCGCGCCCGCGGGGCGTTCCGGGTGCCGCTGCCCAAAGAGTTCGGCCCGGTGCGGGTCCGGTTCCTGGGTATCAACGAGCGCCACCACAGCCTGGCGATCGTCCCGGCCGCACACCAGCGCGACCCGCGCCTGGTCCACATCATGGTGGAGGTCGACACCCTGGACGCGGTGGGGCAGGCGCTCGACCGGGTCAACGCCGAGGGATTCCAGCTGTCGTCCACCCTCGGGCGCCACACCAACGACAAGATGGTGTCGTTCTACGTCCGTGCACCCGGTGACTGGGATATCGAATTCGGCACCGACGGCATGCGGGTCAACGAAACCTATTACACCGCAGAGGAAATCACCGCCGACAGCTACTGGGGCCACCAGTGGGTCGGCGAAATGCCGGCAGCGATGCGGATGTGACCGAATCGGACGTGACGCCGGTCCCCGCGTCGTCGATCACCTCGTGGGATGACGAGGCCGACGTCGTCATCGCCGGGTACGGCATCGCCGGGGCGGCGGCGGCCGTCGAGGCGGCCCGGTCCGGCGCCGACGTCTTGGTGCTGGAGCGCACCGGCTCCTGGGGCGGCGCCGCATCGATGGCCGGCGGCTTCATCTATCTCGGCGGCGGCACACCGATCCAAAATGCCTGTGGCTTCACCGATTCCGTCGACAACATGGCGGCCTTCCTCAATGTCGCGATGGGCCCCGGCGCCGACGAGGACAGGATCGCCGACTACTGCGCCGGCAGCGTCGCCCACTTCGAATGGCTGGTCGGCTGCGGTGTGCCGTTCAAGGCGGAGTTCTTCTCCGAACCCGGCTGGGAGCCGATGGGCGACCAGGGGCTGATGTACAGCGGAGGCGAAAACTCCTTCCCGTTCAACACCATTGCCTCCCCCGCGCCGCGTGGGCACGTGCCGCAGATGCAGAACAAGAAGCAGGGCGAGGCCAGCGCCGGCTACATGCTGATGAAGCCCCTGGTGGAAACCGCCACCGCGGCCGGCGTGCGGGCGCGCTACGACGTGCGGGTGTCGCGGCTGATCACCGAATCCGACGGCCGGGTGGTCGGCATCCGCGCCCGCCGGTACGGCACCGAGATGAGCATCCGGGCGCGCACCGGGGTGGTGCTTGCGACCGGGAGCTTCGCCTACAACGACGCGATGGTCGCGCGCTACGCACCGCGGATCGCCGGCCGGCCCGCCGCGTCGATCGAGCAGCACGACGGGCAGGCGATCCGGATGGCGCAGGCCCTGGGCGCCGACCTGGCCCACATGGACGCCACCGAGGTCGCGATCTTCATCGACCCACAGCAGCTGGTGCGCGGCATCCTGGTCAACGGCCGCGGTCAGCGCTACGTCGCCGAGGACACCTACCCGGGCCGGATCGGGCAGCTCACCCTCTACCAGCAGGACAACGTCGCCTATCTGATCATCGACGGCGACGCGCAGGAGGAGGCGATGGCCTCGTGGTCGCCGAAGTTCATGCTGCGCCCCGCGACCTGGGTGGCCGATACCGTTGCCGACCTGGAACGGGATATGGGGCTGCCGATCGGCTCGCTGCAGGCGACCGTCGCCGCCTACAACGAGGGCGCCGCGCGCGGCGAGGATCCGCTGCTGCACAAGAAGCCGGAGTGGATCAAGCCGATCGGCTCCCCCATCGGCGCCGTCGACCTGCGGGAGAACACCGGCGGATTCACCCTGGGCGGCCTGGCCACCACCCTGGACGCCGAGGTGCTGCACGTCAGCGGCGCACCCATTCCGGGACTCTTCGCCGCCGGGCGGTGCACCGCAGGCCTGGCCGCGTGGGGTTATGCCAGCGGCGTCTCGCTGGGTGACGGCAGCTTCTACGGCCGCCGCGCCGGCCGCTCCGCGGCCAAGGGCTGACTCGCCGACCCCGCCAGCAGACACAAAAGCACCCGTGCGCCCGGCGTGTCGGGTGCTTTTGTGTCTGCTGGGCAATATCGGTCTGCGCGCCATGTGACAGCGGCCACAGCGGTGTGGTACAACAGATATTCCTAATAGGAATATGCCAGCCAGATAGCTCTAGCCAGGAGGGCCGGATGCCAGTGACCGCGGAATCAGCCACACCCACGGCGGTCATCGACCGCATCTCGCTCGTCCTGGATGCCTTCGAGGGCCCCGGCCGGCTGACCCTGGCCCAGATCGTCCGGCGCACCGGGTTGCCGCGCTCGTCGGCGCACCGGATGCTCGAGCGCCTGGTGCAGCTGCGCTGGCTGCGCCGCAGCGGCCGCGACTACGAGTTGGGCATGCGACTGGTCGAGCTGGGCTCGCTGGCGGTGCATCAGGACCGCCTGGTGCGCGCCGCCGGTCCCCTGCTGGGCGAATTGCACCGCGCCACAGGGCTCGTCGTGCACCTCGCGGTTCTGGACGGGCCCGACGTGGTCTACCTCGACAAGGTCGGCGACTCGCCGCTGGCGCCGATACCCACGCGGGTGGGCAGCCGTCAGCCCGCGCACTGCACCGCCGTCGGCAAGGCGATCCTGGCTTACCGTGACGAGGATGCCCCGGTGGATCTGCGGGTGCGCAGAACGAAGTATTCGATCGCCACCGGCTCGCAGCTGGCCGTCGAGTTGTCCCGGGTGCGCGCGCACGGCGTCGCCTTCGAACGCGAGGAATCGCTGCCCGGATTCGGTTGCATCGCAGCGCCGATCGGCAGTCCGGGCGAGGCAGTCGCCGCGGTCTCGGTGTGCGGCCCGATGAAGCGCATGATGTTCGATCAGCGGTTGGCCGCCCCCGTCCGGATGACGGCGATGGGCATCTGGCGCAATGTCGAAGACGGCCCGCGGCGGGTTGCGCCAACCCTGCAACCATTGCGTCCTCTGCGTCCCGTGCCGCCGCGCGCCTTGCAGTACGCATGAAGCAGTACGCATGAACATCGTTCGTACACGGCGCCTCCCAATGGACGGGACTTACCGGTGTCCAACGCAAGACAGCGCCATACCCTTTGCATATGGCCAACGGTGAGATTTTCGTCATCGACCGTGTCGTCACGCGGCCCGGTTGTGCCAGGGAGTTCGTCGACACCTACCTCAACGAGTACGCGCCGGCCGCACGCGACCGCGGCATGACGCTGCGCAACATCTTGGTCAGCCCGCCGATCTGGTTCGACGATCAAGCCAACACCGTGACGGTCACCTGGTCACTGCCCAGCCTGCAGGCGTGGTGGGAGATGACGTGGCAGGGCCGGCCGGACCCGACTCTGGGGCCATGGTGGGAAGGCATCGGCGATCTCGTCGAGACGCGGGGGCGCAGTGTGGCCGCGGCGGCCACAGACGTCGATCGACTTTGCGATGTATAGCGTGACCCGGCTGCTCGACGTCGTCGAGCAGGATCGCGACCGGGTCCTGAGCGCTGTGCGCGCTGGTGCCGCACACACCGGGGCGCAATGCCAGCTCGTCGAGCCGACGCTGCCGGGTACACGCAACGGCGGCGACGTCCTGGTGCATTTGCGCTTCGGCGCCGAAGGCCAATGGCATTCCGCCGAGTCCGATTTCGCAGCCCTGTTCGAGGATCCCGCGATCACCGCCATCAACGGCGCCTGCTATTCGGGTGCGGCTTCGTGCAGCGGCGCGACCGGCACCGTCTATCGCGCACTGCTGCTGTGTGTGCGTCCCGGCACCGCCGCCGACACCATCGCGCGCTTCGAAGACGAGCTGCGCTTAATGCCGCGGTATGTCAAGACGATCACCGCCTGGCAGCTGAGCCGTGTCGAGCAAGCGATCGGGATTCAGGAGTGGACCCACGTGTTCGAGCAGGAATTCACCGACGTCGAAGGGCTGATGGGCCCGTACCTGATGCATCCGATCCACTGGGCGGTCGTGGACCGCTGGTTCGATCCCGAGTGCCCCGAGGTCATCGTCCGGAACCCGGTGTGCCACAGCTTCTGCGCGATCACCGACCCGGTGCTGAGCTGAATCCCGCTAAACCCCCGCAGGCAGGATGTGCGGATTGGCCGTCGTCGGTGGCCGCAGCGCAGGTAGCTCACTTTTGCCGTCCAGAGTGCGAACTCGCAACCGCTGCGACCACGGATAGTGCAGGCTGAAGGCGACCAATCCGGTGCGCTCAGCCGCAGGAAGATGACACATCGCCAGCACGGTCTCGGCCAGGTATTCCACGGGTTCGGTAGGAAACGAGTCGGGAATCAACTGGGCCGCACCGGGTGTCCGCACCGCCGTCGATGGGCCCACACAATTGACCGCGATGTTGGCGTCGAGCAGTTCCGCCGCGACACCCTGCGTAAAGCGGTGCAACGCGGCCTTCACGGACCCGTAGACCACGTCGCCCGACGTCTTGTTGTAGTCGCGGTACGGCCTCACCGGCGCCACCCCGGTCACCGACCCGATGTTGACGATCCAGCCCGCGCCTTGCTTGCGCATATGGGGCACTGCGGCTTTCGTCAGGACGAAAGGCGTGCGCAGGTAGTGCTCCACGGTACGGTCGAATGTCTCCAGACTCATCTTTTCGATCACCGAGTAGTCGGCGAAGCCCGCATTATTGACCAGGATGTCGATACGGCCGGTGCGGTCGAGCACCCGGTCGATCAGACCGGCACGGGCGCCGTCGTCTTCGAGGTCGACCGCCAGCCCGAACGCCGAGCCTCCGGCGTCCTCGATCAGGGCGATCGTCTCATCGATCGTTCCGGGCAGTACCGTAGCGAACCCCGCCCGGGTGGATTGCGAGGGTGTGTGGTTTCGCGCCGTCACCGCGACCGTGGCGCCCTCGGCGGCCAGTCGCTGCGCGATCGCCCGGCCGATCCCGCGGCTACTGCCCGTCACCAAAGCCGTTCTACCGGCGAGTAATTCGGTCATCGAAACTCGAAATGCTCTTCGATCGGCGCTCGGTGTTCATGCCAGAGGTCGACCAGCCGGTACGGAGTCGCCACCACGACGCGCCCCGAGCCGGACCGGTAATAGGTGTGCGCATTCGGGGTGTGGCACCACACCGTGCCGGCCATGGCCTCGTCGATGGCGGCCACATAGTCGTCGTAGGCCTGTTGTGTGACCTCCATCGTCGTCGCGCCGCGCAGCGCCATCAGTTGCAGGCATTCGATGATGTAGTGCGACAGCACTTCCATCGAGAAATTGGCGCCGGCTCCGTGACCGGGACTGTAGTTCGGGGCTGAGTTGATGAACAGGTTGGGAAAGCCAGGCACGGTGCCGCCGCGGTAGGCACGGGGGCTGTCACCCCACTCGTCGGTGAGCTTGCGCCCGCCGCGGCCGCGAATATCGACGGTGGACAAGAAATCAAGGTGATAACCGGTGGCATAGATGATCACGTCGAGATCGATCTGCCTACCGTCTTGCGTGACAATGCCTTTGGCGTTGACCGCGGCCGGCTCGCTGGCTTCCACCTCGACATGCTCACGGGTCAGAGCCTGGTAGTAACCACCCGGGTCACGGATGATTCGCTTGCCGTAGGGGGCAAAATCCGGCGTCACCTTCTTCGCCAGCTCAGTTCCCGAACCAAAGGTTGCGTGGATGTAGTCCAGACACATACGCAAAAGCACGTCGTTCGCGGGCGAGATGGATAGATGCGTTTCCGCCCACTCCGGGTCACGTAGGATCACCGGATAGTTGTTGTCCGCCGTGCCCCAATAGGACTTCAGCCTGTGCCACTTGGCGTAATGCGGAAGGTGACGGCCGAGATAGCGGCGGTACTCGGGCACGTCGTCGGTCAGTCGCCTGCGCGGCGCCACCCAGTGCGGCTGGCGCTGAAACACGGTGAGGTGCTCGACTTGGTCCACGCAGGCGTCAACGATCTGCACCGCCGTGCAGCCGGCACCGATGATCGCCACCCGCTTGCCCGTGAGGTCTAGCGATGTGTCCCACCGCGCGGAGTGAACGCTGGTGCCCGCGAACGCCTCCCGGCCCGGTAGGTCCGGCCACCGCGGCCTGTTGAGGTAGCCAGCGGCGGTGATGACCACCCGCGAGTGAGTGACGTCATGGTTACCGTCGCGGTCGACCGAGTGGACCTGCCAATGGGCGCGGTGCTCATCCCACCACAGGGCCGTCACCTCGGTGCCGAATCGTATGTGCTCACGCAGTCCGTGCTTGTCGGCCAGTGCAACGAGATAGGCCTGGTACTCGGCTCCCTGCGGATAGTAGCTCGTCCATTCGGGATTCACCTCGCGCGACAACGAGTAGTACGCCGAGGGGGTGTCGACCCCGATGCCGGGGTAGGTCGTGGTCAACCATGTTCCCCCGACTTCGTCGTTGCGATCGATGATCTCGTAGTCGACCCCGGCTTCGGCGGCCGCCAGCGCAGCGATGATGCCGGCGATCCCCGCACCGATGATGACCACGTTCGTCGATTCGGGGATCGGCACTCGTTGCGGCAGCGTCGGCCGCGCGAGTCGAAAGCCGCCCTGCTCGAACAGCAGTGGAACGAACTCGTCGTCCACCTCCGAGCCCAACGCCAGCGGAAGCAAGCGCCTGAACAGTTCGGGATCATCGACGGGCGGTGCACTCGCTCGCCGACTTTCGGCCAGGGCGGCAACCAGCGCGCTCACCAATTCCTCCGTCGTGTCGTCGTCGGTGACGCCGGCCCGCTCCGGGGGATCCGGGACGTGGGAAATCTTCGGCCCGAACTTCTCGATCACCGAGGAGTCGCCGGTCAGCTGAGTCAGGACTGCGACCAGCACGCCGGGGTCGGCCTGGCCAAGGTTCGCCCGCAGCTCCTCGAGATCGAGCGTGGCCGAACCGGGCGGCGCCGTCGATTCAGTGGCGGAGGTCATGGCAATGAGTATCGGAGAATGTAAGCCGGTTGGGCGGGCCGTGTTCCACTGACCGGGCAGTCCGGTGTCTGCATGGCCTCACCCGGAGTTGACTGATGCCATGAGCAACGACATCACGCTGTCGGACCTGCAGGAGTTCATCGCCGGTTTTTGGTACCACTACGACGAGGCACACTACGACGAACTGGCGGCACGCTACGCCGAGAACGTGCGCTACGTGACCCGAAGCGATTCGGGCACAAGCCCATTCGAGGAACTGATGTCGCCCGAGTTGCACGGCCGCGGCGCCGTCATGGAATGGCTGTCGGAGCATCGCAACCAAAGTCCGTACCCGCTGCGCCACCACGCCACCAACGTGCACCGCACGGGTACCGAGGGTGACATCACCCACGCGCGGTTCTATATCTTCGTCAATCAGACCGCGAACTTCGTACCGTTTGCCGTGTCCAGCGGCGTGGCGAAGGTCGGCGTGCGCCGCGGCGCCGACGGGCTGGAGTTCACCGAGATGGATATTGTTCTCGACACCACCGATTCGGTCCCGCTGTCTGAGCACTCCGCCCGCAGTGCCGCCGTGTCGTAACCGGTGAACGCCCACGAAATGTTCTCCGGCGGCGTCGCGGTCATCACCGGCGCCGGCGCCGGCATCGGTGCCGGCCTGGCGCGACACGCCAGCAGGTTGGGGATGACGGTGGTGCTGGCCGACGTCGACGCCGATGCCATTGCCGCGCTGCGCGACGAGCTGTGCGCCGCGGGGGGCTCGGCGCTCGACGTGGTGTGCGACGTTCGCGATCACGACGCGATGCAGGCGCTGGCAGAAATGACCTACCGTGACGTCGGTGCGGTGCGGCTACTGGTGAACAACGCTGGCGTCGAACAATTCGGCTATCTCTGGGACACGCCCCTCGCCAACTGGCAGCGCGTGATCGACATCAACATCAGCGGCGTCTTCCACGGTGTGCGGGCCTTCCTGCCCAGAATGATGGCCACCGCCGAGCAGGCGTGGGTGTGGAACCTGTCGTCGGTGGGCGCGGTGGTGTCGATTCCGTTGCAGGCGCCGTACATCGTGAGTAAGCACGCGGTGCTGGCATTGACCGAATGCCTGCATCTTGAGGTTCAATCCGCCGGGCACGACCATCACATCCACGTCCAGGCCGTGCTGCCGGGCGCGGTGGTGTCCAACATCTTCGAGTCGGCGGGCGGGGTCGACGGCGACGACGCGAGCGGCCGCGCCGCGGCAGAATCTCAGCGCTCGGCGATGCTCGACATCAAGGCCGATGCCATGGATCCACTCGCGGCCGCCGAAGTGGTGTTCGGGCAGGCCGCCGAAGGGCGGTTCTATCTGCTCACTCAACCCGAATTCGTGGGCAATGCGATGCTCGAACGAGCCAATGTGCTTGCGGCACAGCGGCCACCGACGCTGAGCACCGAACGCCGCTTTCATCCCACCCAAGAGCTTCCATCCCGCACAAGAATGAGCGTGCCGCCCCTTGACCCCGACGCCGCTGCCAGGGTGGCGTCCCTAGGCCCCGTCGCGCCGATGCGGCAACGAGGCCTTGCGATGGTGCGCGATTCCCTCGAATCAATGCCACTGCCACCGATGCCCGACATGGCCGAGGTGACCGACCACGCGATCACCGCCCCTGATGGCGAGCTCGCAGTGCGCGTCTACCGGCCGACCCGAGACCTCGATGCGCCGGCATTGGTCTATTTCCACGGCGGTGGCATGGTGCTGGGGTCCAACCATTCCTTCGAGCCGCTGGCCCGCAATCTCGCCCAGGCGTCCGGTGCAACCATCGTCGCCGTCGAATACCGCCTCGCCCCCGAAGCCCCACCGCCAGCACAGTTCGACGACGCGTTCCACGCGACCGCCTGGGTCGCCGCGAACGCCACCGAATTGCGGCTGGACCCAACCCGAATCGGGGTGATCGGCGACAGCGCGGGTGGCGCGCTGGCCGCGGCCGTCGCCCTGGCTGCCCGTGATCGAGGCGGTCCGCCATTGTTCTGCCAGGTGTTGTTGTACCCGGGCCTGGATCGAGACATGACGGTGCCGTCGCTCGCGACGCTGGACTCGGCGCCCATGCTGAGCCTCGACGACATCCATTACATGCACGAACTCGCGGATGCGGGAACCGGTCCGCCCGATCATCCCTATCTCGTGCCGGCGTATGCCACCGACCTGTCCCACCTCCCACCGGCGATCGTGGCGACCGCTTCCGTCGATCCGATCCGCGACTGGGGAGAACGGTACGCGGAGCGGTTGCGGGATGCCGGCGTGCAGACCACCGTCACTCGTTATCCCGGTGTGTATCACGGCTTTCTGATGCGTTCGGAAACTGTGGCGCGGGCCGGCCTCGCGCTGGCCGAGATCGGCGCGCTGCTCAGGGCGAAATTCGCGCATCCGCTCCCCTTTTGACGTCCGGTTTGCAACTTCCTCCCGATCACCGGACATGGGTGACCCGTCGCCGTGCCAATCCGACCAAGATCGACAGCAACCCGATCGAGCGCCACGCCGAAGGAGACCTCGATGCTGACCGACGAGCGGCGGACAGAGTTGTCCGACATCCTGCGCCCCGCCGCACCGCCCCGAGAAATCGCGGACGTCTACACCGATGATCAGCGGGAACGACTCCTTGACGTCGTGCGCACCGAGGGGCCATGGAAGCTGATCATCGCGCAACACTTCGCGTCCGCCGACGAACTGATCGCCACCATGAGCGGCGCCTTCCCCGAGGGGTTCACGCCGTCGCTGGACCTCTTCCTGACCCCGACGTTCCGCGGCTACCTGGCCAATCACGGCGCGGTGCTCTACCCTCAGCTGCACGACTGCTTCTACAACGCGCGATTCCTGGAGCTGGCCAAAGAATATTGGAACGCCGAGTACGCCAAACCACAGCTGATGCTGTTCAACATCAACGGACCGTGCGCCAATCGCGATCCGGGACACCTGGATTCGCCGAGCTTCCGCGGCGTGCGGCACGAGAACGCGCCGACCTGGCTCACCAGCGTCATGGGCAAGTCCGGCCTCTTCACGGATTACCTGATCAAGATGGCCCAGGTCATCACCTGGTTTTCGCTGGATGGCAGTAGTGGCTTCACCTACTGGCCCGACGGGCCGCTCAGGGCTCCCAAGCGAGTCCTGCCGCCGATCTACAACCGCGGCGTCGTCGTGCAGAACGAGATGATGGTGCACCGCGGCGAAGCGAACGGCCCTCTACAGCAACAGATTCCGCCCGGATTGGCGTTCGACACCGTGTTCACCGGCGACCCTGACGACCGCGATCACTGGCTGCTGAAGAACGGTGAGCACGTCATCGCGCGCCACCACACCGACGAGCTGCGCTTCCTGGTGCACTGGTCGGCCGAGGTGTTCGCCGACTTCGACGAGCTGAAGAAGAACATGGAGGGTTCCGACGACCTGACCGTCGAGCGGGCCATCGACATGATGGTCGACGACCTCAAAACCAGAGGGATCAGGCTCGACATTCCCAGTGAACCGCTGCACGACGCGGCCTTCATCGGCGCGCTCAACGCCGCTTACGACCTGGGCGGACCCGCCGTTTACCCCGAGGAGGCGCCGATCAGCGCCTTCGCGCTCGCATGATCGATATCCGCGAACAGCTCACGCAGTCGGTGCGACGACTGATCGATGTCACGATTCGCAGCGAGGCCGACGACGCCGCCGTGGCGCGTGCTCTGGCTCTGGTCGACCAAACCGTCGAGTTGTTGAGCACGCGACTGCTGCCTGGGTCGTTTGGTGTGCGCACGAATTCCGAAGGTGCAAATATCGTTTGGGGAAATGTGGCCGTCGGGCTGCGTAACGCAATCGCCCCGCCCCTAATCATCGAGCACGACGAGGCGGGCGGCGTGCGTGCCGACGTTCACCTCGGCGCCGGCTACGAGGGACCGCCCGGACATGTGCACGGTGGAATGTGCGCACTGATCTTGGATCATGTGTTAGGTGCGACGGCTCATCGGCCCGGTAAACCGGCCTACACCGGCACCATCACCGTGCGCTACCTGCGTCCCACCCGATTGGGCGCGCTGCGAGCCGAGGCCCGGGTGGAGCGGATCGACGGTAGCAAGACGTATGCGACCGGCCACCTCAGAAACGCCGACGGCGTCACGGTTGAAGCCGAGGGCGTATTCATCACACCGCGGTACCGATGACCTTTCGTCACTGCGATAGGCGTTGTGCCCGCCTGCTTCTCACCGCGGGGGCCACATCCGTCGCCCTGCTGGCGGCGGCGCCGGTCGCCCATGCCGACACCACCGACCAGAGATTTCTGGCGGCCCTGGAGGAACAGGGCATCATCGACCAATCTTCGGCCGGACACGCGATCGAAGCCGCTCAATACGTCTGCGCTCGGCTCGACGCCGGCGATACGCCCCTGCAGGTGATGCACGAAGTGCTGGCCAGCAGCGGTTTGCCCGAGTTTCACACCGGTTTCTTCGTCGCCCAGAGCATCTACTCGTACTGCCCCCGTCACACGGATGAGATCCCGCGGGGATAGGCGATCCTAATTACTCTGGTGCGCAATGGGTTTCGTCGACCACAGCCAAATCTCCGCGGCGCACCGCGTCCACGATCGACGCGCTCAGCGCCGAACACGCGATGAAGACGCCCCGGCTGCCCGGTGTGGCTATCTTGCGCGCGTCGGCGCGTTCGACACACCGTTGCGTCGCATCGGCGTTCCACTGCACGCTGGTCTGATTCCAGCTGCTCTTGCGGGCCAGCACCCGCGCACCACAATTAGTGCACACCACCGGCACCATCGGCATCTCGTCGAGCCGATTGTCCGCTCGCACGGGCGATCTCAGCGTCATCAGGCCCGGGCCGCCATGTTGGCCTCGACCTCTTTCATCCACGCCTCGTAGGGCCGGGTGGTGTCGAGCTCGAATTCGAAGCGGTCCACCATGTCCGGTTGCACGTCGGCGGCGTCGACGTAGAACTGCTGATACCAGCGCCGTAACTGGTAAACGGGGCCGTCTTCCTCGACCAGCAGCGGGTTGTCGATGCGGGCCTTGTGCCGCCAGATCTCGACGTCTTGCTCGAAACCGAGCTTGACGTAGTCGCCGAGTTTGACCGCCGTCTGTATCGCCTCGTCCGAAGGCATCGTCTCCGACTTCTTCACGATGATGCCGTATTGCAGCACAAAGGAATTCGCATCGATTGGATAGTGGCAATTGATGAGAATCGTCTTGGCGTCGCCGTGCTCGTAGTGATACGTCAGGTCGTCGATCATGAAGGACGGACCATAGTAGGACGCCACCGACGTGTTGCCCAGCATCTGTGCGCCTTCGGTGCCGCCCATGTCCGGACGGCCTTCGCCGTTCATGTATTGCGTCGCGACGTGCCCCTCGAAGATGTTCTTGAAGTAGGTGGGCAACGCGCCGTGGATGTAGTAGAAGTGCGCCATATCCACCACGTTGTCGATGATTTCGCGGCAGTTGCTTCCCACGACGGTGGTGTACCAGTGCCAGTCGGTCCACTGGTCGCTGGTGGCGCCCTCGATGCGCGGGATCGTCACCTCCGGCGGTGGCGGTTTACCCTCCGGATCGTTCCACACGAACAACATGCCGTCCTGCTCCAGCGTGATCCACGCTCGGGTGCGGGCCAGTTTGGGCGCGCGCCGGCTGTACGGCACCTGCTTGCAGCGCCCGTCGCCGCCCCAGCGCCAGTCGTGGAACGGGCAGGCGATCTCGTTGCCCTTGACCTCGCCCTGGGACAGGTCGCCGCCCATGTGCCGGCAGTATCCGTCCAGCACGCTGATGTTCCCGTCCCCGCTGCGGAAGACGACGAGTTTCTGCCCGAAGGCGTTGATCGCGTGGGGCTTGCCGTCACCGAAATCCCTGGTCAGCCCCAGGCAGTGCCATCCGCGGGCGAACCGCGTCGGCGCGGCCTGCGCTTCGATGAACCGAATTTCGTCAGCCTCGGTCTGCGACGTCATGAGCCCGATTTAACTCCCCCGGACCGCGCCGCGGGACCCCCTTGTTCCACTCATCAGGACGGAGCTTCCGGTGGCTTCCCTCCTCGACCTACCGTTGCGGACGTGACGACGCACAGCGCGACGATTCCCGCCGGACTTTCTATGGCCGACGCGTGCGTCGACCTGCTCGTCGTCGGCTCGGGCACCGGCATGGCCGCGGCGCTGGCGGCCCACGAATCGGGATTGTCGGTGCTGATCGTGGAGAAGTCGTCGTACGTGGGCGGCTCGACCGCCCGGTCCGGCGGCGCGCTGTGGCTGCCGGCCAGCCCGGTGCTGGCCGAAGCGCACGCCGGAGACACCGCCGAACGCGCCGGCGCCTACCTGGATGCGGTGGTCGGCGGGTCGGCGCCCGCGCAACGGTCGGCGGCGTTCGTGGCGAACGTGTCCGCGACGGTGGATATGCTGCGCCGCGCGACGCCGCTGCGGTTGTTCTGGGCCCGCGACTATTCCGACTACCACCCCGAGGAGCCGGGCGGCAGCCCCGCCGGGCGAACCTGTGAGTGCCGCCCGTTCGACACCTCCCTGCTGGGCGAGTACCGCACGAGGTTGGAGCCCGGCCTGATGGAGGTCACCGTCCCGATGCCGACGACGGGCGCCGATTACCGGTGGATGAATCTGGTGGCCCGCATGCCGCGCAAGGGAATTCCGGTCTACGGCAAGCGCCTGGCGCAGGGCTTGGCCGGCCGTATGGTGGGCCGGCGTTACGCCGCGGGCGGTCAGGGCCTGATGGCCGGGCTGTTCACCGGGGTGCTGCGCGCCGGCATCCCGGTGTGGACCGGCACAACGCTCGCGCGCCTCGCCGGCGATGGCGACCGCGTGACCGGCGCCGTCGTCGAGCACGACGGCCGCGAGGTGACGATCACCGCGCGGCGGGGCGTGGTGCTGGCGACCGGTGGTTTCGACCACCGCATGGACATGCGGTGGAAATTCCAGTCGGAATCGTTGGGCGCCAACCTCAGTCTCGGTGCCGCCGCCAACACCGGCGACGGAATCCGAGCGGGCCAGGAAATCGGCGCAGACATCGACCTGATGGATCAGGCGTGGTGGTTCCCCGCCGTCGCGCCGCTGCCCGGCAAGGCGCCGGCGGTGATGTTGGCCGAGCGGTCACTGCCGGGCTGTCTGATCGTGGATCAGAACGGCCGCCGGTTCGCCAACGAAGCGGCGGATTACATGTCCTTCGGTCAGCGGTTGCTCGAGCTGGAGCGGGCCGGCAGCCCGGTCGAGGCGATGTGGATCATCTTCGACCAGCAGTACCGCAACAGTTATGTCTTTGGCGCCGAACTCTTTCCGCGGATGCGCATCCCGCAGACGTGGTATGACGCCGGGATCGCGGTGCGGGCCGACAGTTTGACCGATCTGGGCGCACGAATCGGCGTGGACGTGTCGGAGTTTTTTGCGACGATGACACGCTTCAATCAAAACGCCGCTGCCGGTGAGGATCCCGACTTCGGCCGGGGCCGCAGCGCCTACGATCGCTATTACGGTGACCCGACCATCAAGCCCAACCCCAACCTGCGCCCGTTGGTCAACGGCCCGTTCTACGCGGTGAAAATGGTGCTGTCCGATCTGGGCACCTGCGGCGGGCTGAAGACGGACGAGCGTGCGCGGGTGCTGCGCGAAGACGGCCGCGCGATCGGCGGGCTGTACGCGATCGGCAACACCGCCGCCAACGCGTTCGGGACGACGTATCCGGGCGCGGGAGCGACGATCGCGCAGGGGCTGGTGTACGGCTACATCGCGGCGCGGGATGCGGCGAGCGCGGCGGGTCGCCGCCATCAGCACTAGCCGTCTTCGTCGTCTCCGTCGCGCAGCAGCTTCTCGGGGTGATGAAAGGTGTTGGTGCGGGGTTGTCCGCGTTCGAGCTCGGGTGGTGGCTTCCACTCTGTATCGCCTTGGGCGTTTTTGCGGGTGGTCCAGCCGCCGGGGCGTAGCAGGCGGTGGTGGGGTCCGCAGGCGAAGGTGAGGTCGTTGACGTCGGTGGTGTGGCACTTGGCGTAGTCGGTGACGTGGTGAACTTCGCAGTAGTAGCCGGGCACGGTGCAGCCCGGGGAGCTGCACCCGCGGTCCTTGGCGTACAACACGATTCGCTGCCCAGGTGAGGCCAGGCGTTTGGTGTGATAGAGCGACAGCGCCTTGCCTTTGTCGAAGATCGCCAAGTAATGATGGGCGTGACGGGCCAGGCGGATCACGTCGCTCATCGGCAGGATGGCGCCTCCACCGGTCAACCCGCGCCCCGCGGCGGATTCCAGCTCGGCCAGCGTCGTGGTCACGACGATGGACGCCGGTAACCCGTTGTGCTGCCCCAACTCTCCGGAGGCCAGCATGGCGCGCAGGGCAGCCAGCAGCCCGTCGTGGTTGCGCTGGGCCGCCGATCGCGGATCACGCTCGATGGCCTCTTGGGTGGGCGCGCCGTCGACGCATGGGGTGTCGTCGAGGGGATTGCACATGCCCGGGGCGGCGAGTTTGGCCAAGACGGCTTCGAACGTGGCGCGCGCCTCGGGGGTGAGCCAGCCGCGCAACGCCGACATGCCGTCGGCTTGCTGCTTGCCCAGCGTCACGCCCCGCTGCCGAGCCCGGTCCTCGTCGGTGAAGGTGCCATCTGGGTTGAGGCAATCGGCCAGGACATCGGCCAGCTTTCCGAGCTGCTCGGGCCGATACCGGGTTCCCTCCATGGCGAGTTTGGCCTCGGCCTGCTCGCGGGTCGCCGTGTCCACCCAGCCGGGCAGGGCGCGGTGAAACTTACGAATCACCGCGACCTGACCTGCGCCCAGCGTGCCTTCGCGTTGGGCGGCCGCGGTGGCGGCCAGCACTGGGTCCAGCGGTTCGCCGGTCAGGCCGTGTCGCGGGCCCAGATCGCGCGCCTCTTTGATGCGACGGGAGGCTTCGGTGCGGCTGATCAGTGTCGCCTCGGCGAGGGCATGGACCACTGTGCCGCCCAGCTCCACCGACGGTGCTTGGCGGACAAGGGAATTGATCAGCGGATGCTCGACGGCCGGGATGCGCCGGCGCTGCTTTTCGCAGCGCCGCAACACCGCCAGCTGCTGCTGCGGGCTGAGCGCGTCGAAGTTCAGCGCGCAGGCTCGATCCCAGGCGGCATCGAGCGCGTCGAACACCGCATCGACATCCTGCTGATCGCTCGAACCCATACCCCGAAACTAGCCGTAGCCACCGACAAGAAGCGGCGGCCAGGGGCCACTGAAACGCAAGTGATGCAAGGGATTTCGTGGGGGGACTAACCGGTCGCCACCGTCAGCACTAATCCGCTTCGCGCTTGGCCTGAACTTGCTTTTCGACCTCACGCCAATACCCCGGCGTCGGGCGTGGCTTGCCCAAACCACCCTTCGCGGCCTTCTGCAGGACCGCGTCGGCCTCGTCGATCTCCTTGATCATCTCCAGCGCGAACTCGCGTTCGGCGGCGTAGTACTTGGCCGCCCAGCGCAGCGCGAGCACCGAGTACGCCCACGCGGGCTCCGCCTCCGCTCCCTCGGCGTCCTCGACGGCCTTGCGGTGCCTTGATTCGGCGTACGCCACGTGCTCCTGCAGCAATTCTTTGAGCTTAGCCGGGTTACTCAGGTGGCCGAACGTAACCCGCAGCAGCACAGAGTGTTTGAGCACCGGGGGGTCGACGGGCGCGTCGTTGGTCCACGCGGTGACGGCGTCCATGCCTGCCGGCGTGACCTTGTAGAGCCGGCGGCTGCGGGTACCCTCGTCGCGTTCGACACGCGATGTCACCAATCCCAGCGACTCCAGCTTCTTCAACTCGGTGTAGATCTGGCTGTACGAGGGACTCCAGTAATAGAGGTCGACGCTCCAGTCGATCCACTTCTTGAGGTCGTAGCCCGAGACTTCCTCTTCGTACGACATCATGCCCAGCAGCGCCCAACTGGTGGCGGCGAGGGTCGCGTTGGTCAGCTTTTGGCTGGCAGGGTCCGTTTCGGAGTCCATGTTGCCAGGTTAGCAACACCGCCCCCTAGATTGGAGGACATGGACCGCTGGCTGGGACGCCCGTGAAATTCGCCTTCCCCGTTCCGCACCTGCTGCGCCTCAAGGCGATTACGCAGCCCTGGGAGGCCGCCGTCAGCGGGCCAGAACAGCGCCGCATGATGCAATGCGCCGACCGGTGGGGCTACGACATGATCGCGGTGCCCGAGCATTTCGTCATTCCCACCGATCACGTCGAGTTGTCCGGGCCGCACTATCTACACTCGACGACCGCGCAGGCCTTCATCGCCGGCGCCACCGAGCAGGTGGCCATCAACTCGTGCGTCACCATCTTGCCTCTGCAGCACCCCATCGTGCTGGCCAAAGCGCTGGCCACCGCGGACTGGATGAGCGGGGGCCGGATGATGGTGACGTTCGGAGTCGGGTGGCTGGCCCGCGAGTTCGAACTGCTCTCGGTGCCCTTCGGGGAGCGGGGCCGCATCGCCGACGAATACCTGGCGGCCATCGTCGAATTGTGGACCAGCGACACGCCGCGATTCGAAGGTCGATACGTGTCGTTCGCCGACATTGCCTTCGAGCCGAAACCCGTTCAGAAGCCCCATCTTCCGATCTGGATCGGCGGTGACGCGGACGCCGCGCTGCGCCGGGCGGCCACTTTCGGCTCCGGGTGGTGGCCGTTTCTCACGCCACCCGAACAGATCGCTCAGAAGCTCGACTACATCAAGTCTCAAAGCGCTTACGACGGACGGCAATTCGAGGTGATGCACGGGCTGGGCACCAACCGGGTCGGCGAAGGACACGTCGCGCGCCGCGCGACCGACCGGCCGGGCATGAGCGCCGCACACATCGTTGACCGGTTGAACTGGCTCGCCGAGCAGGGCGTGACCGTGACCGCGGTTCCCGTCCCGGCCGTCGGAGGCGTGGACGAATACCTCGATTACGCGCAGTGGGTGATCGAAGAGATCAAACCCCAGGTGTCCTAGCGGATCTGCAACCCGCGCCTGCGCACCCAATACACCGCGGCGACGCTACCGACGATCCACACGGTGACGGCGATGGCAAGGTGGACAAAGCTTTTCGTTTCACGCCCGAACACCGGCCAGATCAGGGCGGGCGCCTGCTTCCACAACACGCGGTGCTCCACGCCGTTCATCGGATCGGCCACGTAGTACAGCGCATAGGGCAGTGTCAGGGCCAGCACCCAACTGAGGGTGCGGCGCAAATCGCCGCGTTGGCGCCAGCGCCGGATCAGCGGCTCGGTGCTGACCGGGTGCAGCACCGAGATGAGGTTGCCGACACCTAGCCAGGACACGATGGGCACCGCGACGGTGGGGATCGTAATGCCCAGCCGCCCAGGCGTTTCCAACCACAGCGTCAACGCAACCGCGGCGGCCAGGGTGGGCAGCCCGACGATCGCGAGCAGGGCGAGGTTCTTGATCAGCAGAATCCTCCAGAACGCGACCCCGCCCGATAAGCCCCGAATGATCCGGTAATGGTCGGCGCCCAAGAAATTGGTGGTGGTGACATCGGCCAGGACCCACGAGGAGAAGTAGGTGCCCACCAGGATCACCCAATCGTGGTGACGGCCGAGAGTTAGCGGCTGCACCAGCAACCAGCCGGCGGCGAAGATCACGTTGGCCACCACACCCATCAGCCAGGTGCGCGGCGCGGTGAACGACCACCGGATTTCGGCGATGACCGCCGAAATCAAGCCCTTGTCGAAGTCGGCGGCGGCGCGCCGGGCCGCGGCGGGTCGAGGCGCCGACGCACGCACCGCGGCCCGCAGCGCGCGGCCCAGCCGTGGGCGCGGAACAACCGGGGACTCCCCCAGACCGCCGACCATGCAGGGCAGGATAGCGGGGATGAACCGTAAGCGTGTCATCGTCGCCGGGCTCGGGGACGCGGGCGTCCTCGCGGCGATTCGGCTGTCCCGCCATGCCGACGTCGTCGGCATCTCGGCCAAACCCGCGCTGGTGAGCGGCCAGGAGCTCGGCGTCCGGCTCTCGCGCCCGCACGACTGGGCCCGCGATTACTGGATCCCGTTCGACCGGTTCCGCCGCCTCGACGGCGTTCGCACCGTGCAGGCCACGCTGACCGGACTGGACCTGGCCGCCCACACCGTCTTCGGCCGAACCGAGGACGGCGCGACCCTCACCGAGGCGTACGACGCGCTGATCATCTCGACCGGAGTCAGCAACGGATTTTGGCGCCAGCCGACGTTGCAGTCGGCCGACGACATCGGCGCGGGACTGCGCTCCGCGCACGACCGGCTGGCCGCCGCCGCATCGGTGGTCGTGGTGGGTGGCGGGGCGGCGGCGGTCAGCAGCGCCCTCAACATGGCAACCACGTGGCCGGACAAGCGGATCGACCTGTACTTCCCCGGCGAGTCGGCTCTCGAGGGGCACCATCCACGGATATGGCAGCGCATCCGCGACCGGCTGACTCGGCTGGGCGTCGGCGTGCATCCCGGACACCGCGCGGTGGTGGCCGACGGGTTCGCCGGCGACGAACTCACCAGCGGGCCCGTCCACTGGAGCACCGGGCAACCCCCGGCCGACGCCGACGCGGTGCTGTGGGCGATCGGGCGGGTGCGGCCCAACACCGGCTGGCTGCCGGCGGAATTGCTCGATGAGCGTGGGTTCGTGCGCGTCACCCCGGAGCTGCGCGTCCCCGGCCACCGGGGTGTGTTCGCGGTCGGCGACGTCGCGGCGACCGATCCCTTGCGCAGCTCCGCCCGTAACCGCGGCGACGCCCTGGTGGCGCGCAATGTCCTCGCCGACTTCGCCGGCCGGCCGCTACGGGCCTTCCGGGCGCCGACACGGCGGTGGGGTTCGCTGGTGGGCATCCAACCCAACGGGCTGGAGGTCTTCCTGCCCACCGGCCACGCCTTCCGCTTCCCGTCCTGGTCGGTCGAGCGCGTGGTGATGCCGTGGATCGTGCGCTGGGGCATGTATCGCGGGGTGCGCCGGAACGACCCACTCGGGTGAGCACCCCTCCCGCCGGCGGCGAATTGCGCCGCAGCCTAGGGGTTTTCGATGCGGTGGCGATCGGCCTCGGCTCGATGATCGGCGCAGGGATCTTCGCGGCGCTGGGACCCGCGGCGCGTGCCGCAGGCTCGGGACTGCTGCTGGGCCTCGCGTTGGCCGCGGTGGTCGCCTACTGCAACGCCACCTCGTCGGCGCGGCTCGCGGCGCGCTACCCCGCGTCGGGCGGCACCTATGTCTATGGCCGAAAACGGTTGGGAGACTTCTGGGGATACCTGGCCGGGTGGGGCTTCGTCGTCGGCAAGACCGCGTCATGCGCGGCGATGGCCTTGACCGTCGGCCTCTACGTCTGGCCCGCGCAGGCGCATGCGGTGGCCGTCGCGGCGGTGATCGCACTGACCGCGGTGAACTACGCCGGCGTGCAGAAGTCGGCCTGGCTGACCCGCATCATCGTCGCCGCGGTGCTCGCCGTGCTGGCGGCGGCGTGCGTCGCCGCGCTCGCTTCCCCGGCCGCCGACGCCGATCGACTCCGCCCGACCGGCACGACGACCGGTGGGGTTGTTCAGGCGGCGGGTCTACTGTTCTTCGCGTTCGCCGGCTATGCGCGCATCGCGACGCTGGGCGAGGAGGTGCGCGACCCGTCCCGCGTCATTCCACGGGCGATACCGCTGGCGCTCACCGTCACCCTGGCCGTTTACGTAGTCGTCGCCGTGGCCACACTCTCGGCGCTGGGGCCGAACCGTCTCGCACAGAGCGCCGCCCCCCTGGTCGAAACGGCCCGGGCCGCGGGCACGGCCTGGCTGGTCCCCCTCGTCCAGGTAGGCGCGGTGGTCGCGGCGGTGGGCTCCCTGCTCGCGCTGATTCTGGGCGTCTCGCGCACCACGCTGGCCATGGCCCGGGACCGCCACCTCCCCCACGCGCTGGCCGCCGTGCACCCACGGTTCCGGGTGCCCCACCGCGCGGAATTGCTGATCGGCGTCGTGGTCGCGATTCTGGCCGCTACCACCGACCTTCGCGACGCCATCGGATTTTCGTCGTTCGCCGTGCTGATCTACTACGCCGTCGCCAACGCCTCCGCGTTCACGCTCGGGCCCGATGAGGGCCGCCCGCACCGCGTCATTCCGGTGATCGGGTTGCTCGGCTGCACGGTGCTGGCTTTCGCGATGCCGCTGCCGTCCGTAATTTCCGGTGTGGCGATTCTGGGCATCGGCGTCGCCGCCTATCTGATTCGCCGCTTCATCACCCACACGATTCCTCGGGGGTCCGCACGGGGAAGACTGAGCTGATGTCCGACCCCGCGACCGAAGCGTTCGACAAGTTGGTGGCGCTGCTGAACTATCCGATGTTCGTCGTCACCACGCAGGCCCACGACACCCCGGCCGGTTGCCTGGTGGGCTTCGCCAGCCAGACCAGCATTCACCCGCCCCGATTCCTGGTCGGGCTGTCCCGGCGCAACCACACCTTCCGCGTCGCCCGTGCCGCCTCCCACCTGGCGGTGCACGTTTTCGGCCACGAGAACCTGGACGTGGTGGAGCTCTTCGGCGGCCAGACCAGCGACAAGGTCGACAAGTTCGACCGGTGTTCCTGGCATCGCGGTCCCGAAGAGATGCCCATCCTCGACGACGCCGCCGCGTGGTTCGTCGGCGAGATCGTCGAACGATTCTCACTGGGTGACCATGTCGGGCACCTGCTCGCACCGGTGGCCGGCAGCCCACCCCAGGAACTCGAGACCTGGGTGTCCTTCGGCGACGTGCACGAGCTGGAACCCGGCCACGAGGCCTAGCGCGTGAGCGAGTCGCCCCGGATCAGCGCCGTTCCCAGCATCATTGAGCTCGCGCCCTTCTACGCCGATCGCCCGGACGGTGTGCGGGCCAACATGATCTTCAGCGCCGACGGCGCCGCCGCGTTCGGTGGTCGCGCGGGTCCGCTGTCGTGTCCCACCGATCAACGGCTATTGAGAATCCTGCGCGGCCTGGCCGACGTCGTGCTGGTCGGCGCAGGCACCGCCCGCGCCGAAAACTACGGCCCGGTGACCCTCAGCGACGCGGCGCGCGCCACGCGGCACCACGAAGGACGAACCGAACCGCCCCCGATCGCGGTGGTGAGCCGCAGCGGTGAACTTCCGGCCCGGCTGTTCAGCAACCCGGACCAGCCGCCGATCCTGGTGACCTGCGCGAGCACCGTCGCACGACAAGACCTCGACGAAGACCGGCGCCACATCGTGGTCGCCGGAGACGAGTCGGTAGACGTCTCGCGAGCGGTCGCGATACTGCGCGAGCAGGGAATGCATCGCATCCTGTGCGAAGGCGGACCGACGCTGCTCGACGAGTTGGTGGAAGCCGACGCCGTCACCGAAATCTGCGTGACGCTCGCCCCCAAACTGGCTGCGAGTCAGCCGGTGGGCCACCGACTGCGCCCGGCACAACTGCCCGCCCCGGTCACCATGAGCCTCGAGCACGCGCTGTTCTGCGAGGGCTATCTGTATCTGAGATATTGCCGCTGACCCCAGGCCGCGCTCAACATGCAGCAGGCGACGCCTCTTCCTATGATGAAAATGCCCGCTTTGAAACCCGATCGCTGCGCGCGACCGTCCCCGCAATCAGAAGAGGATCACCGCCCCGGTGAGCAGTTCAGCCGACGACCACGATTACCGTAATCTGGCGGTGAATCGACTGCGCCCCAGTGAAATTCACTGGGCACTGAACCACGACTCGGTGCACGGGATCGCCTACGCGTTCAAGAATCCCGTCGCTGTCGCGGACTCCCTCGAGGATCCCGACGACGACCGCAAGACCTACCTGGTGCGGGTCAAGCGCGACGACCTGGCCAACGCGCTGGAAAAAATCAATGAATGGATCTTCGACCATCCCGGCCCGGCCGGGATGCAGGCGTACGGATTCGTCCGGGCGCTGTCCCGGGAGGGGCTCACCGAACGCGCCACCGGCGATGACGACAACCGCTGATCCCGCACCGGTAGCACAGCGGCCTAGTCGGTAGCCGGCTCCGAACCCTCTTGGCGTTCAGCGTCTTCCACGGTCAGCGGCAATGCGAGTTCCTCGAGCGGGCGCTGCTCGGCGGCGATGCCGAGCCACAGTTCGACCAGGCCGGCCGCGGCCATCACGACCGCCCCGATGAGGAAGGACCAGACAACCTCGCTGCGCATGCCCGAGTTGATCAGCTGACCGAACAGCAATGGGCCGGTGATACCGCCGATCGCCGTGCCCATCGCGTAGAAGAACGCGATCGCCAGCGCCCTGGTCTCCATCGGGAAGATCTCGCTGACCGTCAGGTACGCCGCGCTGGCACCCGCCGACGCCAGGAAGAACGCGACGATCAGCAGGCCGATGAAGGCCCAGACGCCGCCGGTCTGGGTGACAAAGACCAACGCCAGCGCCACCACCGCCACGCCGGAGCCGATGTAGGTCAGCGTGATCATCGGCTTGCGGCCGACGGTGTCGAACAGGTGCCCGAGCACCAGCGGTCCGGCGAAATTGCTGAGGGCCCACAGCACGAAGAACACCGGCACCATGCCCGACGGCACGTCGTAGAACTGGCTGAGCAGTGTGCCGAGGTTGAACGTGACGCCGTTGTAGAGGAACGCCTGCCCGATGAACAGCGCCAGTCCGAGGATCGCGCGGCGTGGGTACAGCTTGAACGCCACGGCGGCGATCTCCCGGAACGAAATCGCCGTGCGCTGCCGGATCCGCAGCGCCTTGCCCTGCGGTTCGGGCAGCGGTTCGCCCGTCTCGTGCGCGACCGCGGCTTCGATGTCGCCGACGATCTGCTCCGCCTCGTCGTCGCGGCCGTGGATGAACAGCCACCTGGGGCTCTCCGGGACGTTGCGCCGCACCAGCAGCACGAAGATGCCGAGGATGGCGCCGATGCCGAAGGCGAGCCGCCAGCCGATGTCGGGCGGGAAGTGCGACGTGTCCAGCAGGATCAGCGCGCCACCCGCGCCGGCGGCCGAACCCAGCCAATAGGTTCCGTTGATGATCAGGTCGACGCGACCGCGCACTCGCGCGGGAATCAGCTCGTCGATGGCCGAATTGATGGCGGCGTATTCGCCGCCGATGCCGGAGCCGGTGAAGAAACGGGTCAGGAAGAAATACCACGGGGCGAAGGCGAACGCGGTGGCGACCGTGGCCACCAAATAGATGGCCAGGGTGATGATGAAGAGGTTTCGCCGGCCGAACCGATCGGTCAGGTGGCCGAAGAACAGCGCCCCCGAGCACGCCCCGGCGATGTAGATCGCGGCCGCCATGCCGATCTGCGCGGCGTTCAGCGCGATGCCGCTGTTGTGTTCCATGAGCCGGGCCGACACGTTGCCGACCATGGTGACCTCGAGCCCGTCGAGCACCCACACCCCGCCCAGGCCCACGACGACGCGCCAGTGAAACCGCGACCACGGCAGCCGGTCCAGCCGCGCGGGCACATGCGTCGAGATGGTTTTGGTTTGCGCGCTCGCACTCATGCGGTCTCCGTTCTGGTGTGACAGAGGATTTACCCACCCGAGCCCGTCGTTAGCCCTCGGCCGGGTACCGCACCTGCGCCGCCGCGGGCGTCAGCCACGCTCGGAGCGGGACTCCTCGGGAGTCCAGGCCTGCGGCTGGCCGGGGTGGCCGGGGAAGAGGAAGTCGATGAAGGCCGCGGCCGTCGGCTGGGGCTCGTGGTTGGCCAGCCCCGGGCGCTCGTTGGCCTCGATGAAGGCGTACTCGGCGCCTGTGACGTCGGGCACCAGTAAGTCGATGCCGGTCACCGGGATGCCGATCGCTTCGGCCGCCGTCACCGCGACTCGGCACAGCTCGCTGTTCACGTGCGCGGTCACGTCGTGGATGGTGCCGCCCTGATGCAGGTTGGCGGTGCGCCGAACCCGCAGCCGAGTCCCCTGCGGCAGCACGTCGTCCAGCTGCCAGCCGGCTTCGACGATCGTCGACTCGGTGAGGTCGTCGAGCGGGATGCGGGACTCACCGCCGGTGGCCGCAGAGCGCCGCCGACTCTCGGCGGCGATCAAATCCCGCACGCTGTGCTCGCCCGTGCCGATGATCTCCGGGGGCATCCGCAGCGCGGCGGCGACGACGCGTCCGTCGATCACCACGAGGCGAAGGTCGTCGCCGGTGACCCGCTGCTCGATCAGCACGTCCGGGTAGTGCTGGCGGGCCCGCGCCAGCGCCGAGCTGAGGTCGTCGGGCCCGTTGTCCGGGACAACCCCGACCGTGATCCCCTTGCCCTGCTCGCCACGCGTCGGTTTGACGACGACCTCGCCGACCTCCTTGAGGAACGCGAAATCGCTCTCATCGAACGTGGCCAGTCGCGCGCGGGGCACGGTGATGCCCGCCTCGGCGACCAGACGCCGCGTCAGCCGCTTGTCGTCGCAGCGGCACATGGCCACCGCGGAGGTGTACTCGGACAGGGATTCACGGGTGAGCACGCTGCGGCCGCCGTGGGTCAGGCGCATCTCGCCGGTCTCGGCGTCGAGCACCTCGACCCAGATCCCGCGCCGCAGCGCTTCGTCGGCGATGATGCGGGCGTACGGATTGAGGTCGTCGATGGTCTCGGGCGGCGGACTGAACAGTGGCTCGTTGATCGCGTTCTTGCGCTTGATCGCCAGCACCGGGACGCGACGGAAACCCAGCTTCTCGTACAGGCCGATGGCGGCGGCATTGTCGTGCGCCACCGACAGATCCATGTAGGCCCGGCCCTCGCTGCGGAAGTGTTCGGCCAGCGCCTTGGTGAGGGCGCCACCCACCCCGGGCAGCCCCGCTGCCGGATCCACCGCCAGGGTCCACAGGCTCGATCCCTCTTCCGGGTCGTTGAACAGCAGCTCGTGGTCGACGCCGGTAACGGTGCCGACGACCGCGCCGTCCTCGTCGCGCACCGCCAGCAGGTACTTCACCGCGGGCAGGTGTTGATGGTTGTGCCAGATCACGTCGACGCCGGCCGGGACCATGCCGCAGCGCACGTAGACGCGATTCATGGCGTCGGCATCGATCGGGTCGTTGAGGGTGCGGACCGTGACGCCAAGCGGCGGTGGCGCAAGGTTTTTCGTCGTCGGGGTGAAGCGCAGCCGGTAGGTGTGGCTGGGGTCGATGAACAGCTCGGTGGGCGCCTCGGCGACCACGACGTGGGATTCGCGGGCGTAGATGCAGATGTCGCGGCGCCCGGGACCCTCGCGGCGCAGCGCTTCGACCAGTTCCTGCGAATTGGCGAAGGTCTGCCCGAAAATCAGCCGGCCCCAACCCAATTCGAGCTCGACGTCCTTGGCCATCGCGTCGACCAGCTCGGGTGGCGACGCGTCGTGCAGGCCGAGGGTGATCGCCTCGGTGTGGTCGTGGCCGCCGGACGGATCGGCCATGGTCATGCGACCGGGCCGGTGACACCGTGGCGCTGCAACCACAGCTCGAGCAGGGCGATCTGCCAGAGCTCGTTGCCGCGCAGCGGGGTCAGCTTGCCGTTGGGGTTGGCCAGTAATGCGTCGACCGCGTCGGTGTTGAACAGGCCGCGTTCCTTGGCGGTGGGTGCGTAGAGGGCGTCGCGGACCATGTCGAGGTAGGGCCCTTCGAGGTGGGTCAGCGCCGGGACCGGGAAGTAGCCCTTGGGGCGATCGATGACCTCGGACGGAATCACCCGTCGCGCAGCCTGTTTCAGGACGCCCTTGCCTTCGTGGGCGATCTTCAGTTCCGGCGGGCAGGTCGCTGCCAGCTCGACCAACTCGTGGTCGAGGAACGGCACCCGGCCTTCCAACCCCCACGCCATCGTCATGTTGTCGACCCGCTTCACCGGGTCATCGATCAGCATCACCGTGGTGTCGAGCCGCAGCGCGCGGTCGATACCGGTCTCGGCGCCGGCCTGGGCGAAATGCTCGGTGACGAATCGCAGGCTCGGGTCGTCGGGCGCGACGATGCCCGATCCGACCAGGGCTGAGACCCCGGCGGTGTCGCGGTCGAAGAAGGCGCCGCGATATTGCGCGACGGCACCGTCCAGGGTCGCCGCGGCGGGCTCGCCCATCGGCGGGTACCAGTGGTAGCCGGCGAACACCTCGTCGGCGCCCTGGCCGGACTGCACGACCTTGACGTGCCGCGCCACTTCCTGACTGAGCAGGTAGAAGGCGACGCAGTCGTGGCTGACCATCGGCTCGCTCATCGCGCCGATGGCACCGTCGAGCGCGGGCAGCATCCGGTCGGTCTCGATGCGGATCTGGTGGTGGTCGGTCTCGAAGCGCTTGGCCACGATGTCGGAGTACTGGAACTCGTCACCCTTGACGCCGCCCGCCGACTCGAAACCGATGGAGAAGGTCGACAACCCGTGCTGGCCGGCCTCGGCGAGCAGACCCACGATCAGGCTGGAGTCCACGCCGCCGGACAGCAGGCAACCGACCGGCACGTCGGCGACCAGGCGGCGCTTGACCGCCAGCCGCAGCGTGGACAGCACGGCGTCTTCCCAGTCGCGCTCCGACCAGCCGGCGCGGTCGGCGTGGCGGGTGAAGTCGGGCGCCCAGTAGGTGGTGACGGTGCGCTTGCCGTCGGGCTCGATGGCGACCAGCGATGCCGGCGGCACCTTGCGGACGCCGCGCAGGATGGTGTTCGGCGCGGGCACCACCGAGTGGAAGCTCATGTAGTGGTGCAGGGCGACCGGATCGATGCGGGTGTCCACGCCGCCGCCGGCCAACAGGGCGGGCAGCGTGGACGCGAACCGGACCCGATGGCCGTCCTCGGTCAGGTACAGCGGCTTGATGCCGAGTCGGTCCCGCCCCAGCAGCACCCGCCCGCTGTCGCGTTCGACGATGGCGAAGGCGAACATGCCGAACAGATGGCTCACGAAATCGTCGCCCCACCGGTGGTAGGCCTTGATCAGAACTTCGGTGTCGCTGTGCGAGAAGAAGCGGTAGCCGTACCCGCTGAGTTCTTGCCGCAACTCCTTGTAGTTGTAGATGCAGCCGTTCCAGGCCAGGGACAGCCCCAGCTCCGAGTCGACCATCGGCTGGGCGCCGGCTTCGGTCAGGTCGATGATTTTGAGGCGACGGTGGCCGAGCGCCACCCGGCCCTGCGACCAGGCGCCGCCTGTATCCGGGCCCCGTGGCGTCAGCACGGCGGCCATCGCTGAGACCGCCGCTACGTCGGGCGCTTGCCCGTCGAGCCGTACCTCCCCGGTGACTCCGCACACGCCTTCGACCCTACCGTTGCCCGAATGGAATCGCCCAGACGGCCGCTGTCACATGCGTCGGCTCGCCGGTTGCCGGCCAATGGGTAATCGGTGATTCCCGGCCGTCACCAGGTCGCGAGCTGATCGCTGCGGGCACCCCGCCTTGCGGTTTTCGCCGGTGAACCTCAGGCGGCGCCGTCGGGCGAACATAAACCGCCGTGGCGCAACAGGTTTCAATGGGGACGGTTCGCCACGACCGCTGGGCCCGCCCCGGCGTTGCCCGCCAAGCCCTTTCGACCGGCGCCGGCTCGTTTGTCAGCTGCTCGAACATGTTGCACGCGAACGGGGTTCGCGACGCGACACCGACTCGGTGTTTGACCTCTGCAGGATTGGGTACAGTCGTGGCGATGTGGGGGTCGGTCCTGAGTTTGGGTGTTCTGGCTGCGCTCAATCCGGTGCGCCTGGGCCTGGCCCTTCTGATGATCTCCCGCCCGCGGCCCGCGCCGAATTTGCTCGCCTACTGGATCGGCGGGCTCACCGTATGCATACCCGAACTGGTTGTGCCGCTGGTCCTGCTCAACTTCACGTCGCTGTTCGGCTCGTTTGGGCACGCTTCGGCGACCCCGGCGGCCAGCTCCGCCCTCCCGCGAATTCAAATCGGCCTAGGTGTGCTGGGTTTGACGATCGCCGCGGTGCTGGCCGTGCGGTTTTCGACGCGCCAGCGCGCCGAGGCGCGAGCAATGAGCCGTGGGGACTCGGCGCTCGGGCCGGCCCCGGATACGCCGATCGCCGTTCCACGATTCCTCAGCCGCGCGCGGGATGTTTCTGCCGACGACCGTTCGCCGCTGCGGCGCCTGCTCCACCGCGGCCACTGCGCGTGGGAGGCAGGATCGCTGTGGATCGCGTGGGTGATCGGGTTGGCCTCGGTGCCGGTCGATGGCGTTTTCTTCATCCTCGCGATCATCGTGGCCTCGAGGGCCCCGATCGCGGCACAGGTCAGCGCCTCCATCGCCTTCTTCCTGTTGATGTATTCCGTAGTCGAGATGATCCTGGTGGGTTATGTGGCCGCGCCGGCCCGCACCGAGGCCCTCCTGCGACAGCTGCATGACTGGGTGCGCGCCTACCACCGGCAGATCCTGGTGACTGTGTTCACGGTGGTCGGGATCTCGCAGTTGGCCGAGGGCTTCAACATCCTCTGAATTCGACGGTCGAACGCGCTATGGGCGCCGACGCAGATATCGAAGTCGAAATCACCGCTGCCGCAACGCTAGAGCTTGCCATCGCGCCGCGAGAGATCCAGGTCGAGCAGGCGCTGGAGTTGCTTGCCGTACATACCGGTCGATTCGGTGGTCAGCATCTCATTGTGCGTGCAGTCGACTTCGTACACGGCGATGTCGCCCGTAGCGTAGGGCCGCCAACTCTGCCGAAGATGGTTACCGCGATCGCTGTCGTCTCGCATAGCGGAAAAGACCGTCATATCGCCGTCCAGAATGCCGGGTTCGTGAGCCCGATAGAACGCGAGATTGGTGTTCAGGTTCTGAATGAGCAGATTCAGCAGATCTTTGTGCCGGGAGAGCTCAATGGCTTCTTGTTGGCGAATGAGATCTTCGATCTGCTCGTACGTCAACGACTCATTCGGTTCGGGCGTGGTTACGCCGTAGAACTCCAGGATTTCCTTCACGATCTGAGCTTCGTCCAGAGCGTAGTCGCGCAGGGCCATGCTGCTGTCGATGATCGGCTGAGCGTCCAGAAGGAACAGGTTTGCGACGCGTCCGCGTTGTCGAAGCTCGACCGCGAGCTGATGAGCGATCACACCCCCGTAAGACCAGCCGAGGAGGTGGTAAGGCCCGTCGGGATGAATGCTTTGGATCCGGTCGGCATAGGTTTTGGCCATATCCGAAATCGATTGAGGTTCAGGCTCTTCGGGCCGCCGAATCTGCTGAATTCCGATTATCGGGCAGTCCACGTGATTGCCGAGCGCCTGGTACGGCCAACTCACCCCTCCTGCCGGATGGACGCAGAACAGCGGGGTGCCGCTACCGCCCTTCAGATACTGAAGGGGAACCACTTCGTGAGTGGAAGCCGGGTGGGTCTGCAACCGGTGACTCAAAGCTTGCACCGTGGGCGCTTCAAACAGCGCGGGTACCGCAAGGTCGGCATCCAGGCCGTCGTTGACCGCGGCGATCACGCGCATCGCCGAAATGCTGTCGCCGCCGAGATCGAAGAACGATTCGTCGACTCCGACTCGGTCGATGCCGAGGACGTCGGCGAAAATCCCGGCCAGGGTCTCCTCGATGGGGGTGCTCGGGGCGCGATACTGGCCCGCGGTGTGTCCGGGCGCCGGCAGGCTGCGGACGTCGACCTTGCCGTTGGGCGTCAACGGCAGCGCGTCGAGCGTCACCAGCGTCGGGACCATGTAGCCGGGGAGCCGTTCGGTCAGCGCGGCGCGCGCCGCCGCCAGATCGATCGTGCCGGTGACATACCCCACCAGACGCTTCTCACCCGGGCGGTCCGCACGGGCGACCACCACCGCCTGCGCCACTCCGTCAAGCGCGGACAACGCCTCCTGGATCTCAGTCAGTTCGATGCGGTAACCGCGGATCTTGACCTGCTCATCGGCCCGGCCCACATACTGCAGCTGCCCGTCGGCACGCCACCGCACCAAATCCCCGGTGCGATACATCCGGGTGCCCGGCGCTCCGAATGGGCAGGCCACGAAGCGCGAGGAGGTCAAGCCTGCCCTGCTCACATAACCGCACGCCACGCCCCAACCGGCCACATACAACTCACCGACCACCCCGGCCGGTACCGACCGCAACCACCCGTCCAGCACAAACAACGCCGCACCCGAGACGGGCGACCCGATGGGCGGTGTCCCCGATCCGGCCACCAGCGGCGCAGTCATCGCCGCGTACACGGTGGTCTCGGTGGGACCATAGGCGTTGACCATCACCCGGCCCGGCGCCCACCGGTCAACCAGCTCGGCCGGGCTGGGCTCACCACCGACCAGCAACGCCGTCGACGCCACGGCCTCTGGCGAGAGCGCCCCCACCGCCGACGGCGTCTGGGTCAACACGTTCACCCGCTGCGCCGCCATCAAGGCCTGGAAGTCGTCCGGGGAGGCCGCGACCTCTTCGGGCACCACCACCAGCCGTTCTCCGTGCAGCAGCGCGCCCCAGATCTCCCAGACCGAGAAGTCGAACGCGTAGGAGTGACATTGCGTCCACACCTGTCCGGAAGGCAGGCCCGCGCCGAGCGAGTCGAGCAGTTGGGCCACGTTCTGGTGGGTGATCGCCACTCCCTTGGGCGCACCCGTCGTGCCCGAGGTGTAGATGATGTGCGCGATGTCGTCGGGGGCCGGCACCGGCGGTGCGGCGCTGGGCTGGCTGTCGACAACGGGGTCATCGACGTCGATGACCAGCACGTCATACCCGCCGAATCGGTCGGCCAGCCCCGCGGTGGTGACCGCGGCGATCGGCGCGGCGTCGGCCACCATGAACCCGATCCGCGCCCCCGGCAACGCCGGGTCGATCGGCAGGTAGGCGGCCCCGCTCTTGAGCACGCCCAAGATCGCCACGATCGCCTCAGCCGACCGCCGGAACAACACCGCGACGCACTCGCCCGGGCCCGCACCCCGCGCGACCAGCAGCTGCGCGAGTCGATTGGCGGACTGATCCAGCTCGCGGTAGGTCCACGTGCGCTCACCGCACACCAGCGCCACGGACTCCGGTGAACGCGCCACCTGCGCGGCGAACAGCGCCGGAATCGAGACCGGCTCGGGCGCGGACCGCGTTGACGCCGCCTGGTTACCGAGTTCCTTCAGGCGGGCATTGCCGTCGCTACCCAGCAAATCGATCGCCGAGAGCCGCCGGTGGGGTTCGGAGGCCATCGCCACCAGCACCCACTGCAACCGGTCGATCAGCGTTTCGATATCGGAGTGATCGAATACGCCGGTGTCGAATTCAACGCGAAGGCCGAGTTCGGTCCCGGGCAGGACTTGTACCGTCAACGGGTAGTGGGTGGATTCGTGCCGAGCGATATCGCCGATCGCCAGTTCCTCGTTGGCGGCCAGTGCGGCGGCGTCCACGGGGTAGTTCTCATAGGCGAACAGCGTGTCGAATAGCTGCTCGTGACCGGTGATGCGGTGGATATCGCTGAGCGCGAGGTGCTGGTGTTCGAGCGTGTGGTTGTTGGTGTCCCGCAGTTGCTCGAGCAAGTCGAGCGCGGTGGTGGTGGGTGTCAGACGCGCCCGCACCGGCACCGTGTTGATCAGCAGGCCCACCATCGACTCGGCGCCGACGAGGTCGCCCGGCCTACCCGAAACGGTGGTACCGAATGCGACGTCCTGCTGGCCGGTCAGCCAGCACAGCAGCTGGGCATAGGCGGCCTGCAACACCGTATTGACGGTGGTCTGACATGACCGGGCCAAGTCGCCGACGGCCCCCGTGATCTCGGCGGGCAACCCGAAGGATGCCGCGCCCCGGGTGCCCGACAACCGGTGCCCCGAGCTGACCAGAGCGGGGGTGTCAAAGCCGTCCAGCGCCTCGCGCCAGGCCGCGTGGGCGGCATCCAGATCACGCTCGGCCAGCCAGGTCACAAACCGGCGGAACGAGCCGGCGGCGCCCAGCGGCTGGCCGTGGTAGCTGGCGAAGATCTCGCCCATCAGGATCGGCAACGACCAGCCGTCGACCACGATGTGGTGATTGGTCAGCACAAAGCGGTGCCGGTCGGCGCTGATGCGCACCAACGCGACGCGGAAGGCCGGCTCGCGGTCGAGCTCGCAGACCGCGGCGCGTTCGGCAGCACAGACTTGTTCGATCTGCCGGTCGATCTCGCCCTCCCCCGACCCGGTGAGGTAGATATAGCGCCAGGGCGGCCCGGGATCAGCCGGAATGATCTGCACCGGCTCATCGAATTGCGGACAGAACCGGGCGACGAGATGCGGGTGCCTCTCGACCACCGTGTGCACCGCATCGCGCAGCCGGTACGGGTCAAGTGCGCCGGTCACCGCGATGTTCAGCTGCACGGCGTACAGGTCGTCGGCGCTGCCGGGCGCGGTGCGGGCGTGGAAGAGCAGCCCCTGCTGCAGCGGGGTCAACGGCAGGATGTCGGCGACCGCGTGTTGCCGTTGCAGGTCGTCGATCTGCTGCTGGCTCAACCGGGCGGGCGCGATATCTGAGGGGGTCAGCCCACCCCCACCGCGCCGCACGTGCGCGCAGATGCCGGCCAGGGCGTCGAACCACAACCGGCTCAACCGGGCGATCTGCCCTTCGTCCAGCGCCGACGGCGCCCATGTCCAATTGGCTTGCAGGCGCGGCCCGGCCTCGGTGTCGATGGTGCCCGCATTGAGGTCCACGGTGTGCATCAGTGGCATCGGTATAGCCGTGGCCGCTTCGGTGACCCACAAGCCGTCCGGGCTGATCCCCCAGCCGTCACCCGATAGGTCCGCCGACCCGCCCATGCGCCCGAAATAGTTGAAACCGATGGACGGGTCGGAGCCCTCGAGGTCGACCTGAGCGTTCAGGTAGCGCAGCAAACCATAGGTGAGCCCGTCGGGGAGGGCACGAAGCTGCTCCTTGGCGTCCTTGATCACCGCCCCGAGCTCCGCGTCGCCCGCGATCACCTGCGTCCAGGACAGGCTGCCGACGGTCAATGCCACGGGGTATTTGGTGGTGAACCAGCCCACCGTGCGCGACAGGTCCACACCGGAGGCCAGCTCCTCGTGGCGCCCGTGGCCTTCGACGTCGATCGCGATCGGGCCGCCGCCGGCGCCCAAAAATTCCGCCGTCGCCAACGCGAACGAGATCAACAAGATCTCGTGTATGCCGGCGTGGAACGCGGCGGGCACCTCGCCGAGGAGCATGCGGGTCGTCTCGGCGTCGTCCAGCGACATCGACAAGCGGCCGGCGGTCTCATAGGTATCGTCGGGCCGGACCGCCGGCAGCGCCGCAGGGGTCGCCGCGACGCGCTGCCACATCTGCGCCGTGTCAACGACTTTCGCGGTGTGGGCGTGCTCGTCGAGTAGCTGCGCCCAGCGGGCGAACGACGTTCCGGTCACCGGTAGCGCTATCGGTTGTCCGCCGCGATGCTGTGCCCAGGCGATGTTGAGGTCCTCCAACACGATTCGCCACGACACGCCATCGATTGCCAGGTGGTGAATCATCAACACCAGCTGGCCCGTCGAGGCGGCCCACAATGCGCTGAGCATCAGTCCGGCGGCGGGGTTCAGCCGCGCGCGGGCCGCGACGAGCGCCTCCTCGGAGAGCACCTCCACCCGTTGCAGGCACGAGGCGGCGTCCACCGAACCGGCCTCGGGCACCCGCATCGACCAGGCCCGGGCACCATCGTCTTCGACGCGCAACCGCAGCACGGCGTGCCGATCCAGCAGCGCCTGCACCAACACCACCACGTCCGCCTCGGTCGCCCCTGCCGGAGCCTGCACCACCACCGTCTGATTGAACTGATCAACCGGACCAGCGACCTCGGCCAGCCAACGCATGATCGGCGTAGCCACCACCGCCCCGACGCCCTCATCCACCAAACCCTCGGCCTGGGCCACCCCAGCTACGCGCGCCAACCGGGCCACCGTCTGCTCGACGAAAATGTCACGCGGCTTGCACACCAGCCCCGCCGCCCGCGCCCGCGCCACCACCTGCATCGACAAGATGCTGTCGCCACCGAGCTCGAAGAACGAATCATCAACCCCGACCCGCTCCAGCCCCAGCACCTCCGCATAAATGCCGGCCAGGACCTCCTCGACCGCATCACCCGGCGCCCGATAACGCTCCTGATCGGCATAGTCCGGCGCCGGCAACGCCCGAGCATCGAGCTTGCCGTTGACGGTCAATGGCAGCGCGTCGACCACCACCACCGCGGCCGGGACCATGTAGCCCGGTAGCCGGTCTGCCACCGCGGCGCGCGCGCTGGCCGGGTCGACCGTCCCGGTGACATAGCCGACCAGGCGCTTGTCGCCGGGGCGGTCCTCGCGCGCGATCACCGCCGCCTGGTCCACACCGTCCACACCCATCAACGCCGTCTGGATCTCGCCCAATTCGATGCGATACCCGCGGATCTTGACCTGCTCATCGGCACGACCCAGATAATCCAACTGCCCGTCGGCGCGCCACCGCACCAAATCCCCGGTCCGATACATCCGCGCACCAACGCCACCGAACGGACACGCCACAAACCGCGACCCGGTCAAGCCCGGCCGGCGCAGATAACCCACCGCGACGCCATCGCCGGCGACATACAACTCACCCACCACACCCGCGGGCACCCGACGCAACCACCCATCGAGCACGAACAACGCCGCCCCCGGCACCGGCGACCCGATCGACGGCGCACCCGACCCCGCGACCAACGGAGCGCTGATCGCCGCATACACGGTGGCTTCGGTGGGACCGTAGGCGTTGATCATCACCCGGCCGGGCGCCCACCGATCCACCACCTCGGCGGAACACGCTTCACCGGCGACGACCAACGCCATCGAGTCCAGCCCCTGCGGCGACAACATCGCCACCGCGGAAGGGGTCTGACTCAGCACGTCGACGCGCTCGGCCCGCAGCATGTCATGGAGGTCCTCCGGTGAGCGGGCCACCGTCTCGGGCACCACCACCAGGCGCCCACCATGCAACAACGCGCCGAAGATCTCCGAGACCGAGACGTCGAACACGTAGGAGTGCCACTGCGCCCATACCGCCCCGGACGGCAGGCCGGCATCCAACGGCTCCATCAGCTGGGCGACGTTGCGGTGGGTGACCGCGACTCCCTTGGGCACGCCGGTGGTCCCGGACGTATAGATGAGGTACGCGATCTCGTCGGCCTCCGGCGCGGGCAGCGCCGTGCTGGGTCGGCCCTCGATGGTCGGGTCGCTCACATCGATGACCAGCACGCCATGGCCTTGTAGCTGTCCCGAGTGCTCGTCGGTGGTGATCGCGGCCGCCGGCGCGGCGTCGCCGAGCATGAACGCGATGCGCGCCGTCGGCAGCGTGGGATCGATCGGCAGATACGCCGCCCCGGTTTTGAGCACCGCCAAGATGGCCACGATCGCCTCGGCCGACCGGGAGAACAGCAGCGCCACACACCGACCCGGGCCGACACCGTTGCCGGCCAGCAGGTGCGCCAACCGGTTAGCGGCTTCGTCGAGTTCCCGGTAGGTCCACGACCGCTGACCGCAGCTGAGCGCCACAGCCTCCGGGGTGCGGGCCACCTGCGCGCCGAACAACGCCGGAATCGACACCGGCGCAGCCACCCGCCGGGTCAGCACCGCCCGGTTGCCCATGTCGTCGAGCCGCGCGTGCTCCGCGTCGTCGAGCAACTCCGCCGCCGACAGCCGCCGCGCCGGGTCGGCGGTCACGGCCATCAACACGCGGCGGAACCGCACGATCAGGGTGTGGATGCTGTCCGCGTCGAACACGTCGGTGCGGTATTCCACCGCGCCGTCGATCCCGGCGGGCGCCCCGTCCTCGCCGAAGCGCTCGGCCAACGAGAAGGTCAGATCCATGCGGGCGGCCCGGGTGTCCACCGGCAACGGCGTCACCTGCAGATCACCGAAGGCCAAATCGTCGGCGGCACTGCCGGATCCGGGCAGGTTCTGCCAAGCCAGCATGACCTGGACCAGCGGGTGATGGGCGAGGCTTCGGGTCGGGTTGAGCCGGTCCACCAACACCTCGAAGGGCACGTCCTGGTGCTCGTATGCGGCGAGGCTGCGCCGTCGCACCTGCCCGAGCAGCTCGGCGAAGCTGGGATCACCGGCCACGTCGACACGCAGCACCAACGTGTTGACGAAGAAGCCCACCAGTTCGTCGAGCGCGGCGTCGCGGCGTCCAGCGATCGGGAACCCAACCGCCACATCGGGGCTGGCGCTGATTTGGGAAAGCAACGCGGCAAGGGCGGCCTGAACGACCATGAAACTCGTGGCGTTGTGTTCCCTCGCCACGCGGGTGACCTGCCGCTGCAACTCGGCCGGCCACTCCACCGCCACCCTGGCGCCCCGCTGATCGGCAACCTGCGGATACGGCCGATCGGTAGGCAGCTGCAAGCGCTCCGGCATCCCGGCCAGCGCATCCTCCCAATAGGCCAGCTGGGCGGCGATGCGGCTGTGGCTGTCTTCCAGATCGCCGAGGATTTCGCGCTGCCACAGTGTGTAGTCGACATACTGCACCGGCAAGTCGGCCCAGTCGGGGGCCCGCCCCGCGCGCCGGCTGGCATAGGCCACGCCCAGATCACGTACCAGCGGCCGCAACGACCAGCCGTCGGCGGCGATGTGGTGCACCACCGCGACCAGCACGTGCTCATCGTCGCTGACGGTGAAAAGCCTTGCGCGCAATGGGATTTCGGAGGCCAGATCGAACGTGTACTGCGCCACGGCGCCGATCGCCACACCCAACTGCTCCTGCGACCATGCGCCGGCCTCGACAACCTGCCAGCCGATGTCCGCTTGCTCGGCGGATGCCACGACCTGCTGCGGTATCCCGTCGGGCGCCGAGAACAGCGTGCGCAGGCTTTCGTGGCGGGCAACCACATCGGACAGCGCCGCACCAAACGCCTCGGCGTCCAGGCGCCCGCGCAGCCGCAACGCCATCGCCATGTTGTAAACCGGTGACGGGCCCTGCAATTGGTCCAGGAACCACAACCGGTTCTGCGCAAACGACAACGGCACCACCGGGGGCCGCTCACCGGGCACCAGGGGCCGCAGGCCGCCGCTTTCGGTCCCGATGCGAGGGGCCAACTGGGCCACCGTGGGTGCCTCGAACAAGGCCCGCACCGGGAGATTCGCCTCGAGGCTGGTGTTGATCGCCGCGATCAGGCGCATGGCCGACAGCGAATCCCCACCCAGGTCGAAGAAGGAGTCGTCGACCCCGACGCGTTCAATACCGAGCACTTCGGCGTAAGCACCGGCAAGGATTTCTTCGGTCGGGTTGGCCGGGGCGCGATATCGATCCGTGTCCTGGTACTCCGGAGCCGGCAGGGCGCGAGTGTCGAGCTTGCCGTTGGGTGTCAACGGCAGTGCCTCGAGCGCCACCACCGCCGCGGGCACCATGTAGCCCGGGAGCCGTTCGGTCAGCGCGGCGCGCGCCTCGCCCGTGTCGACGGTGCCGGTGACATATCCCACCAGACGCTTCTCCCCCGGGCGGTCCTCACGGGCGATCACCGCCGCCTGCGTCACTCCATCCAAACTCGTGAGCGCCGTTTGGATTTCGCCAAGTTCGATGCGGTACCCGCGGATCTTGACCTGCTCGTCGGCACGACCCAGGTAGTCCAGCTGTCCGTCGGCACGCCAGCGCACCAAATCGCCGGTGCGGTACATCCGTGCGCCCGGCGCTCCGAACGGGCACGCCACGAACCGCGACGCGCTCAACCCGGCCCGACGCCAGTACCCCACGCCGACTCCGCGGCCGGCCACATACAACTCGCCGACCACCCCCACCGGCGCCGGACGCAACCACCCGTCCAGCACCGCAAACGCCGCCCCAGGTACCGGCGACCCGATGGGCGGTGCCCCCGACCCCGCCACCAACGGCACACTCTTCGCGGCCCACATCGTGGTCTCGGTGGGGCCGTAGACATTGACCATCACCCGCCCCGGCGCCCACCGGTCGACCAACTCCGGCGGGCAGGGCTCGGCCCCGATCACCAAGGCCGTCGACTCCAGTCCCTCCGGCGAAAGCACCCCCACCGCCGACGGGGTCTGGGTCAACAGGGTGACCCGCTGCGCCACCAGCAGGGCGTGGAAGTCTTCCGGCGCGCGCGCCACCGAGTCGGGCACCACCACCAGCCGCCCCCCGTGCAGCAGGGCGCCCCAGATCTCCCACACCGAGAAGTCGAACGCATAGGAATGGAACTGCGTCCACACCTGGTCCGGCCCCAACTCCACCCCGATGTCCAGACCGGCGAACAGTTGAGTCACGTTCTGCTGGGTGACCGCCACTCCCTTGGGTGTGCCCGTCGTGCCCGACGTGTAGATGATGTGCGCCACGTCGTCAGCGGCCGGCGCCGCCAACCCTGTGCTCGGTTGGGTCGCCGCCGCCGGATCATCGATATCGATGACCGCCAGTCCGCCGAACCCGTCCAGCCGCGCATGCAACTGCGCGGTGGTCACCGCGGCGACCGGCCGAGCATCGCCGAGCATGAACTCCAACCGCGCCGCCGGCACGGCGGGATCAATGGGCAGGTAGGCGGCCCCGGTCTTGAGCACCGCCAAGATCGCCACGATCGCCTCGGCCGACCGCGGGAGCAACAGCGCCACACACGCGCCCGGGCCAACCCCATTTCCGGCCAACAAATGCGCCAGCCGATTGGCGGCCTCATCCAGCTCGCGGTAACTCCAGGAGCGGTCGCCACACACCAGCGCCACCGCCTCCGGGGCCCGCAGCACCTGCGCCCCGAACAACTCCGGAACCGACGCCGCCGCGGGAGCAGGTTGCGCCAGCACCGCCCGGTTGCCGAACTGCTGCAGGCGGGCATGCTCACGCTCGTCCAGCAGATCGATGGAAGACAGCGGCCGCGCCGGGTCGGCGGCCATGACCGCCAGCACCTGCTGCAACCGCTCGACCAGCGCGCCGATGGCGGCGCCGTCGAACACGGCGGTGTCGAATTCGACTCGAAGGCGCAGTTCACTGCCCGGCAAGGCCACGATGGAGAGCGGGTAGTGAGTGGACTCGTGGCTGGTGAACTCGGTGACCACCAGCTCGTCATCGCCCGCCAGGGCGGCGGCGTCCATCGGGTAGTTCTCGTACACGAACAGGGTGTCGAACAGCTGCTCGTGCCCGGTGATGCGGTGGATCTCGCTGAGCGCGAGGTGCTGGTGCTCGAGCGTGTGGTTGTTGGTGTTCTGCAGTTGCTCCAGCAGCTCGGTGGCGGTGGTGGTGGGTGTCAGACGCGCCCGGACCGGCACCGTGTTGATCATCAGCCCGACCATCGACTCCGCCCCGGCGACATCGGCCGGCCTGCCCGACACGGTGGTACCGAATGCCACGTCGTGCTGGCCGGTCAGCCAGCACAGCAGCTGGGCGAAGGCGCCTTGCAGCACCGTGTTTGCGGTGGTCTGGCAGGAGCGGGCCAGCTCGCTCATGGCCCGCATGGTCTCGGCGGGCAGCAGGAACGATTCGACGGCACGGGTGCCGAGCGCCAACCTGCGTCCCGAGCTGACCAGAGCGGGGCTGTCGAAGCCGTCCAGCACCTGGCGCCACGCGGCGTGGGCGGCATCCAGATCTCGCTCGGCCAGCCAGGTCACGAACCGGCGATACGACCCCGCCGGGGCCAGCGGCTGACCGTAATAGCTGGCGAATATCTCCGCCAGGAGGATCGGCAATGACCAGCCGTCGACCACGATGTGGTGATTGGTCAGCACAAAGCGGTGCCGGTCTGCCCCGATGCGGAGCAACGCCGCTCGGAATGCCGGCGGATCGGCCAGGTCGCCCACCGCGGCGCGCTCGGCCGCGCATAGCTGGTCGACCAGCTCATCCACGTCGGCGTCGAGGCCATCGCCGGCGAGGTCTGCGTACCGCCAAGGCACCACCGGATCGGCGGGGATGATCTGCACCGGCTCATCGAATTGCGGGCAGAACCGGGCCGCCAGATGCGGATGCCGATTGACCACGGTGTGTACCGCGTCGCGTAGACGGCCGGAATCAAGGGCACCGGTGACGGCGATATTCAGCTGTACCGCATACAGGTCGTCGTCGCTCCCCCGGACCGTGCTGGCGTGGAACAGCAACCCCTGCTGCACCGGGGTCAGAGGCAGCACGTCGGCGATCTGATGCTCCCGCTGAAGCTGGTCGATTTGCGGTTGGCTCAGCCGGGCCGGGGCAATGTCCGACGGCGTCAACCCGCCGCCACCGCGCTGCACGTGCGCGCAGATACCGGCCAGGGCGTCGCACCACAGCTGGCTCAGCCGGTTGACCTGGTCCTGATCGAGCGCCGAAGGCGCCCACATCCAATCGGCGTGCAGTTGCGGTCCGGTGTCGGTGTCGACCGTGCCGGCGTTGAGCTCCACGGTGTGCAGCAGCGGCATGGGGATGGCCGCGACGGCGCCCGTCCTCGACGAGCCTTCCCGACTGGGCCACCACATGTCGCCGTTCGCCGCGGCGTCGCCGCCCGACGCGCCCAGGCGCCCGAGATAGTTGAAGCCGATCACCGGGTCGGGTCCGGCCAGGTCCGCGTCGCGATTCAGGTAGCGCAGCAAACCGTAGGTCAGGGAATCCGGGAGCCCGCGAAGCTGCTCTTTGGCGTCCTTGAGCACGGCACCCAACACCGCCTCGCCGGCAGTCACCTGAGCCCAGCGCAGCTCACCGACGGTCAACGCCACCGGATATTTGGCGGTGAACCAGCCCACCGTGCGCGACAAGTCCACGTCCGGCGCCAGGTCCTCATTGCGCCCGTGGCCCTCGACATCGATACCGATCGGCGCCGCACCGGTACCCGCGAACTCTGCCACCGCCAACGCGAAGGCGATCAACAAAATGTCCTGCGCCCCCGCGTGAAACGCCGACGGCACCTCGCCGAGCAGCATTCGGGTGGTCTGGACATCCAACGACATGGACAGGTGCCCCGCCGTGGCAAAGGTATCCACCGCCGGCTGAACGGCCGGCAACACGGCCGGGGGAGCCGCCACACGTCGCCAGGCATCGGCCTGGTCCATCACTGCTGGGCTGCGGGCTTGTTCGGCCAGCAGCGCCGCCCAGCGGGCGAACGACGTGCCGGTCACCGGCAGGTCTATCGGTTGTCCGCCGCGATGCTGCGCCCAGGCGATGTTGAGGTCCTCGAGCAAAATCCGCCACGAGACCCCGTCGACGGCCAGGTGGTGAACGATCAACACCAGCTGGCTGCTGGAGCCCACCCACAGCGCGCTCAACATGACACCGGCGGCGGGGTTCAGCCGCGCGCGGGCCGCGACGAGCGCCTCCTCGGAGAGCACCTCCACCCGTTGCAGGCACGAAGCGGCGTCCACCGAACCGGCCTCGGGCACCCGCATCGACCAGGCCCGGGCGCCATCGTCTTCGACGCGCAACCGCAGCACGGCGTGCCGATCCAGCAGCGCCTGCACCACCACCACCACGTCCGCCTCGGTCGCCCCTGCCGGAGCCTGCACCACCACCGTCTGATTGAACTGATCCACCGGACCAGCGACCTCGGCCAGCCAACGCATGATCGGCGTAGCCACCACCGGCCCGACGCCCTCATCCACCAAGCCCTCGGCCTGGGCCACCCCGGCGACGCGCGCCAACCGGGCCACCGTCTGCTCGACGAAAATGTCACGCGGCTTGCACACCAGCCCCGCCGCCCGCGCCCGCGCCACCACCTGCATCGACGAAATGCTGTCGCCACCGAGCTCGAAGAACGAATCATCAACCCCGACCCGCTCCAGCCCCAGCACCTCCGCATAAATGCCGGCCAGGACCTCCTCGACCGCATCACCCGGCGCCCGATAACGCTCCTGATCGGCGTAGTCCGGCGCCGGCAACGCCCGAGCGTCAAGCTTGCCGTTGGCCGTCCGCGGCAGCGCGTCGACCACCACCACGGCGGCCGGCACCATGAAGGCCGGCAGCCGCTGGGCCAGCACGGTTCGTATCCGGGTGGGATCCGTGGCGCCGGTGACATAGCCGACCAGGCGCTTGTCGCCGGGGCGGTCCTCGCGCGCGATCACCGCCGCCTGGTCCACACCGTCCACACCCATCAACGCCGTCTGGATCTCGCCCAATTCGATGCGATACCCGCGGATCTTGACCTGCTCATCGGCACGACCCAGATAATCCAACTGCCCGTCGGCGCGCCACCGCACCAGATCCCCGGTCCGATACATCCGCGCGCCAACGCCACCGAACGGACACGCCACAAACCGCGACGCGGACAACCCGGGCCGACGCAGGTAACCCACCGCGATCCCATCGCCGGCGACATACAACTCACCCACCACACCCGCGGGCACCCGACGCAACCACCCATCGAGCACGAACAACGCCGCCCCCGGCACCGGCGACCCGATCGACGGCGCACCCGACCCCGCGACCAACGGAGCGCTGACCGAGGCGCACATCGTCGTTTCGGTGGGGCCGTAGCCGTTGAGCATCACCCGCCCGGCCGCCGCCCACCGATCCACCACCTCGGCCGGACAAGCCTCACCGGCCACCAGCAACGCCGTCGACTCCAAACCATCGGGTGACAGCATGGCCACCGCCGACGGGGTCTGGGCGAGCACGCGGACCTGCTCGGCGATCAGCAAAGCGTGCAGATCTTCCGGCGAGCCGGCCACCGACTCCGGCACGATCACTACTCGTCCGCCGCCCAGCAACGGAACCCAGATCTCCCACAGCGAGAAGTCGAAGGCATAGGAGTGACATTGCGCGAATGCCTGCTCGGCCGGGGTGTAGACAGCCAGCGACGACATCATCTGGGCCATGCTGGCCTGGCTGACCGCGACTCCCTTGGGCACACCGGTGGTGCCAGAGGTATAGATGAGGTACGCGATATCCTCCGGGTCCGGCATCGGCAGCCCGGTGCTCGGCTGGGAAGCCACAGCGGGGTCGTCGATGTCGATGACCGCTAACCCATGGCCTGCTAGCCGCCCGACCCGATCCGCGGTGGTGACCGCGGCGATCGGGCGGGCGTCGGCGAGCGTGAACTCGATCCGCGCCGCCGGCGCCGCCGGGTCGATGGGCAGATACGCCGCTCCCGTCTTGAGCACGGCCACCATCGCCACGATCGCCTCGGCGGAACGGGAAAACAGCAGCGTCACGCATTCACCCGGGCGCGCGCCGTGACCCACCAGCACGTGCGCCAACCGATTGGCCGCCTCGTCGAGTTCCCGGTAGGTCAGCGACAAGCTGCCGGATACCAGCGCGACGGCATCCGGAGTTCGGGCCACCTGCGCGGCAATCAACGCGGGCATCGACACCGGCGCGGTCGCCGGTCGGGTCAGCGCAACCCCGTTACCCATCTCGTCAAGCCAGCCGCGCTCCGAGTCATCGAGCAGGTCGATCGATGACATCGGCCGCGTGGGATCGTCGGTGATCGCCGCAAGCACCCGCTCCAGCCGGCGCACCAGCGACTCGATGGTGTCAGCGTCGAAGACGTCGGTGCGAAATTCCACCGCACCGCCGATCCCGGCGGGCGTCCCGTCCTCGCCGAAGCGCTCGGCCAACGAGAAGGTCAGGTCCATGCGGGCGGCGTGGGTTTCCACCGGCAACGGCGTCACCTGCAGATCGCCCAAGGCCAATCCGTCGGCGGCAGTTTCGTAGCCGGGCAGGTTCTGCCAGGCCAACGCCACCTGGACCAGCGGATGATGGCTCAGGTTCCGGTTCGGGTTGAGCCGCTCGACCAGCGCCTCAAAAGGCACGTGCTGATTCTCGAACGCCTCCAAGCTGCGTGCGCGAACCTGGGCCAATACCTCGGCGGCGGTGGGATCCCCGCCGAGCTGCACTCGCAGGATCAAGGTGTTGATGAAAAAGCCGACCAAGTCGTCCAGGGCGGGATCGGTACGCCCGGCGGCCGCGAACCCGACCGCCACGTCGGGGCTCCCGCTGATTTTGGAGAGCAACACCGCAAGCGCGGCCTGAACCACCATGAAGCTGGTCGTGTTGTGCTCCCCGGCCAGTCGGCGCACCCGTTGCTGCAGCTCGACTGGCCAGTCCACGATCACGTTGGCACCGCGCTGATCAGCGACCAGCGGATACGGCCGGTCGGTAGGCAGCTGAAGGCGCTCGGGCATCCCGGCCAGCGCATCCTCCCAATAGGCCAGTTGCGCCGCGATACGGCTGTCGGTGTCCTCGAGGTCGCCGAACTGGGCTCGCTGCCACAGCGTGTAGTCGACGTACTGGGCGGGCAGCGGCGCCCAGCCCGGAGGCTGTCCGGCACACCGGCTGGCGTAGGCCAGACCCAGGTCGCGCGTCAGGGGGGTCATCGACCAGCCGTCGGCGGCGATGTGATGCACCACGATCACCATCAGGTGCTCATCCGGGGCGACCCGGAACAACCGCGCCCGGAAGGGAATGTCGCTGGCCAAGTCGAACGGCTGTAGCGCTGTCTCGCTGATGGCCTCTTCCAGCCGGCCGGCCGGCCAGGCGCTCGCGTCGACGACGTGCCATCCGATTTCCGCCCGTTCGGGCGCGATCACCAGTTGGTGTGGAATTCCCTCCGGCGCCGGGAACAGCGTGCGCAGGCTCTCGTGGCGACCGACGACATCGACCAGCGCCGCACCCAATACCCCGGGGTCTAACCGCCCGCTCAGCCGTAACGCCGCTGCCATGTTGTAGATCGGTGACGGGCCCTGCAGCTGATCGAGGAACCACATCCGGTTTTGGGCAAACGACAAGGGCAACAGCGCGGGCCGTTCAACCGCGACCAGCGGCTCCAGCCCGCCCCCGTCAGTGCCGATACGGGCCGATAACTGGGCCACGGTCGGCGCTTCAAACAAGGTGCGGACCCCGAGCCCGGCGTCCAGGGTTGCGTTGATCGCGGCGACGACTCGCATCGCGGACAGCGAATCCCCGCCCAGGTCGAAGAAGGAGTCGTCGATGCTGACGTGCTCGAGTTCGAGGACTTGGGCGTAGATGCCGGCGAGGATCTCCTGGGTGGGGCTTTCCGGGGCGCGATACTGACCGACGCTGTACTCCGGAGCCGGCAGGGCGCGGACGTCGAGCTTGCCGTTGGGTGTCAGGGGCAGCGCCTCCAGGGCGATGACCACCGCGGGCACCATGTAGGCGGGCAGCCGCTCGGCCAGTGCGGCGCGGGCCCGGGCCGGCTCGGCAGTGCCGGTGACGTAACCCACCAGTCGTTTGTTGCCCGGGCGGTCCTCGCGGGCGACGACGACGGCCTGCTGCACCCCGTCGAGTGCGGCCAGCGCCGCTTGGACCTCACCGACCTCGATGCGATACCCGCGGATCTTGACCTGTTCGTCGGCACGGCCGATATACCGCAACTGCCCGTCGGCACCCCAGCACACCAGATCGCCGGTGCGGTACATGCGTGTTCCCCGGCCGCCGAACGGGCACGCCACAAACCGCGCGGCCGTCAAACCCGAGCGACCCAGGTAGCCGGCGCCCACCCCGGCGCCGGCCGCATACAGCTCCCCAACCACCCCGGGTGGCACCGGACGCAACCAGCCGTCCAACACGAACAGCGCCGCGCCCGGCACTGGCGAACCGATCGGCACCGCGCCGGTCCCGGGCGTCAGCGGCGCACTGATCGCCACACACATCGTGGTCTCGGTCGGTCCGTAGGCGTTCACCATCACCCGCCCCGGCGCCCACCGCTGGACCACCTCGGGCGGGCAGGCCTCACCGGCCATCACCAAGGCCACCGACTCCAAGCCCGAAGGCGACAACACCGACACCGCCGATGGCGTCTCGGTCAACACGCTGACCCGCTCGCGCACCAGGACCTCGTGCAACGCTTCCGGTGCGCGTGCCACCGACTCGGGCAGCACCACCAGTCGCCCACCGCGCAACAGCGCGCCGAAGATCTCCCACACCGAAACGTCGAATGCCAGCGAGTGACTGTGCGCCCACACCCCCGCCGGCGGCAGGCCCGCGTCCAACGACCCCAACAGCTCGGTCACGCCGCGGTGGGTGACCGCCACTCCCTTGGGCACCCCGGTGGTGCCCGAGGTGTAAATCAGATACGCGATGTCCTCGGCCCCCGGCACGGGCAGGGCGGTGCTGGGTTGTTCGTCGGCGGCGGCGTCGTGCAGGTCGATGACCGACAGGCCATGGCCGTCCAGCAGTGACCGCAGCTCTGCCGTGGTGATGGCTGCCACCGGCTGGGCATCGCCGAGCATGAATCCGATCCGCGTGGCCGGCAACGCCGGGTCGATCGGCAGGTAAGCAGCTCCCGCCTTGAGGATCGCCAACATCGCCACGACCGCCTCGGCCGATCGCTCCACCAGCAGGGCCACATACCCGCCGGGGCCAACACCGTGACCAATGAGCAACTGCGCCAACCGGTTAGCGGCTACATCGAGCGCGCGGTAGCTCCACGTCGCCTCACCGCAACTGATCGCCACCGCGTCCGGCGCGCGCATCGCCTGCGCCTCGAACAGGGCCGGGATCGAGGCCGCCCCGGCCGGCGGCTGGGCCAGCACCGCACGGTTGGCGCGCTCATCAAGCCACGCGCGCTCGCGCTCGTCGAGCAGACCCACCGACGACAGCCGCAGCGTCGGGTCGTCGGTCATCGCCATCAGCACGCGCTCGAACCGCCCGACCAACGCGACGATGCTGTCCGCATCGAAGACATCGGTCCGAAACTCCACCGTTCCGCCGATTCCGGCGGGCTCACCGCCCTCGGTCCAGCGTTCGGCCAGCGAGAACTCCAGGTCCATCCGGGCGGTTTGGCTGTTCACCGGCAGGGGTGTGACACGCAGCGTGTCCAAGGTCAGCCCGGCGGCGGGGTCAGCGCTGACACCGGGCAGGTTCTGCCAGGCCAACATCACCTGGATCAGTGGGTGATGGGTCATGCTCCGGGTGGGGTTGAGCCGCTCCACCAGCACCTCGAAGGGCACGTCTTGATGCTCGTACGCGGTGAGGCTGCGCCGCCGGATCTGTGACAGCAGGTCGGCAAAGCTGGGGTCACCGGCCAGATCGACCCGAAGAACCAAGGTGTTGACGAAGAAGCCCACCAGCTCATCCAGGGCGGGATCGGGCCGCCCCGCGATCGGGAAGCCCACGGCCACATCGCTGCTGGCGCTGATCTTGGACAGCAGCACCGCCAGAGCGGCTTGCACCAGCATGAAACTGGTCGCGCTGTGCTCGCGAGCCACGCTTTCCAGCCGGCGCTGCAGCTCCGCCGGCCACTGGACCGCCAGACTGGCGCCGCGCTGGTCGGCCACCGGCGGGTAGGGCCGATCGGTGGGCAGCTCCAGGCGCTCGGGCATGCCGGCCAGCGCATCCTGCCAGTAAGCCAGCTGCGCGGCGATGCGGCTGTCGCCGTCGTCCAGCGCCCCAAGCCGCTCGCGTTGCCACAGCGTGTAGTCGGCATACTGCACCGCCAACGGCGCCCACCCGGGGGCCTGCCCCGCACACCGGCTGGCATACGCCACCCCCAGATCACGCACCAGCGGCGTCAGCGACCAGCCGTCGGCGGCGATGTGGTGCACGACGGCGACCAGCACATGTTCGTCATCGGCGACCCTGAAAAGGCATGCGCGCATGGGGATTTGGGCGCCGAGATCGAACCGGTGGCCCGTCACGGCCGCGATGGACTCGGCCAGCTGGCCGTCCGGCCATCCGCCGGCGTCAACGACCTGCCAGCCGAAGTCCGCCCGCTCGATGGGGACGACGACCTGTTGCGGCACGCCCTCGACCGCCGGGAACAGCGTGCGCAGGCTTTCGTGGCGGGCCACCACGTCGGCCAGCGCCACCCCCAGCGCGGCGGCATCGAGCTCGCCGTCCAGCCGCAGCGCTGCCGCGATGTTGTACATCGGTGAGGGCCCTTGGAACTGGTCGAGGAACCACAAGCGGCTCTGGCTGAACGACAGCGGGACCACCGCAGGCCGCGCACCCGCGACCAATGGCGCGACCCTGCCGGCATCGCCGACGATGCGCGGTGCCAGCTGGGCGATCGTGGGCGCCTCGAACAAGGTACGCACCGGAAGGCCGGCGTCCAGGCTGGCGTTGACGGCGGCGATGACCCGCATCGCGGACAACGAATCACCGCCCAGGTCGAAGAACGAGTCGTCGACGCCGACGCGCTCGAATCCGAGGACTTGCGCGTAGATGCCGGCCAGGATCTCTTCGACCGCGTCACCGGGGGCGCGATATCCGCCCGCGGCGTAGTCGGGTGCCGGCAGGGCGCGGGTGTCGAGTTTGCCGTTGGGGGTGATCGGCAGCGCCTCGAGCTTCACCACCGCCGCCGGCACCATGTAGGCTGGCAGCCGCTCGCCCAGGACGCTGCGGGCCGCGGCCGGGTCGGCGCTGCCCGTGACATAACCCACCAGGCGCTTGTCGCCGGGGCGATCCTCGCGGGCGATCACCGCCGCCTGTTCCACCCCGTCCAGCGCGGCCAGAGCCGAACGCACTTCCCCGAGTTCGATGCGATACCCGCGGATCTTGACCTGCTCGTCGACGCGCCCGAAGTACCGCAGCTGCCCATCGGCGCCCCAGCACACCAGATCACCGGTGCGGTACATGCGTGTTCCCACGCCGCCGAACGGGCATGCCACAAAGCGCGTCGCGGTCAGGCCGGCCCGGCGCCAGTACCCGAATCCGACGCCGCGGCCCGCCAAGTACAGCTCGCCGACCACCCCGCCGGCCACCGGACGCAACCACGCGTCCAGCACAAAAAACGCCGCACCCGCCACCGGCGAGCCGATCGGAGGGGCCCCCGACCCCGCCTGCAAGGGCGTGCTCTTGGACAACCACATCGTCGTCTCGGTCGGACCGTAGACGTTGACCATGACCCGGCCCGGTGCCCACCGATCCACCAGCTCGGGCGGGCACGGCTCGGCACCGATCACCAACGACGTCGACGGCAAACCCTCCGGTGGCAGCATCGCGACGGCCGAGGGCGTCTGGGTAAGGACGCTGACCTGCTCGCCGACCAATAGTGCGTGGAACTCTTCGGCGGAGCGCGCTACCGCGTCGGGCACCACCACCAGGCGTCCACCGTTGAGGAGCGCACCCCAGATCTCCCAGACCGAGAAGTCGAACGCATAGGAGTGGAACTGTGTCCACACCTGCCCCGGCGCCCCCAGATCCACACCGAGGTCCAGACCGTCGAATAGCTGGGCGACGTTGTGCTGAGCGACCGCCACCCCCTTGGGCATCCCGGTGGTGCCGGAGGTGTAGATGATGTGGGCGGTCTCATCGGGGTGAGGTGCCGGCGGCGCGGTCAAGGGCTGAGCGCCGACAGTGGGGTCATCGACATCGATGACGGTCAGGCCGAACCCGCCGAGGCGCTCGGCCAAACCAGCGGTGGTGATCGCGGCGACCGGGGCGGCGTCGCCAACCATGAACTCGATGCGCGCGCTCGGTAGCGCCGGGTCGATCGGAAGATACGCGGCCCCGGTTTTGAGCACCGCCAAAATCGCGACGATCGCCTCGGCCGAGCGGGGAAAGAGCAGGACCACCGACTGTCCGGGGCCCACACCGCGGTCAATCAGCAAGTGCGCCAACCGGTTACCGGCCTCGTCTAGCTTCCGGTAGGTCCACGACTGCTCACCGCACACCAGCGCCACCGCGTCGGGCGTGCGCCCCGCCTGCGCGGCGAACAAGGCCGGAATCGACGCTTTGCGCCCCGGCCGGCTCAACACCGCCCGGTTGCCCCAGCGATCGAACCGGGCGTGCTCGGCCTCGGTGACCACATCGACCGACGACAACGACCGCCCCGGATCGGCTGTCATCGCCGTCAACACCGTCCGGAATCGTTCGACGAGCGCCTCGACGCTGGCCGCATCGAACACATCGGTGCGGAATTCCACCACCCCGCCGATCCCGGCGGGCGCGCCGTCGTCATCCCAACGTTCGGCCAACGAGAAGGTGAGGTCCATGCGGGCGGTCTGGGTGTCCACCGGCAGGGGCGTGGCTTCCAGATCGCCCAAGGTCAGCCCGGCGGCATTAGTGTCCTGCCAGTCGAAGTTCTGCCAGCCCAACAACACCTGTACCAACGGGTGATTGGTCAGGCTGCGGGTCGGGTTGAGCCGCTCGACCAGCAGCTCGAACGGCACGTCCTGGTGCTCGTAGGCGGCCAGGCTGCGGCGGCGTACCTGCGCGAGTAGCTCGGCGACCGTGGGGTTCCCCGTTAGATCGACGCGCAGCACCAAGGTGTTGACGAAGAAGCCGACCAGCTCATCGAGCGCGGGGTCGCGGCGCCCGGCAATCGGGAAGCCCACCGCCACATCGGTGCTGCCGCTGATCTTGGACAACAGCGCGGCGAAAGCGGCCTGGACCACCATGAAGCTGGTGGCGCTGTGTTCGCGGGCCATCCGATGAACCTGCCGCTGCAATTCGGCAGGCCAGTCCACGCTCAGCCGGGCACCGCGCTGATCGGCAACCATCGGATAGGGCCGGTCGGTGGGCAGCTCCAGCCGCTCCGGCATCCCCGCCAGCGCATCCTGCCAATAGGCCAACTGCGCGGCGATGGGGCTTGCGCTGTCGTCGACATCGCCGAGCTGGTGACGCTGCCACAACGTGTAGTCGGCGTACTGCACCGCCAACGGCTGCCAGCCCGGGGTCTGTCCCGCACATCGGCTGGCGTACGCCATACCCAGATCCCGCACCAGCGGGGTGATCGACCAGCCGTCGGCGGCGATGTGATGCACGGCGGCCGCCAGCACGTGTTCTTCAGCGCTGATTCGGAACAACCGTGCCTGCAACGGAATCTCGTTCCCCAGGTCGAACGGGTGCCGAGCGACGGCTTGCATCGCCTCGCTCAGTCGGCCTTCCGGCCACCCCGCGGCGTCGACGACCTCCCACCCGAAGTCCGCTTGCCCGGCGGCGAGCACGATCTGCCGAGGTGTGCCCTCGGTCGCCGCGAACACCGTGCGCAGGCTTTCATGACGGGCCACCACATCGGCCAGCGCGGCACCCAGCGCGTCGGCATCCAGCCAGCCGGTCAGCCGCAATGCCATCGTCATGTTGTAGACGGGCGAGGGCCCCTGGAACTGGTCGATGAACCACAACCGGTTCTGCGCGTACGACAACGGGACCACCGCGGGCCGCTCCCCGGCCACCAATGGTTCCAAGCGACGCGCATCCCCACCGATGTAAGGCGCCAATTGACCGACGGTGGGCGCCTCGAACAGGGTGCGCACCGAAAGATCGGCACCCAGGCCGGTGTTGATCGCGGCGATCAAACGCATGGCCGACAGCGAATCGCCGCCCAGGTCGAAGAACGACTCTGCGACCCCCACCCGCTCGAGCCCGAGGACCTGGGCGTAGATGCCGGCCAGAATCTCTTCGACCATCCCGGTCGGGGCGTCGTAAAGATCGGCATCCTGATACTCGGGTGCCGGAAGCGCCCTGCGGTCGAGCTTTCCCGAGGAGGTCAACGGGAACTCGTCGAGCACGACGATGTGCGTCGGCACCATGTATTCGGGCAGCCAGGCGCTCAATCTCTGACGGATCGCGCTGATCTTGGTGTTGGTATGGGGTTCGTTGTGGGTGCCGCGCTGGGCCGCCCGAGGCAGATAGAGGTCCGTCAACGCCGGGGTGCGCTCACCGTCGACGGGAACGACGAAAACGGCATCCAGCGTTCCGGGTTGGGCCCCCCACGTGACGGCCGCGTGGTATCCGGTGTCTTCGCCTACACGATGCAGCTGTTCGGCGGTGGCCGCATCGGGCATGCCCTGGGCGAGAGCGTCGGCCAACGGCAACCCGGCCGCCAGGCCGCGCTCGATGCGGACGTCGCTGATCACTCCGGTGCGGGGAATCTCGGCAATGCGCACCGCGGCGGGGCGCTCGGCGAGCAATCGCGTCCGCAGCCCGTCCAGGCCGCCGCATTCCGTCCACGGCCAGCTGGGCGCCGCGGCCAGTGAGCGCACCGATGCGGGGGTTTTGTGGATGACGACGTCGTAGCGGTACCGGTTGAGTTCGTTGTCGGCGAGGCCGCGTTTGACGTGGATCTCGAGGCCACCCACCGACGGGTGGTCGGCGGCCAAGGTGGTGAAATACTCTGGCGCCAAGAGCAATTCGGGTTCGCCGAGCACGGCATGCTTGACGCGCCGGCGGACCTCGGCGGCGTCGCCGGCGTCGGCGCGGGCCAGCGCGACGGCGGTTTGGAACGCGCCCTGCAGGCTGTGGTTGCGGACATCGCCGAGGAACAGCGCGCCGCCGGGGGCCAGTAGTTCGATGGCGTTGTCGATGACCTCGGTCAGGTACCCCGCGTTGGGAAAGTACTGGACGACCGAGTTGACGACGACGGTGTCGAAGCGGCCCTGCGGCAGCGTCTCGGTGACGTGTGCCGGCTGCGCCAGCAGTCGCACCCGATCGCGCCACGAGATCTGCGACGACTCGAGCGAACGGCCCAGATTCTCGATGACAACCGCCGACATGTCGGTGGCGACATACTCTTCGCAGTGCGGGGCGATCTGTGACAACAACAGCCCGGAACCCACGCCGATCTCCAACACCCGCTGTGGTCGCAGGGCCTTGATCCGGTCCACGGTGGCCGAGCGCCACTCGACCATCTCTTCGAGCGGAATGGGGTCACCGGTGAGGCTGCTGTTCCAACCCCGGAAGTCCATGCCGAAGTCCGGCACCTCCGCCTCGGCGCCGTAGAGCTCGTCGTAGAGCTGGTGCCACTCTTCGACGATTTCGACGTCGCCGTCCGGCGCGGTGGTGTGTTTGAGGGTGATGTAGGCGACGAGGTGGTCGCCGGTGTCGCCGTGGTGCACGGTGGCGGCGGCCTGCGCCACCTGTGGGCACGCCAGCAAGGTGTTCTCGATTTCACCCAATTCGATGCGCTGCCCGCGCAATTTGATCTGGGCGTCGGCGCGGCCGACGTACTCCAGGGTCCCGGCCGACGTCCACCGCACCAGGTCACCCGTGCGGTACAGGCGCGACCCGGGTTCGCCGTGGGGGTTGGCCACAAATCGTTCCGCGGTCAACTCGACCCGGCCCACATAGCCGTGCGCCAGCGCGGGGCCGCTCAGGTAAAGCTCCCCTAGCACACCGACGGGCGTCGGATTCAGGAAGCCGTTGAGTACCAGCGCACGCACCCCGGGGATCGGCGCCCCGATGGTGACCGGCTGCCCCGCCGACAGAGGGGCGCAGGTCACCCAGATGGTGGTCTCGCTCGGACCGTAGCCGTTGAACATCTGCCGGCCCGGCGCCCACGCGGACACCACCTCCGGCGGGCAGGCCTCACCGACAGCGACCAGCGTGCCCAGCTCGCCCAGGCGGTCGCGATCCAGCGACCACAACACCGTCGGAGTCAGGATCGCCGCGTTGACCCGCTGCTCCTGGAGCAGGTTGGTCAAGGCATCGCCGGCATACACCTGCGGCGGCGCTACCACCAGCGTCGCCCTCGACGCGGCGGCCAAAAGCAACTCGCCCACCGACGCGTCGAAGGTCGGCGTGGCCACCATCAGCACGCGTGCGCCTGCGTCCAACCCGAATAGATTGCGTTGCGCCGCAGCCCAACCCAGCAGGCCGGCGTGGCTGACCGCCACGCCCTTGGGGGCGCCGGTGGACCCAGAGGTGAAGATCACGAAGGCGGTGTCATCCGCCCCGAGCGCCGCCAGCCGATCAGCGTCGGTGACCGGGTCCGCGCTAGGCCCGGACAGGTCGAGGGTGTCGACGCGCAGCACCGGGCGCGCCCCTGACCCGGGTACGGTGTCACCGCCACAGGTCAACACGCATGCCGCGGACACCGTGTCCAACAGCGTGGTGATCCGCTCAACCGGATGGGCCCGATCCACCGGCACATAGACACCGCCGGCCTTGACCACCGCCCACCAGGCCACGACCAGTTCCAGGCAGCGGCCCATGGCCACGCCCACCGCGCGCTCCGGACCGACGCCGGACTCGATCAACACCCGTGCCAGTCGCGTCGACCATTGATCGAGCTCGCGATACGAGACGGCCCGGCCGCCGTCCAGCGCCGCGACCGCGTCCGGGTCGGCGCTCACCGCCGCCGCCAGCAACTCCGGGGCCACCCCGACCGGCGCCACCACCTGAGCACCGGACCACCGGGACAACACCAGTTCCCGCTCACCGCGATCGAGCAGATCCACCGTCGACAGCGGCCGGGTGGGATCTGCGGTCATCGCTGCCAACACCCGCTGCATCCGCTCGATGAGCGCCTCGATCCTGGCCGCGTCGAAGATATCGGTGTCGTACTCGACGCGCAGGTCTATCTCGCGGCCCGGCAGGGCTTCCATGGTCAACGGGTAGTGGTTGTATTCGAGGTTGGTGAATTCGGTGATGGCCAACGCGTCTCCACCGGCGTCCGACGGCACGACGGTGTCGATCGGGTAGTTCTCGTACACGAAGAGCGTGTCGAAAAGCTGTTCATGACCGGTGACGCGATGAATGTCGATCAGCGCCAGGTGCTGGTGCTCGAGCAGATCGTTGTGGGTTCTTTGCAGCTGGGCCAGCAGGTCTGCGGTGGTGGTCGTCGCCGTGATCCGTACCCGCACCGGCACCGTGTTGATCAACAGTCCGACCATCGACTCGGCGCCGGGCACTTCGGACTGGCCCGCCCGGGAGCGCGGGGTGCCGAACGCGACGTCGTGTTGACCGGTCAGTGAGGTGAGCAGCAGCGCCCAGGCGCCCTGCAGCACCGTGCTGACGGTGGCGTGGCAGGAGCGCGCCAGCTCCGTGAGCGCCTGCGTGGTCGGCTCGGGCACGCTAGCCGATGCGAAGCCCCGCCGCCCCCGTCCCAACCGATCCGCAGGGCCGACGAGCGTGGGAATGTCCAAGCCTTCCAACGCATCACGCCAGGCCGCGCGGGCGGCGTCCAGGTCGCGGTCGGCCAGCCAGATGAGGAAGGTGCGATACGAGACCGTCGCGGACAGCGGCTGCTCGTAGTAGCTGGCGAATATCTCCCGCAGCAAGATCGGCAGCGACCAGCCATCCACCAAGATGTGGTGAAAGGTAAGCACAAACCGGTGCCGGCGCTCTGCGGTGCGAATCAGGGCGGCGCGGAAGACGGGGCCGCCGGCGAGGTCGCGGACCGCGTCGCGCTCGGCGGCGGATATGTCGTGGATCAACTCATCCGCGTCGGCATGATCTGACATGACGTCGCCGCCGGCGGCACGAAGATCGACAAACCGCCACTGCGCCGCGGGATCGGCCGGGATGACTTGCACCGGCTCGTCGAACTGCGTGCGAAACCGCGCCACCAAGTGGGGATGCCGGTTGACCACCACGTGCACCGCGTCGCGCAGCCGGTCGGGGTCAAGGGCGCCGCTGAGGGTGAAATCAAGCTGCAGCGCATACATTTCGTCGTCGCTGCCGTGCGCCGTGCTGGCGTGAAAGAGCAGCCCCTGTTGCAAGGGGGTCAGGGGCAGCACGTCGGCGATCCGCTCTTGCCGGCACAGCTCGTCGATCTGCTGCTGGCTGAGGCGAGCCGGTGCGATGTCGGACGGCGTCAGGCCGCCCCCACCGGCCCGCACATGCGCGCAGATACCGGTCAGTGCGTCAAACCACAACTGGCTCAACCGGTTAACCGCCGTGCGATCAAGGGCCGAGGGCGCCCACGTCCAATCGGCGTGCAGATACGGGCCGGTGTCGGCGTCGACGGTGCCGGCGTTGAGTTCCACGGTGTGCGCCAGCGGCATGGGAGTCGCCCCGGCCGCACCGGTGAGCGACCAGCCTTCCCGGCCGAACCGCCACCCGTCACCGGAGCGGTCGCCCGCCGGGGCGCCAAAACGGCCCAGGTAGTTGAAGCCGATCACCGGATCCGACCCGCCCAGCTCGACGTCGGGGTTCAGGTAGCGGAGCAGGCCGTAGGTCAGCCCGTGCGGCAGGGCGCGCAGCTGTTCCTTCGCATCCTTGAGTACCGCCCCCAAGGCCGCCTCGCCGGCGAGAACCTGACTCCAGTGCAAGCCGCCGACCCCCAACGACACGGGGTATTTGGTGGTGAACCACCCCACCGTGCGCGACAAGTCCACGTTCGCGCCGAACTCCTCGTGACGCCCATGGCCCTCGACGTCGATGGCGATCGGCGCGCCGCCGGTACCCACAAACTCCGCCGCCGCCAACGCGAACGCGATCAACAGGATTTCGTGCACCCCGGCGTGAAACGCCGCGGGCACCTCGCCAAGCAGCATCCGGGTCGTCTCGACATCCAGGTCCAGCGAGAGTTGCCCGGCCGTGGCGTAAGTATCCCGTTCGGGTTGCACGGCGGGCAGCGCCGCCGGGAGCGCTGCTGGCCGCCGCCACGCGTCGGCCAGCGCGGCGATCTCGGGGCTTCGCGCTTTGTGGGCCAGCAGCGCCGCCCATCTGACGAAGGACGTTCCCGTCACCGGCACGTCGACGGGCTGCCCCGAGCGGTGCTGAGCCCAGGCGATGTTGAGGTCCTCCAGCAAGATCCGCCAGGAAACCCCGTCGACGGCCAGATGGTGAATGATCACCACCAACTGGCCGGTGGAGCCGACCCATAGCGCGCTGAGCATCACGCCGGCCGCCGGATTCAATTGCGAGCGCGCCGTTTTCAACGCCTCATCGGAGAGCGCGGGCACCGACGACAGACACGCGCCGGCATCTGCCGAACCCGCTTCGGGCACCTGCAACGACCAGCCCCCCGCGCCGTCGTCGTCCACCCGCAGGCGCAACATGGGGTGCCGATCCAGCAGTGCCTGCAGCAGCACGACGACATCCGCCTCGGTCGCGCCGGCGGGCGCCAGCACCACGACCGTCTGGTTGAACTGTTCTACCGGGGCGTCGACGTCCTGCAGCCAGCGCATGATCGGCGTGGCTACCAGCGGCCCGATGCCCTCATCGATCGGGCCGGACTCGCGGTCGGTCACCGCGGCCACGAGGGCCAGCCGGGCCACCGTCTGCTCGACGAAAACGTCGCGCGGGCGGCACAGTAGGCCCGCGGCACGGGCTCGCGCCACCACCTGCATCGACAGAATGCTGTCGCCGCCCAGCTCGAAGAACGAGTCGTCGACGCCGACGCGCTCGAGGCCCAGTACCTCGGCGTAGATGTCGGCCAGGATCTCCTCAACGGCGTTGCCCGGCGCGCGGTAATGGTCGGCGTCCTGATACTTCGGTGCCGGAAGGGCGCGGGCGTCGAGCTTGCCGTTGGGCGTCAGGGGCAATACATGCAATGCCACTACCGCCGCGGGGACCATGTGGCCGGGCAGCCGCTCGGTCAGCGCGGCGCGGATCGCTGTCGGGTCGACAGCGCCCGTGACGTAACCCACCAGGCGCTTGTCGCCGGGGCGGTCCTCGCGCGCGAGCACCGTGGCCTGCTGCACTCCGTCCAGCCCGGCGAGCGCCGCCTGAACTTCGGCCAGTTCGATGCGGTATCCGCGAATCTTGACCTGCTCATCGGCGCGCCCCACATACCGCAGCTGCCCATCGGGACCCCAAGACACCAGATCGCCGGTGCGATACATCCGCATCCCCGGCTTGCCGAACGGACACGCCACAAACCGCGATCCGGTCAGCCCCGCCCGTCGCACATACCCGTACGCCACGCCTCGACCGGCCACGTACAACTCACCGACCACGCCCGCCGGCACCGGGCGCAGCCAGCCGTCCAGCACGAACAGTGCGGCTCCCGACACCGCCGCCCCGATCGGCGGTGTCCCCGATCCCGCCGCGAGTGGCGCAGTCATCGCCGCATACACCGTGGTCTCGGTCGGACCGTAGGCGTTGACCAGCACCCGTCCCGGCGCCCATCGATCCACCACCTCGGCCGGGCACGGCTCACCGCCCACCAGCAACGCCGTCGACTCCAAGCCTTCGGGTGCGAGCACCCCCACCGCCGAGGGCGTCTGAGTCAACACGCTGACGTGTTCACCGACCAGCAAGGCATGAAAGTCCTCCGGCGAGCCCGTCACGTCTTCGGGCACCACCACCAGCCGTCCCCCGTGCAGCAGCGCGCCCCAGATCTCCCATACCGAGAAGTCGAAAGCGTACGAATGACATTGCGTCCATACCTGTTTCGGCGGCAGGCCCGCGGTGAGGGAGTCGAGCAGCTGAGCCACGTTGTGCTGGGCGATGGCCACCCCTTTGGGCGCCCCCGTGGTACCCGAGGTGTAGATGATGTGGGCCACGTCGTCCGGCGCCGGCGCCGGCAGGCTCGTCGACGGCTGATCGAAAATAAAGGGGTCGTTCACGTCGATGGCCCGCAGGCCTTGCCCCTGCAGCCGTTCGGCCAGCCGGGCGGTGGTCAGCGCCGCGGCCGGCTGCGCGTCGCCGAGCATGAACTCCAGCCGCGCCGCCGGCACCGCGGGATCGATGGGCAGATAGGCGGCTCCGGTCTTGAGCACCGCCAAAATCGCCACGATCGCCTCGGCCGACCGCGGCAATAACAGCGCCACACACGCGCCCGGCCCGACCCCGTTCCCGGCCAGCACGTGCGCAACCCGATTGGCGGCCTCATCCAACTCCCGATAGCTCCAGGAGCGCTCACCGCACACCAGCGCCACCGCCTCCGGGGCCCGCAGCACCTGCGCCCCGAACAACTGCACAACCGAGACCGCCGCGGGAGCCGGCTCGGTCAACAGCGCACCGTTGCCCCACCGATTCAGGCAGGGCTCCTCGGCGACAGCTAACGCGGTTATCGACACGAGCCGCCGGGTGGGCAATTCCGCCATCGCGGCCACGATCCGTTGCAACCGGTTTGCTAAGTCCGCAACATCAAAATCCGCGAATGGGCGCCCGGTGCCAAGGGAGCTGAGCAGATGCTGATCACCGAATCCGAGGAAGAAAAAACCGAAATTACCCACCGGCCCAAAAGTGGTGTATTCCGCGGTTCCGGGCGTATCAGCGAAGCTGAGATTGATCCTGCCCAGGATGTGATTGACGACCACACGATTCGCCGCTTGCCGTGGATCACGAGAGTTGCCTTCACCGTCCAGAACCTGCACCGGAAACCGCTGATGGCGCAACGTTTCTCGGATCCGGGAATCGACGTGCTTACAGAAGTCGGCGACCGAGGATCGCGGCGACGTCTTCAAAACGAGCGGTACAACCCCAGCCACCATTCCCGGCAACAGCTTCGACTCAGGGCGGATGCGCCTGCTGACGGGGAAGTCGAGCACCACCTCTTCGGAACCGTTGGCGGCGAACCCGTGCACCAGTAGAGCACACGCCGCGGTCAGGACCGACGATCGACGGATGCCCAACGCTTTTGACAGCGTCTTGATTTGCCCGGCGACGGCCGAATCCAGTTGCGCAGGGGCGGAAGGCAAATAGGAATTGCGTTCGGAGGTCGCTTGGGGCAATCGATAATCCGGCTCGCTGCCCGAGGGAAGGTTCTGCGCCCAATACGCTTGATCGTCCAGATAGTCAGCGGACTCTTCGTATCGCAGCTCTTCGCCAACCAATTCCTGCAGCGTTCCGAAGAAGGCAGGAGAAACGTTTGTGCCAGATGCCAGTGCGGAATACACGGCCGCGATCCGGCGACCCAATAGCGAAATGCCCAATCCATCGATGACTATGTGATGAAAGCATCCGAGCCAGTAGTACTCGTCGGTTCCGGTTTGGAACAACGCGAATTTGAACAGCGGCCCGGTGAGCGGCAGGGGTGTCTGTTGGATTGACAATGCCTTCTCGCGGGCTTCATGCACGGGATCGTGCGAACCGGTCAGGTTGTAATAGTCCAGCTCGACATCCGGATAGTCGATAACCTTTTGGAAGACTTCGCCGTCCGTCTGAAAGAATGTCGCCCGGAGTGTTTCGGCCTCGCCCACCACTCGCCGAATAGCGCGCTCTAAAAGGGCACGGTCTAAGCTGCCCTCGATCCGCACCAGCACGCCCAGCTGCCACTCGGCGTCGAAGTGACTGGTTTGCTGCGCAAGCCAGATGGCCATCTGGCCCCGCGTCAACGGAAGGACACGCTCGGCATCGCCCATGAAACACTCCAAGGGTTAGGTGGTGCGCACGTGTCAAATATCCGGCGCTGCTTGAGTTTTCGCGTAATCGGTTACTGTACTACTACCACACCGCCGCGACGCCAAACAAAATCTGTCGGCGAACGCTGCGCGGTCGTGTGCAGGACAAGTTTGCCGCGTTAAAGAAGACGTGAAAAACTTCATAGCCCGACCCATCGTGCAGATACCCCTTGCGCCGAGTAAGTGTCGCCTCAGCGCTTCATACAAAGCTTGTCGTCTTATCAACTCCCCTGCGCTGCTTGACTTCTCGTGCAAGCCGCCGAGTTTTTTTACCCGGCACCCGGTGCCACCACCAGGAAAATTCCGCATGCGACCGACGGCCGCAACTGCAGCGCCGGTGTGGAGCAAGCGAGTCACCTCTAACCTACACGCTCGAGGCCGCAAGCCGCGCCAGCAAATCGCAATTGTGCACGCGTGCAACTGAATTAACGTATGCGTAATCGACTGCCGCGCTGGAATTCCGACACGGCCACAGTTGCTGTCGTTGGTGGCCGGGCCGCCTCCTCGCGCACAGCCGCCTGCCGAGCCGCTGGAAACTTTTCGCCACAGTCAATTAAGAGGCGCAAACTTGAATCCTCCGGCTCAGCTACGCCGCAAACCGCTCACGTCACCGGCGAAAAATCCGGTGCGCCTCAACGTGGTTAGTGGTCAGCACCGCGATGATCGTGCCAACCTCACGCCCTCGGACCGGATGTCACTGTTTCTGCCAGGTCTGGCAGCTATGGGTCACGAATGCCCTATCACCCGATCGGATCGTCACTACCTGAAAACCGGTGCTGATGCCGCTATCGATGATGTCGGTTGGTTTGAGACTCCTCAGCCTCGCCCAATAGCAATCGGATTCACCTTCAGGGCTGGTGCCGCCGGAGCGGTAGGTGCCCGGCACGATGTCGGTGCCTACTCGATACGTTCCATCGGTTTCGATGATCGTCTTGGGGGCGAATGGTGGCGGCGGCAACGTCACCGTGACGGTTTGGGTGACGTCCCGCGTAGACGTCACGGTCGGAGTTGTTGCCGCTGTCGACCCGCCGCCGCAACCTGCGACGACGATCGCCGCTTGCGCGATCGCAGCTGTCCTGAACTGCATTGAAGGAGGGTAGCAGGGCGATCGGTCGGCTCTTACGCGCCAGATCGACCGGCTAGCCGCTCAAATGACCGTGAGCATTCCCACTGCGTCGCAAGTCATTCGGGATCGGGCGGCCGGCGCCTCAGCCAGAACGTGGCGGGCGCTCGGTTTGAACCAGGGTGCGAGCGATCTCCTCCACCCGAGTGTTGGTCTGCTGCGAGAGCCTGGTCAACAGACCGAACGCTCGATCGGCGTCGATATTGAATCGCTCCATCAGCATGCCCTTGGCCTGACCGATCGTGTCCCGGGTGGCGATGGCGCGCATCAGTTGCGCGTTCTCCGTGGCCAGCGCCTGCTGGCGGCGGAGGTGGAGGCCGGATTCGACGGCGCTGACGGCTTCGAGGGTGTGCAGCAGATCTGCCGGATCCCACGCGACACCGTGATCGACGTCGCGCGCGACCTCGTCCAGAAGTTGTTTGCTTCGTGAGACTTCCTTCACCCTGTGCACCACGCCCACCAGCTCACCGTGATCGAGCAACGGGGAGTTGATGGGGCTCCACACCTTCGGCAGGAATTCGCCGGGGGCGGTGGGGTCGGGAATGTCATAACGCTGCATCCGCATCGTGTGGGTGCGGCCGGTCTGCATCGCCGTCTCCAGCGACGACGCGAGGTTCGCCGTCCCGTCGGCGTGCGGGTCTTTCGGATTGTCCGGGAAGGCGTCGAACAGGAATTGCCCGGGAAGCTCACCGTGCGCGCGCAGCGTCGCGCGCTCGTAGTCTCGGCTTGCCGCCCGAATCCGCAGATCGCGATCCAAAAGCAAACAGCACCCGCCCGATGACCCCTGGACCATGTCTCGGGCGATCGCTTCGAACCGGTCGTCGTCGCGCATTGCTATGCCACTACCCATTTGTCGAAAGGCCTAATCCGCAGCTGAGCGCATCGATTGCGTCCTCGGCGAGGAGTGACTCCGCGGAGCCAATAGTCTGGTGCTTTAGACACCCGCGCTTCGCGAGAGGTAATGAGATGCCCGCACCGTCAGCCGAGGTCTTCGACCGCCTGCGTCAGTTGGCCGCGATCAAAGACATCACCGCACGCCAGACCAAGACGATCGACGAGATCTTCACCGGCAAGTCGCTGACCACGATCCCGATCGGCACGGCCGAAGATGTCGAAGCGGCGTTCGCCGAGGCGCGGGCGGCCCAGGTCGCGTGGGCGAATCGCCCGGTCACCGAGCGCGTCGACGTCATCAGCCGCTACCGGGACCTGGTCTTCGAGAATCGCGAATTCCTGATGGATCTCCTGCAGGCCGAGGCCGGCAAGGCCAGATGGGCGGCACAGGAGGAACTCGTCGACCTGATCGCGAACGCAAACTATTACGTGCGGGTGTCGGCGGACCTGCTGAAGCCGCGTACGGTGCAGGCGCTGCTTCCCGGCATCGGCAAGACGACGGTCGGTTACCAGCCCAAGGGCGTGGTAGGGGTGATTTCCCCGTGGAACTACCCCATGACGCTGACGGCGTCCGACTCGGTGCCGGCGCTGCTGGCGGGTAATGCGGTGGTGCTCAAGCCGGACAGCCAAACTCCGTATTGCGCCCTCGCGTGTGCGGAGCTCTTGTATGAAGCCGGACTGCCGCGGGCGCTCTATGCGATCGTCCCGGGGCCGGGCTCGGTGGTCGGCACCGCGATCATCGACAACTGCGACTACCTGATGTTCACCGGTTCGACGGCCACGGGCAGGCAGCTCGCGGAACACGCGGGCCGGCGGCTCATCGGGTTCTCGGCCGAACTCGGCGGCAAGAACGCGATGATCGTCACGCGCGGGGCCAATCTCGACAAGGCCGCCAAGGCGGCCACCCGCGCGTGCTTCTCCAACGCCGGCCAGCTGTGCATCTCGATCGAGCGCATTTACGTCGACAAGGACATCGCCGACGATTTCATCGGCAAGTTCGGCGCCCAGGTGCGGAACATGAAGCTGGGCACCACGTATGACTTCTCGGTCGACATGGGCAGCTTGATCTCCGCGGGTCAGCTGGAAACCGTGACCGATCACGTGAACGACGCGAAAGCCAAGGGCGCCAAAGTGATTGCGGGCGCGAAGGCACGGCCCGACATCGGGCCGTTGTTCTACGAGCCGACGGTCCTGACCGACGTCACGCCCGAAATGGAGTGCGCGGCCAACGAGACATTCGGTCCGGTCGTCTCGATCTACCCCGTCGCCGACGCGGACGAAGCCGTCGAGAAGGCCAACGACACCGAGTACGGACTCAACGCCAGTGTGTGGGCCGGTTCCTCCGCAGAGGGCCAGCAGATCGCAGCGCGGTTGCGGTCCGGGACGGTGAACGTCAACGAGGGCTATGCATTCGCATGGGGCAGCCTCAGCGCACCGATGGGCGGGATGGGCCAGTCCGGCGTCGGCCGCCGTCATGGTCCCGAAGGCCTGCTGAAGTACACCGAATCCCAGACGATCGCGACCGCACGTGTGTTCAATCTGGATCCGCCCCTTGGCATCCCGGGAACACTCTGGCAAAAGTCGCTCCTGCCGATCGTGCGCACGGTGATGAGGCTTCCTGGTCGAAACTGACGCAGTCGTTCTTCCGCGTTCGTAATACCGCATCGAGTCCTGTCGGTGCGCGTTACGCTCTTCGATGTCAGCGGCACATCGCACATCAGGAGTCCGCTATGAAGGCAGACGCGAAGCGATACGAGGAAGACGCTCGCCGGTTACGGCAGTACGAGACATTCGGCAAGTTTTCGGATGCTGAACTACAGCGTCTCGCCGAAGCCGCTCATCGCACTTCGACGTCGGCCCCGTTGCCGTTGATCCACGAGCAAACTCCGTCCGACTCCTGCTACATCCTGCTCAGCGGCGAGGTGGGCGTGTATGTCGGCTCGGACCGCGTCGCCGCGCTGGGGCCCGGCGAGGTGATCGGCGAATCGGCGCTGCACCGTGGGAGATTGCGCTCGGCCACCGTAACGACGATGGGGCCGGCCGAGTTATTGCGCATCGAACGCGACGATCTCGACACCTTGCTCAACCAGATACCGGCGCTCCGCGAAATCATCGACGCCTCGGTCGCTCGACACGTGCCCGTCGACCTGCCGCCGAAGCCCAAACCGCCGTTCTCCAGACTGGGCGCCTCAGTCCGCACCGACTTGATCGAGCGGTTTGAGCAGGCCGCCGAGAGTGCCGGTGTGGACGTCGCGACCGCGCTCGAAGACGCGCTTACCCGCTGGATCGAACGGGACGGCACCGCATAGCCACTTCCCTCATTGCACGAACCTACTACCGAACGTAGTATTTGGGCCATCTTGCCGCGCACAAGGGGGTGCAATGTGAGGTGGAGTTTCGCCCAGATCGGGCTGGTGATCATCTGTGTTGTCCATGTCGCCCAGGCGGTGGCCGGCTTCATCATCAATCCCAGCTTCGCGACCGGGCCCGACGCGCCTACCGTGCAGCTGCTCGGAATGGACTACAACGGCTGGCACGCCGTCGCGGGTTTAGCCCTGTTCGCGCCGGGTCTGGTGTTCGCGACGCGTAAGTCGTGGTCCGTGTTGTATCTGCTGCTGGCGGCCATAGCCGGTGCGCTGCCGGGCATTTGGGCGTTCTTCTCCCATCAGGTGGCCTTCGTTTTCAACTTTCCCAACAACGTCACCGATGCGATCGTGCACCTGGTGACCGCGGCGATCATGATCGCGGTGGCAGCGGTCCAGATCCGGTTGGACGGCGGGCTTCGAAACTCACTCGCCGATCTCCGGAAAGCGCGGTAGTTCAGAGAATTAGCGGGTTCATTCGTGATTCTCGTCGACCGAGGACGTCGTGCCCGCCACCGGCCACCCGTTCCGAGAGCCTAGAGTTGGCAGCGTGGCTTTTCGTGCTCCTGTTTGCTTTCCGGGGTCTTCAGATTGTGCCGCTGCGGGTAGTCCTTTCGTCGAAGGAGGTTGCGATGGGCAAGCATTCGGAGAAGGGCGACGACGAGCCCAAAGGTGGCCGACCCGGTCCGGCGGACCACGGGCGCGAAGGAGGAATGGCGACTCGTGAGAACGCGCCGGAACTCACCGAGCCGGACCGCGAGGAACGAGGCGGGTAGCCGCGATGCCTTCGTCACGACGAAAATGGATAGATGCCATCTGAACAGGCGCCGCCCCCGCCCAAATCGGCGCCGGGTTGGTACCCCGACCCCGCGGGGGTAGGCCACGGGCTGCAACGGTACTTCGACGGCACCAGCTGGACCAGCGAATACGCGTTCGACGCCGAAGCGCCGCATACGCTCGCGACCGAATCGCCGAAAAAGGGCGCCTCCGGAAGGGCCGCCGTGGCCCTGGCGGTGCTCTGCACCCTCGTTCTCCTGGTTTTCATCGGCAAAACATGGGTCTTCGATCCGAAGAAGGACAGCCTGTCGAGCCCATCGAGCGGTTCGGCGGCGGAGGGAGCGCCGGCACCGCCCCAGGAGGCGCCGTCGACGCCGGCCGGACCCAAGAAGCCGGAGGGCGTCACCTTTACCGTTGCTCCGGGCCCGAACGGCGGCGTGGTCGACGCCCGATTCGCCATTCGTGACAACTACACGGAGCAGATGATCAAAGACGGTGCCCGGTTGGACACGATCGAGATTCTCAAGTACGCAAAAGCGACCTATCCCGACGCCTCCGCGGTGAACGTGCAGGGCACCTTCCCGATGACCGACCCGTACGGAAACACCTCGACCCAGATCGCGATCGACCTCACCTATTCGCGGGATACGTTGAACAAGATCAACTTTGACGGTGTGACCAAAAAGAGCATCTGGGAGATTCGCGATTCCGGCACTGTTCTTCCCGCCTTTCAGCCGTAGGCCGGTCTGGGCTCTGACGGCGAACGCAACCATCGCTTCACGCCTGGCAGTGTTGACAGTAGGCTGCAATGACGCGAACGGCCCGCGGTCGGCCGTTGTCGAGTTTGGGGCAGGCATGTCTGAGCAGAACTCGCCCGAGCAAGCCCTGCGTCACTGGAGCGCAGTGGCAGCGGCCTGGGAAAAACATCGCGACCGCTTGTTCTCCGACGTGCGATCGGTGTCCGATTGGCTCGTCGACCACATCGATCCGCAGCCGGGCCAAACGGTGTTGGAGCTGGCGGCGGGCCCAGGTGAGACAGGCTTCCTCGCCGCCGCCCGGCTCGGTAGGTCCGGTCTGCTCATCTCGACTGATTTCGCGCCCGAGATGGTGGCCGCTGCCCGTCGGGGCGCGAGCGATCGGGGTCTCGATAACGTCGAATGCCGCGTCATCGACGCGCAGCAGATCGACCTGCCCGACGGCAGCGTTGACGGGGTGCTTTCCCGGTTCGGGATGATGCTCGTGCCCGAGCAGGAGCGGGCCGTCGCGGAGGTCCGGCGGGTGCTCCGGCAGGGCGGCCTGTTCAGCTATGCGACGTGGGGGCCACCCGAGCGCAACCCATGGATCTTCCAGATCGTGGTGGCACTGTTGCAAAGTGGCGTCGCACCGCCCGGGGACGCCTTCGCTCCCGGGGGACTCTTCTCACTGTCCACCCCCGAGCACAATCACGCCCTCGCCTCCGGTGCGGGCTTCTTAGATGTCCTCTCCGAGGAGATCACCGGCGCCATGCGCTTCGACGGCGTGGAAGACTACTGGACGCACGTGACGGAGGTGGCCGGGCCGGTGGCGGAACTCGTCGGCTCGTTGGGAAGTGAACAGATCGCCACGATCCGCTCGACACTCGAGGCGTCGCTCGTTTCTTACGAACGCGATGGCGCGCTCGAGTTGCCTTGGAGCGCCGTCGCGACGCGGGCATCCTGATTGCTTTGCGTCGGGCTCCGTCTCACACGCTGACTAACTCGGGCATTTAACTCAACAAACGGTTTATTGACTAAACACGCGCGTTGTCCCCTGGTGCCTCAAGGACTTAACGACGGCCGGCTTAGCGTGTCGCTGGGCCCGCTGGAAGCGAGTGCCCGAAATTGCGAGGCCTTGGGAGTTGGCCGTCGGCGGCTTTGTAAAGCCGCGCTGAAGTTTTTAGTGGACAAATGCCGAAAACATGCTTCCGCTGCGCCGGTGACGGCTATAGCATCCAATTTGACAGGTTTATAACACCAGCGAGAAAGGTACGCCGATGACGAGCACCAAGAGAACGCTGAAAGTAGTGGCAGTAGCCGCGACGCTGGTCGCAATCCTGGGCGGGTCGACGGGTTGCACCCTCACGTGCACCGTTCCGGCGGCCGGGCAAGTGGTTTGCTCCTGACAATCGCCTTTGACTTTCTACCTCTGTAGAAGCGGAAGTGACCGGCTTCGCGCGGATTACGTTCCCGCGCGTTGCCGGGGGAATACGAACGCCCTATTCACGGGTCCGTGTCCGCGTCTGCATTGATAGACGTGTGCCGATTTCGGTCCGTTATATGCAATTTCCGGAATCTGACCGGTATTTACTCGCCAGGCATACCGTTTTTGTATTCAATCGGTGACCACGCGCGTTGGCCGAAGAGAGAGCGCCGCTGGCAGGTATTTCGTGTGTCGGGCTGACAGGATTTGAACCTGCGACCACTTGACCCCCAGATAGCCGAACGGGGTTTACGGCCGTTCGCCGGTAGTCGGTTTTTGCAGGTCAGCGCATTTTCATAACACCTGCTAACACCCGCAAACCGCCCCGATTTTCGGCCGGTTGGGGTACGCGTAGGGGTACGGCAACCGCGCCGTTACGCCTCGTCACCGGCCGTCGAAGCGTGAGTTGATCGGGCTCTGCCCCGGCGCAAGTTCGCGGGCCCCGCTCGGCCGCCACTCGCCGAGCCGCCTGGGCTTGCCCAACCACCGGCGCGCCCATGCCCAGCGCCGACGCGAGCCCCACGCCTCAAAGCGGCGGCGCGCACGATAGGACCGGAACCAGTGCCACTCCTCGATTTCGTCCTCGAGGACGTCGAGCCGGCGGCGGAAAGCGTCGGTGCGAACACCGTCCCCGTAAGGGCTGACCCACGACAGCACCACCCACAGGTCCCGCGCGTCGTCTGGCGAGAGCTCAAACCGCCAGTGGATCGGCTCGCTTTCGCACGTCATCCGCGCTCGGACGTCTGGCGATTCGACCCACCCGACATCGGCCGGGCCGAGTTGCCGGCCGTCGCGTTCGAGGTGGACAGCGACCATGTGACGCTCGTTGCCGACGAGCTCGACGTCGACGTTGTAGTCGTCGGTGATTGTTTCCACGCCGCCTCTCCGGGCGATCGTTCGGTGATACCGGCCGACGCCCAACAAGATCCCACGCCCACCGGCGGCGTCGCGTTGCAACACCAGTTGCCACCAGGCGATCACCAGGGCCGCACCGGACACCACGAAGGCCAGCACCGAGACCAGCAACGCCCATCCGTCCATGCATCCAACTGTCTCGCGCCGGGTCCTGGGCGCGATGCGGGACACGCCGCGGTGCTGTAACGAACTCGACGCTGCCGTGCATCACACAACTATTGTGCGTTGCCTAAACACGCCGTTGATGCAGTATTTTGGTTGTGGCCCTTGCTATTTCAGTCGGACGCGTTGTTAGCTGTGGCGCATGACGAACACACTCACACCGCCCGCCGACGCTCGGCGCGTGTTCCCCTGGGAAGAATTCGACTGCGGCGCCGGTTGGTGGCGCTGGTTCGACGGCACCAGCCGCGCCGCCGGCCCGGCCGCGGTGACGATCACCGGCCAGCAATTCGGCGACGGCACCGTGCTCCGCGGGGTGACGTTGCAGCTCGACGACGCTGAGCTGCTCGACGCCGACGAGGCCCGTTCCCTGGCCGCGGTGCTGCTAGTGGCCGCCGGCGAACTCGGTCGGCTCGGGCAATGAGCACTGACTTTTCCGTGCTGCCACGAAAGACTGGTGGCGTGGCTTTTTACGGTCAACAGTAAAAAGGGTGCGATGGCATGAGCGTCAGCGTGACTAGCTGGGCCCGCAACGCCCGCGCACCGGTGGCGCGCCTCCAGGCGCCGGCGGTGGCGATGACGAGTCGACTTTCGATCGAGGAATCATCTTCTCGCAGACCCACAAGAAGCCCGATGGGTCGACGCTTTCGGCGATGCCGCGCACGCATTGGTCGATGGGTTCACCACCGCGGACATCGCCGAACGGGTCTGGCTCGTCCGTGACCGGCATCTGATAGTTGACCGCAGTCAGGTAGAGGCCCCCGGAGCTGACGAGCGGTCCCATACCGGCATCGCGGGCTCTGGTCTTCTTCTCGTTCGGCCAGTAGGGTCGGACGGCGCTGAGGAACAAATCGACGTGCGTCACACTCCCGGGCGGCGGCGCGGCAACAGCAGCGTGGAGCGTCGCCTTCTGCCTGACCTTGGGGGTCGGCGCGGATGGAATGCCCGCCGCATACATCTCCGCCTCAGCGGAGAACCGAACGATGTGTACCGTGCGCTTATTTATCCGGCGGCCGTCGAAGTACAAGGGCAGCTGCGCGCCGACCGTCGCCCAACCTCCCCCGGCATTTACCGCCTTCGTCGCCGGTTCGGCGTGATCGAAGTCGAGGCGAAAGTGCTGCTTACCAACATGTTTCGGGTCAAAGCCGTGAATGGTGACTTTCAGCAATTGAAGCGGCTTGTATGTCGACTTGATATAGAACGACGTGGTGGACCACTCGATCAGCCAGGTGTAACCGTATATTTTTGCCGCGCGGTCGAGGATCGAGAAGACGATGGCGTGTTCGCCGTTCATGCTGCTTGTTGGCATATCGACATCACGATAGGTCGGTGGACGTTCGTCTTAGGCGACGGCGCGCCGCGTCCGTTGTTCACTCGAAGCGAACGGCCGGCCGGCATGTCGCAGCACGATTCGGCGCGCCGGCCGATAGCGTCGGTGGTCATAGTGATGAGCGGCGTACTTGACCTGACCGATGCCCGCGCGAAGATTGATCGTGCGAAACAATTGCACGAAGAACTCGCCGCGACATTGACCGAATGGCAGGAGACCGGCGGTGTGGAGGCGCAATCGCGCCGATCCCTCCAATTTGTGTGTTACATCGGCTACGTCAAGGTGAACGCGGCGCCGCCGATAAATCTCCCGCTCCGGGCCGGCGAAGTTGTCCACGCGCTCCGCACCGCACTTGACTACACAGCGTTTCAGATCTACCTCGCCAACGGCGGCGTACCCGACGGGCCAGATGCGCACAAGGTCGCGTTCCCAATCGTCACGGACCCCGCCAAGTGGGAGCGCACCGTCGCGGCGAAGGTGCCCCGCGCATGGCCGACCGCGGTCGCCGAACTCCGCGCAGTGCAGCAGTTTGCGCCTCCCACGCCGCCGGGCCCAGCTCCTGCGCTCCCGCAGATCGACCCGCTTCTTTCGCGATTGGCGACGCTCGGCGGTACAGACAAGCATCGCAATCTCAGCCTGTTCGCCACCGGCGCTTGGTCCGCGAGTTTGATAACGCCGCCAGACATGAAGCCGTATTACAACCTAAACATCCTGATCTACACCCCTGGCCCGCAGTTACCGATCACACCGGGGCAGAAGGTGGCGGTGTCGCGCGCATCGATCAGTCCGAGCTTCACCTCCCACCCGGACGATGTGTTTACGTGGAAATCGGGGATTCAGTTCGAGAGGCCCGATCCGCCAGAGATCTTGTTTGGCTTTCGCGCCAATGACGGCACGCAGATCGACGCAGCCGAGTTGCCCACCGTGATCGACCTCGTCGAGTCGATAGTCCAACGGTTCGCCACACTGCCTGGCCCGTGACCGGCGCCTGATTTCGCTGGGGTGGCAGGTGTCGTCGAAGTTACCCGCAGACCACCTGTCTTTTTATTGGCATCAGTAAAAAGCGCCGGACGTCGTCCCGTGACCATCCCGCCCGAGCACCCGTTTGCCCGTCTCCGGCCGAAACCTCGGGCTCGCTCCAAAAAAAATTTTCTAGACCACCGCGGCGGTCTAGTGGGTACCCCCGGTCCAAGAAAATCGCAAGTCAGCGGCCTTGATCGAGCTCAGGCCACGGAAAGTAGCAGAGCTGGCCGAGGTCGGTATCGACGCTGCGTTTGCGGTCGTCGGTGCCGGTGAGCGCGGGCCTCGTGTCATCGCGGCTGCCGTCGCCTCGCTGCTCGTTGCACGTGGCGTGGAGAAGCCGGTCGGCGGTGCTGTTGCCGATGCCTACCGTTGAGCGGCTACGGCTGTGGTCGGCGTGCAGCACCCGCTTGTCCCAGTTCCGCGCGGGCTGTTTGAACATCTTGCGCCCACACCACCAGCACGGCTTGCCGTCGACGTGGCGCAGCAGCAGCCGGGCGCGGTGGGTTTGGTGGTCGTAACCGAGGCCGCGCGCGGTGCTGCCTGGCCGCGGTTTGCGGTGTGAGGTGTTGGGCATCAGAACGTCTCCTCGCGTGGGCGGCGTGTCGCCGGCCTGGTCGGGTTGCTTGATAGCGGCGGTGTGGGCCCGAGTGGGCACGTGTTGGCATGGTCGCCACAGTCGAATGACGGTGTGTTGCACGTGCATCGGGCGAGCTCGCGTGGGAACTGTCCGAGTTGCTGGGTGACCACCTGGCGGTGCCGCTCCTCGCGGGTTCGCCGGTCTGCCTCATAGTCGGCGGTCATGAGGCGGATTCGGAGGTCACGATGGCCGGCCGCTCAGTGACGGGACGGCCGGCCACCGTAGTCGCACTCATCAGGCCATGCCAGGCAACCGCGAGCAGCGACGTCTAGTAGAACCACGCCGGCTTGTCGGCGCCGGCGTCGACGGGCTCGAGACTGTGGCCGAGCTCGGTCATCGGGACGGCAGTCTCATTGGGAACACTCGCAAGAACCTCGGCCATGCCGGGATCGGCCTCAAGGAGCGTCTGCCAGTGCTTCTTTCGCGCGGCGGTGATCTTGCCCGCGCTCACCGCCTCGTCGACCTGGCGCTCGATATCGGCGTGCTTGGCCGCGGCCGCGATCTTTCGGCCCTCTTGAGCGTCGTGGCGCAGCGCGGTGAGCATGTCGGTGTCGACTACCTCGAGGCCGGCGCGCTTGGCAGCCGCCGCGACTGTTGACGGCTTCTCTGGGTCGAGCTCGGCGACCTGTGCACAGACGTCCTCGATGCAGGCGAGGATCATCTCAGTGTTGTCGGTATCCGCCGGCAGACCAAGTTTCGTGAGCATCGTCGAAACCTGGGCGGCGGTGAAAGTCAATTCCATTTGTAAGTCTCCTTTTAGGCGAGGATGAGCTTTTTCGCCGCGGCGGGGCGGTCGACCGCGAAGGTGCCAACTACATAGCTTTGTATGCGTTTACAGCGGCGCTCACGGATATCGATCGTCTCGGTCATCAGCGGGGTTTCAAATCCAACGATGCCGACGTTGCCCTTTTCGACGACGTACGGCTGGTTGTAGGTCACCCGCGGATGTGCATAGAGCTCGAGACCAACAGATTTCAGCGCGGCGTCGAGTTCGGGACCGTAGGCGACGCGGAGTTCGTGGGCGTTCTGCGGGTGGCAGACAACGAGATTGAGCTTCACGCCGAGTTCGTCGAGGTCGGCCTCTAACTGGGCCTCCGAAAGATGGCTCAGTGGCCGCGCCGCGCTCGGGGTGATCTGGTCCAGCGGACCCTCGAATACCAGGTTTAACCAGGTGCCGTCGATAGCGATGCTTTCGATGTCGCTGGCTTCGAGGGCCGCCATCGCCAGTGCATCGAGGCGCTTGGCGATTGTGTTCCCAAGCTGCGTGGTCTCTTGATCCAGCTTGCTGACGTCGTTGCGGATGATCTCTTCGTCGTTGATTTCGAACCAGCCACCGTGGTCTTCGACAACAGCGAGCTTCTTCTCGGGGTCGACGCCTTCGACTGCCTTGTATTCGGTTCCTGGCGCACGCTTCTCGACGTCGGTCGTGTAGAAATCGGAGGCTTTGACGACGCTGTACAGCAGCCCAGCGCCTTGGACCTGGGCACCGAACGGGCGGAAGAACCGCGGCAGGAGGAGCTGATCGTCGGCAATCTTCGCGATGCGGTCGCGGAGGAGTGACGGCTGTTTGAGCGCGACGTCGACCGTCAGCCGGCGGCCAGTAAGTTCGGGAATCAACGGACTAGGCATTTGTGGCTCAATTCCTCTCAGTAGAGCGAGATTTCGGCGTCGGTGGCGTCGGCTGCGCCGGTGATCGCATAGCCCACAGCGATACCGGCGGCCTTGGTCGCGGCGGTGCCATTCGCGCCGACCTGGACTTCGGCGCCGGCTGCGATCGCACCCGAGGCAGTGACTTTCACGACACGAGAGTTGCCGCGCACGACGCGGACGAGCTCGCCCACCCCGGCGTCATGACCCGCTACACCGCAGGGCCGGTCACCGGCAGCGGCCGGCGCAACCGCGACATTGCCGCCGCTGGTGCGGTTACCGCTGATCTTCACGAACCGGCGCACCGTCACCGCGGCGGTCGCTTCGGCGCTGATGTCCTTACCAGGGTCGTAAACCGATACCTGCAAAAGCGGTGTCGACATTGCTCAGACTCCAATCGGTCGGTTGGTGCGCCGCCGGCGGGCGGCGGCAACTTGGACAGCGCGGTGGCGCTGCGTGTCCTCGGAATGGAATGCGCTGGCGGCCACGATGACGCGCCGGCCCGATGCGGCCGCAGCGACGTCGACGCCATAGAGCTCGCCGAGTTGCTTGAGGGTGTGGACCGCCGGGGCCCGCTCTCCGAGCAGTGCGCACGCCGTCACGATGAACCGCCACGTGCGCCCGGTGCCGTCGCGGTAATCGAAAACGCCCTCGATCGAGCGATCGCGGTATGCCGCGGGGAGCAGCTTCGCGATGCTGGCAGGCACGTTGACGAAATCAGCGACTAGCGTGTCGCCGCCGTCGCTCAGCCGCAGCGAATCGAGGTTGCCTAATGCCGGGCCGCCATCGAAACGCGGGTCGTCGTGGCCGATCTTCAACGGCGCAGGCCGCAGCACACCGGCCCGGTGGAACTCGACGGCCGAGGCGAGATCCTCACGGTCGATCGTGAACGTACCGCTCGAGCCGTCCCACTGACCCACCTTGAGGATCTCGACGTTGCGCACCGTGCGTAGGTCAGGCACGGCGGCCTCGCTCAGGGGTCGGCGCGTTTGGCGGCCTGGTGCTCAGCGCGGGCCTCGACGACTCGGAGCGGGTACAACCAGCGGGTGCCGGTGAAGTGCGCTGTGAGGACGCCGCGCCGGCGAAGGTCGCGCACACCGTGGGCGCCGATGCCCAAGATTCGTGCCGCTTCGCCTGACGTGACGAGGTCATAAGCGCAGTGTTGATCCGAATCCGCCTCAATGCCAAACAAACTGACGCTTTTTGCGGTCAAACCGTCAGTGTTTGCAACAACTTTGCGCAATTTCGCCACAATCGGGTCGAGCCGGCCCGATGGCTGCCGGCCGGTACGGCGGCACAAGTCCTCGATCGTGCCGACGAGCACTGCCGCCTCCGCAACGTCGAGCAGGACACCGCGTCGCATCACGGCGCAGCGCCCCCGCCGCCGAGCAATCGCCGCGCCTCGGCCTCAATCTCGGCAGGATCGACCACGGTGTCGTCGTCGCCGGTGTCGAGTTGCTCATGCCCGAACCACTCCACCAAACGGGCCGCATAGGCGCGCAACGCGACGACGACCGGCTCGAGCTCGACGAGGTCCGTTTTCTCGAAGATCAGACGTAGACCTCGGGTGAGCGTCTCGGTCACACAGCCGCGGCCGCCGTAAGCGGCCAGCCGGCGGAATACCTCGAACTCGAGCTCGCGGTCACCGGTGGCCTGCGCCACCACGTACAGCGCCGCGCAGTAATCGCGGCGCGCCTCGGCAAGCCGGTCGTCGGTCTCATCGGTCATCGTGCGGTCCTTCCGTTGGGGTGGCTGCGAATCATTTCGACGGCGTCGACGAGCCGATCGGCGAGCTTGAGCGCCTCGTCGGGCTCGACGGTGAACGTGAACGGGCCTGCGGTGAGGCGCACTCGTCGCGGCTGCTGGCCGGGCAGCGCCGTGACGGTGGCCCGCAGTGCCGGTAGAGCATTGAGCCTCATCGTGTCTCCGTGTCGTCGTCGAGCTCGTGAAGCGGCTCGTCGAAAGATCGAGCCGGCGGACGGTGGTTCGGTTGGACCGGCTCGTCGGTAGCCGGCGGGCTTGGTGGGCAGCGCTGCACGCACGGCACGCGGCGGATGCGCGCCTGGCCTCTGTCGTCGGTGCGAGTGCAGTATTCGCCGACCGCGGCGCGGCATGTCGGACATGGACGGTCGATCGCGCGCGTGTCGCAATAGGCACGGACGATGACGTGATTGTGGCGGGCTCTCACGCCGCCTCGCCCTCGCGTGCGCGTAGTGCCGTACCCAATGAACGCAACGACGACCGGCTGCCGCCCTCGCTACGCTCGGTTGCCACGTACATCGAGCTGGTTGCTTTCTGTGGTTGGTCCAGGCGGTTGCCGCGGTCGTCGACGGACAGGTTGCTTGCCGCAGGTGGTTTGCGCGCCGGACGGTAGCGGACGGAAAGCAGCCAGGAGTGGATACGGCCATCGCGAAATTCGGGGTGTTTCTCCCCGGACTTTGCGATGGGGTTTTCGGGGCTGGGCGGTCGCGCTGTGAACGCGGCAGCGGTTACGTCTGCAAACTCATCGCTGACACATGTTGGCGTGAGTTCGAGACGTACCAAGGTGTCTCCTGGAGACATCGACCTTCTTATGCAGGTCACAGCAGGTGCGCTTGTAGCAAGGTCTGACACAGCCTTTCGGATGTCTCCACACGTGTCTCCTGGAGACATCGCCTTTCCAGCAAACACATTCACCACCCGTCGGCGGCGTCGTCGGGCGGCCCGGCCGCGCGGTGGCGGCGCTTCTCCCTGGTCTTCTTAAGTCGCGCCTCGTAAACCGTCTTTGGCTTGTTCTGGTCCCGCAGATACACGTATCGGTAGCCGCCCTGGATGGGTATCCAGATGCTCGCCTCGACCAGCTGCCTAGCCTCGCGAGTCGCTTTCCAATAGCGGATTTGTCCGTCGGGGATGAACCACGACTCCAGATCGCCGAGCACCGATTTGGATGCGAGGAAGTCGCGGCCGCGGGTCTGGTCCTTCGCCCAGCAGAGACCCTTCCAATAGAGGCCCTGCGCGGCCATTCCAACGTTGTTGAGCCAGGGGTTATCCCAATCGTCGTCGCTCATAACGATCCACATAGTCGGGTCTGAGCGTTCGTTGGTCGGGCCGGCTGCCGCAGACAGGTCTGCGTAGGTGAGCATAGTGTCGAGCGCCCGATCGAATCGGGCCCGCCGCGACGGCCGGCCCGGTTGACGGCGCCGCGGCGGCATACCCCAGAACGCCAGCTGCTCGGTCACGGCGCACCGTCGCCGGGGTCGTCCCCGGGCGGCCCTTTGCCTCGGCCTCGCTCGGCGGTCATGCCGTGGCGGCTGCGGTGAGCCGATCCACGTAGGCGGCAACGGATTTCGCGGTGATGAAAGCTCGTGCACCGATCTTGACCCGCACTACCTGGCCGCTAGTGACCAAGTCCCAAAGCGTTGTGCGGCTGATACCGCCGAGCGCGGCCATCGCTTCCGCATAGGGCAGCAGAAGTCTGCCTGTGTCGCTATTCATCGTTTCGTGCCTCTCCTCGTTTCTTCAAGTCAGTACGCGTTCGGCGCGCTATCGTGCTGAACTATAGAGACGGGGGTGTCGAGTAGCACGGCACTCTGTGATCGGTGAAAAGCGTTGGTAGTCAACGCAACCAAACGACGGTAGTGCGTACAACCATGAGGGGCGGGGCGCAAATGGCGAAACGAGCTAACGGGGAGGGCACCGTTCGGCAGCGGGCCAACGGGCGCTGGGAGGCCCGGCTCAGTTACACCGATACCGACACTGGGCAGGTCAAGCGGGTCTCGTTGTACGGGGCGACAGCCAAGGCCGCACGCGCAGAGATGAAAAAGGCCCGTGAGCGACTCGACGCCGGGGCTCCGGTCAAGGATGCAAGTCGTTCGGTCGGCGATTGGCTCGCGCACTGGCGCGCAACGACCCTCACAGCATCGGATCGCAAGGGGTCGACCAAGGCGCTGTACGCGGCGCTTTCACGCTGCCACCTCGAGCCGGCGCCGTTCGGCGCGATCACTCTGGACAGATTGCGCCCGTCCGACGTCGAGGCGCTGGTGCTCAGGATGCGGGCCAAAACAAAGCCCGGCCCCGGCGAGGACGCCGACCCGGTGCGGGCACTGTCCGACTCCACGATCCGGCAGACGTACACCGTGTTGAGGGCCGGCCTCGACGCTGCGGTGCGCGACGGGCTCCTGGCCCGTAATCCGGCCGCCCAGGTGCGCCGCCCTGGCGTGGAGCGGCGAGAGGCTAGGCACTTGGACGGCGCCGCGGTGACCGCGGTCCTGCGGGCGGCCGAGAGCTCGAGGTACCACCCGGCGCTCGTGCTCATCGCCTCGACCGGTCTGCGTAAGGGTGAGGCGCTGGCGCTGCGGTGGGACAGGGTAGACCTCGACGCCGGCGCGCTGCGGGTGGCGGCGACGATCGCGCGCGTCGGCGGCGAACTGGTGATTACCGAACCCAAGACGGCGCGATCGCGTCGGGCAGTGCCGCTATCGCCTTCCTTGGTCGCGATGCTGCGCAAGCAGAAGGCGAACCAGGCCGCCGATCGGTTGCGTGCAGCCAATCAGTGGGCCGATAGCGGGCTGGTGTTCACCACCGAGCTCGGCGGGCCCGTCGATCCGCGCAACCTGCTCCGGGTGCTCGAGGCGGCCGCAAAAGCGGTCGGCACCGACGGCATCGGCGTGCACACTCTGCGGCACTCGGCGGCCGTTGCGTGGCTCGAGGCCGGCGTGCATATCAAGGCGGTGGCCGACCTGCTCGGGCACTCGTCGGTCGCGATTACCGGCGACGTGTACGGCCATACGAGCGACGATGCGGCGCGCGCCGCGGTCGATCGGTTTGGCAGCGCGGCTCGGCTTATGAACACGTGCGGACAGCGGGAAACACTGCATGGTTGGGGTACGGGTTGGGGTACCGGCCCCTTGTGGGGTATTGACCGAGGGGTGAAACTACGTCTCACCTGCGTCGGGCTGACAGGATTTGAACCTGCGACCACTTGACCCCCAGTCAAGTGCGCTACCAAACTGCGCCACAGCCCGCGCGCCGATGCGCGCATCGGCAGCAGGTCGAAAGCCTACCGTAACTGGTCGGCCGGCCCGCCAAGCGACCTCCGCTGCACGCGACCACGAGGTCGGAGTCGCTCAGCGCCGCTTGGCTCCCCGCTTTTCGCGCACCCGCACATTGATCCGGATCGGCGATCCCTCGAACCCGAAGGTCTCACGCAGCCGCCGCTCCAAGAAGCGGCGATACCCGGCCTCCAGAAAACCGGTGGTGAACAGAACGAACGTCGGGGGCCGGGCGGTCGCCTGGGTGGCGAACAAGATGCGGGGCTGCTTGCCCCCACGCACCGGCGGCGGCGTGGCGGCCACCACCTCCTTGAGCCACGAGTTCAACGGGCCGGTCGGAATCCGCGCATCCCACGACGCCAGCGCGGTCTCCATAGCGGGCACCAGCTTCTGCAACGCGCGCCCGGTCTTGGCGGAGATGTTGACCCGCGGCGCCCACCGCAGCTGCACAAGTTCGCGGTCGATCTCGCGCTCCAACAGCTCGCGGCGGTCTTCATCCACCAGGTCCCACTTGTTGAAAGCCAGTACCAGGGCCCGGCCGGCCTCGATGACCATCGACAGCACCCGCTGATCTTGCTCGGTGAGCGGTTCCGACCCGTCGATCAGCACGATCACCACCTCGGCCGCATCGATGGCCGAGTGCGTGCGCACCGAGGCGTAGAACTCGTGCCCACTGGCCTGACCGACCTTGCGCCGCAACCCCGCGGTGTCGACGAACCGCCACACCTTGTCGCCCAGCTCGATCAACGAGTCCACCGGGTCCACCGTCGTCCCGGCGACATCGTGCACCACCGAGCGCAGATCGCCGGCCAGCTTGTTCAGCAGGGAGCTCTTGCCCACGTTCGGCTTGCCGACCAGCGCGACACGGCGCGGGCCTCCCGACGTCGGCGCCACTTCGGACACCTCGGGCAGCGCGGCAAGCACCTGGTCAAGCAGGTCCGCCACTCCGCGGCCGTGTATGGCGCTGACGGCGTGCGGCTCGCCGAGCCCCAGCGACCACAGCATCGCCGCGTCCGCCTCGGCCTTGTCGCTGTCAACCTTGTTGGCCGCCAGGAAGACCGGCTTGCCTGACCGCAGCAGAATCCGTGCGGCGGCCTCGTCGGCCGCGGTGGCGCCGACGACGGCGTCGACCACCAGGATCACCGCGTCGGCGGTGCGCATGGCCACCGATGCCTGTTCGGCCACCAGTTGTTGCAAACCCTTGGCGTCGGGTTCCCATCCCCCGGTGTCCTGCACGACGAACCGGCGGCCGGTCCACAGCGCGTCGTAGGACACCCGATCGCGGGTGACGCCCGGGATGTCCTGCACCACCGCTTCTCTGCGGCCCAGGATCCGGTTGACCAGCGTCGACTTGCCGACGTTGGGCCGGCCGACCACCGCCACCACGGGCGCCGGGCCGGCCTCCTCCGGTTGGTCCAGGCCGAATTCGACGGATTCCCAGTCGCTTTCGTCGCTCCACGTGCCGTCCTGAGTCACCGCACGACCCCGCTTCGCTGCTTGACCACGTCGCGCAGGTGCGAAATGACCTCGGCCTCGGTCATCTCGCTGGTGTCGATGACCACCGCGTCCTCGGCGGGCCGCAGCGGTGACACCGCCCGGGTGGAATCCAGGTGGTCGCGTCGGCGGACGTCGGCCAGCACGGCCTCGTAGTCGTCGGCCAGGCCGGCCGCCACGTTCTGGTCGTTGCGCCGCCGCGCCCGGGTTTCGGCCGACGCGGTCAAGAAGATCTTCACGGGCGCATCGGGCAGGACGACGGTGCCGATGTCGCGGCCCTCGACGACCACACTGCCCGGCCCCTGGGCCATTTCGCGCTGCATGGCGACCAGCCGGGTACGGACGGCGGGCACCGAGGACACCGCCGACACCGAGCCGGTGACCCGGTCGCCGCGGATTTCCGTCGAGACGTCTTCTCCTGACAGGAAATAGCGGTCGCCATCGGGCTGATAGTCCACCGACATCTGCACCCTCTCCGCCGTGCGGGCGACGGCGTCGGCGTCGGCGGGGTCGATGCCGGCGCGCAGCACGGCCAGCGTCACCGTCCGGTACATCCCGCCGGTGTCCAGGTAGCGCGCGCCGAGCGCTTGCGCCAATCCCCTTGACACCGAGGACTTTCCGGTGCCTGCCGGGCCGTCGATGGCAACCACCATTGCGCTCACAGGCCCACCGCCTTGTACAGTTGGCCGACCTCGTGATGGGCCAGCGCCCGGATGGTGCCGGGTCGCTGCTTTCCCAGCGCGACGGGTCCAATGTCGGTGCGCACCAACGACTCCACCGGGAATCCGGCGGCCGCGAGCAGCCGGCGCACGATGCGGTTACGCCCCTCGTGCAGCGTCACCCGCACCAGCGTCTTACCCGGGATGGCGTCCACCACCGCGAACTCGTCGAGTTTGGCCACGCCGTCGTCCAATTCGATGCCGGCACGCAGCTTCTTGCCGAGGCCGCGCGGCACCGCCCCGGTCACCGTCGCCAGATACGTCTTGGGCACCTCGTGGGAGGGGTGCATCAGCCGGTGCGCCAGTTCGCCGTCGTTGGTCAGCAGGATCAGCCCCTCGGTGTCGGCGTCCAACCGTCCGACGTGAAACAGGTTCTTGTTACCGCGAACCTTGCGCTCGACCAGATCGCCGATGCACGGGCGGCCGCGGTCGTCGGACATCGTCGAGTGCACACCGCGCGGCTTGTTCAGGGCGAGGTACACCTGCGAGTCGTCGAGCACCACGCGGGCGCCGTCGACGCGAATCACCGAGGAGTCGGGGTTGACCCGGGTGCCCAGCTCGGTCACCACCTGCCCGTCCACCTCGACGCGGCCGTCGATGATCATCTTCTCGGCGGCCCGCCGCGACGCAATTCCGGCCTGGGACAACACCTTTTGCAGCCGGATCCCCTGGGCTTCTTCCATCAATCCTGGTCCACGTCGAAGGTCAGCGCCTGGTCGGACGATTGACCGCCGGACAGTTTGATGAAACGTGGCTCGCTGTCCAGGGATTCGGACAGGTCCTCGATCGTGTCGACGTCGGGAAGCAGCGGCGCGATATCTGGTAGGTCGGCCAGCGAGGTCAGCCCCAGGCGCTCGAGGAACAGGTCGGTGGTGGCGAACGTCACCGCGCCGGTGTCGTCGTCGGCCCCGGCCTCGGTGATCAGGCCGCGCGCCAGCAGCGTGCGCATCACGGCGTCGACGTTGACGCCGCGCACCGCGCTCACCCGCGCGCGGGTCACGGGCTGGCGGTAGGCGACGACGGCCAGTGTCTCCAGCGCGGCCCGGGTGAGCTTGGACCGCGCCCCGTCCAGCAGCAGCTTCTCGACATAGGGGGCGAACCGGGCCCGGGTGTACATCCGCCAGCCCTCGCTGTTTTTCCGTAGGTCGATGCCGCTGTCGCGTTCGGTGAGTTGCTCGGCCATCTCCTGCAATGTGGTGGCAATCCGGTAGACCGGCTGCTGGGTCGCTGACGCCAGCGCCTCCGCGGTGACCGGCGTGTCCACCACCAACAGCAGCGCCTCGAGCACCGAGCCGAGTTCCTCGGATTCCATGGGCGCGACCTCGGCGATGTCCGGGATGCCTGAATCCAGGTCGATCTCGGGCAGTTCTTCAGTCATTCGTCTCGCACTTCTACCAAGGCTTCACTGGCCGGACGCTCCCCGGTCCACGAGATTTGGAGCACGCCAAGCGGCTCTGACTGGTCGAATGCTACCGCCCGGGACCGATACAGTTCGAGCAGCGCCAGGAAGCGCCCGACCACCTCCATCGACGCCTCGCAGTCGGCGACCAGCTCGGAGAACGTGGCCCACGCGCCGCTGCCACGCGCTTTTAGGATCGCCAGCAACTTTTTGGCCTGTTCGGGAACCGAGACCTGGACCTGGTGCAGGTGCTCGACCGACACGGTCGGAACGGGCCGCGGGCTGAACGCGATCGCGGCGATCTGAGCGAAGCGTTCGGCGTCCACGCCGATCATCACCTCGGGCAGCAGTTCGGTGAACCGGTCTTCCAGCGACACCGAGCGCGGGTAACTGCGCAGCGCCGTGGCCTCGAGTTCGGCGAACATCTCCGCGACGTGCTTGAACGCGCGATATTGCAGCAGCCGGGCGAACAGCAGGTCGCGCACCTCCAGCAGCGCGAGGTCCTCGTCGTCGTCGACCCGTCCGGCGGGCAGCAACCGGGCCGCCTTCAGGTCCAGGAGGGTCGCGGCGACCACCAGAAACGCCGTGGTCTCCTCCAGCTCGAGCTGCGGACCGATTTCGCGGGTGTAGGCGATGAAGTCGTCGGTGACCTGGTGCAGCGCCACCTCGGTCACGTCGAGGCGATGGGCGAAGATCAGCTGCAGCAGCAGGTCGAACGGGCCCTCGAAATTCGTCAGGCGGACGTGGAAGCCAGCTCCGTAGCCGTTCTGCTGTGGCGCCGCACCGGTTTCGGTCGCGTTCACGCGCCGAATCGGTCGATGAACTCGCGGGCCAGCGCGCGGTAGGCGATGGCCCCCGTGGATCGCGGGGCCCACGTGGTGATGGGTTCGCCGGCGACGCTGGTCTCCGGGAATCGCACGGTCCGGGTGATCACCGTGTCGAACACCAGGTCGCCGAACCGCTCCACCACCCGGGCCATCACCTCGCGCGAGTTGACCGTGCGGGGGTCGTACCGGGTGAGCAGGATCCCGCTGATCTCGAGTTTCGGGTTGAGCCGGTCGCGCACCTTGTCGACGGTGTCGGTCAGCAGCGCCAGCCCGCGCAGCGAGAAATACTCGCACTCGGTCGGAATCACCACGCCGTCGGAGCAGGCCAGGCCGTTGACCGTGAGCAGCCCCAGCGACGGCTGGCAGTCGATCAACACGTAGTCGTAGCGATCCAGCACCGGGTGCAGCGCGCGGCCCAGCGTCTGCTCGCGTCCCACCTCGTTGACCAGCTGGATCTCGGCGGCCGACAGGTCGATGTTGCTGGGCACCAGATCCATGTGCTTGACCCGGGTCTGCAGCAACACGTCGTCGATCGACACCCGCGGCTCGACCAGGACGTTGTGGATGGTCTTCTCCAGCTCGTAATGCGGGACGCCCAGGCCGGCGGACAGCGCGCCCTGCGGATCCATGTCCACCAGCAGCACCCGGCGGCCGTATTCGGCGAGCGCGGCACCCAGATTGATCGTGGACGTGGTCTTCCCGACGCCACCCTTCTGGTTGCACATGGCGACGACTTTGGCCGGGCCGTGCGAGGTGCGCGGCTGTGGTTCCGGGATCGCCCGCGGCGGCCGCCCGGTCAGGCCGAGCTCGACGCCGTTGTCCGGCTGCTCGGTCATGGCGGGGGTGTTCGGGAGGTGAACATCGTCGGAAAGTCTAACGGGTTCGTCGCGCGAAACCCGGCGACCCGCAGGCAATTAACCAGCCGATATGGGCAAATATCGGTGGTGGAACGCACATCCCGACAGCCTGTTAACTTCAGTCACAGCAGCACCAATTTCCGGGGGCGACGCGACTCCGGAACGTGCTAGCACGGGCCTTCAGGGCGATACCAGCCCCCGGCCTATCGTGACGTTTATGAACCTCAAACGACGGATACCTCTGCTGCGTTGGTCGGTCTGGCGCATGGCCGCCGGCGCCCAGAACATCACCACCACCGGGCAGATCGGTGACGGGCGCGAGGCGGCCGCGGTCGAGTACGTCCTGCGCAACGCCCGCGCCGGCGACATCGACGACGTGCTGGCCACCATCGACAAGTTCGCCTATGAGAAATCGCTGCTGATCAACGTCGGCGACGAGAAAGGGCTGCTGCTCGACGCCGCCGTGCGGCGCGCCGATCCGTCGCTCGCGCTCGAACTGGGCACCTACTGCGGCTACGGCGCCTTGCGCATCGCGAGGGCCGCCCCCAATGCCAAAGTGTTCTCGGTCGAACTGGCCGAGGCCAACGCGGCCAACGCCCGCCAGATCTGGGCGCACGCCGGCGTTGCCGACCGGGTGACGTGTGTGGTCGGCACCATCGGCGACGGGGGGCGCACCCTGGACGCACTGGCCAACGAGCATGGGTTTGCCTCCGGCACATTGGATTTCGTGTTCCTCGATCACGACAAGGACGCCTACCTGGACGACCTGACCAGCATCCTGGACCGGGAGTGGTTGCATCCGGGCTCGATCGTGGTGGCCGACAACGTGCGGGTGCCGGGTGCGCCGAAGTATCGCGAGTACATGCGGCGACAGCAGGGCAAGCAGTGGAACACCGTCGAGCACAAGGCGCACGTCGAGTATCAGACACTGGTGTCCGACCTGGTGCTGGAGTCCGAATACGTGGGCTAATGCGCCCGGGGGTGCGCCTCGGCCCACACTTCGCGCAGCGCGTGCACGGTGACCATGGTGTAGATCTGCGTCGTCGTCACCGAGGCGTGCCCGAGCAATTCCTGCACCACCCGCACGTCGGCGCCGCCCTCCAGCAGGTGGGTGGCGAAGGAGTGCCGCAGCATGTGCGGCGACACCCCGGAGGTGATGCCGGCACGTTCGGCCGCGTCCTGCAGAACCTGCCACGCGCTTTGCCGTGACAACCGCCCCCCACGCACATTGAGGAAGATGCCCGGCGTTCCGCGCCCGCGGCGCGCCAGCTCCGGACGGCCCCGCACCAGGTAGGCGTCCAGGGCGGCGACGGCCGGACGCCCGATCGGCACCAGCCGCTGCTTACCGCCCTTGCCGCGCAACAACACCGACCGGGCATGCGTGTCGACGTCGTCGACGTCGAGGCCGACGGCCTCGGAGATCCGTGCGCCGGTGGAGTACAGAAGTTCCAGCAGCGCCCGGTTACGCAGGGTCAGCGGACCGTCGGCCGGGCTGTCGCCGCCCGCGGCCTCAAGTAGCGCCAGCACCTGGTCGATGGTCAGGCTTTTGGGCAGCCGCCGCCCCGGCGTCGGTGGCCGGACGGCACGCGCCACGTCGAGTTCGGCCAGCCCTTCGGCGGCGGCGAACCGGTGCAGGCCGCGCACCGCGATCAGCGCCCGCGCCGCCGACACCGCCGACAGCGCAGCGGCCCCGGTGTCGGGATCGCCGCGGCGCAGCGCAACCAGGAACTCGCTGACGTCGTTCTCACCCACCTTGGCCAGGTCGTGAATTCCACGGTCCGACAGGTGTTTTGTGTACCGACGCAGATCGCGGCTGTACGAGCTGAGGGTGTTCGCGGCGACGCCGCGCTCGATCGTCAGATGGTCGAGGTAGCCCTGCAACTGCGTGTCCAGCGCCGCCATTGTCATTACTTGGCCTTGCGCGCGACGAACGCCGTCGGCTTGTCCAGCCACGGGCTGTCCACCGGACGCGGCTGCGCGAAGCCGGTGGTCACGGCGTGGGCGGCCAGAATCCCCGCCACCGCAATGGCATTGACGATGTCACCGCTGAGCACCTTGCGGGCGGCGTCGGCCAGCGGGTACCACTCCAATGTCATGTCGGCTTCTTCGTCGTGCGCGTCGGGCCGTTCCACCTGAGTCAGGCCGGTGGCCAGATAGACGCGCACCGACTCGTCGCTGAAACCCGGTGTGGAATCGAGGTCGACGAGCACCGTCCAGGCCGCGGCCTTGAGCCCCGCCTCCTCCATCAGCTCGCGCGCCGCGGTGAGATGGGCTGCCTCGCCATCGACATCGAGCAGTCCCGCGGGCAACTCCCACAGTCGCCGGCCGAAGGCGTGCCGGTACTGGTAGACCATCGGGATGTTGCCGTCGTCGTCCATCGCGACCACGGCGACCGCGCCGAAATGCTCGACGATCTCGCGGGTCACGACCTTGCCGCCCGGCATCCGCACCCGGTCGCTGCGCAGCGCGAAAATCTTTCCGGTGTACAGCGTTTCGGACGACGCCGTCTCGAAGACGTGGTCAGCCACGGGTCGCGGGCTCAGGTATCGGCCGCGCCGCGCTGTCCCGGTGCTGGATGCCGTTCGATGACTGCTCCGGGATTTCCACCGGCAGCAGCTCGCCCGCCTTGTAGTCGATGGCCGCGCCGACGAAGGCGACGAACAGCGGGTGCGGCCGGGTGGGGCGGCTCTTGAGCTCCGGGTGGGCCTGGGTGCCGACGATGAACGGGTGCACGTCCGGCGGGTACTCGACGAACTCCACCAGATGACCGTCCGGAGAGGTGCCGGAGAACTTCAGGCCGCTTTCGGCGATCTTGTCGCGGTAGGCGTTGTTGACCTCGTAGCGGTGGCGGTGCCGCTCGGACACCTCGGTTGCGCCGTATGCCTGGGCCACAATCGATTCCGGTTCCAGCACCGCGGGGTAGGCGCCCAGCCGCATGGTGCCGCCCAGGTCGGCTTCGCCGGCGACGATGTCGACCTGGTCGGCCATCGTGGAGATGACGGGATCGGGCGTCTCGGGGTCGAACTCCGCCGAATTGGCTTGGGCCAGACCGGCGGAGCGGGCGGCCTCGATCACGATGCATTGCAGACCCAGGCACAGGCCGAGCACCGGCAGCCCTCGCCCGCGGGCGTGGTGGATGGCGCCTATCTTGCCCTCGATGCCGCGGATGCCGAACCCGCCGGGGATCAGCACGCCGTGCACGTCGCCCAGGGCCGACGCCGCGCCGGCCGGGCTCTCGCAGTCGTCGGACGCCACCCAGACCAGCTCCACCTTGGCGTGGTGCTTGAACCCCCCGGCACGCAGCGCCTCGGTGACCGACAGATAAGCGTCGGAAAGCTCAACGTACTTGCCCACCAGGGCGATTCGCACAACCTCGTGCGGCTCGTGCACGCGGCGCAGCAGGTCGTCCCATTCGGTCCAGTCCACGTCGCGGAACGGCAGGTTGAGCCGGCGCACCACGTAGGCGTCGAGTTCCTCGCGGTGCAGCACCTTGGGGATGTCATAGATCGACGGCGCGTCCGGGGTGGAGATGACGCCGTCGATGTCGACGTCACACATCAGCGCGATCTTGTTCTTCAGCGCTTCGGGAACGTCACGGTCGCAGCGCAGGATCAGCGCGTCGGGGGTGATACCGATGCTGCGCAGCGCCGCAACCGAGTGCTGGGTGGGTTTGGTCTTGAGTTCACCCGACGGCGCCAGGTAGGGCACCAGCGAGACGTGCAGGAAGAAGACGTTCTCGCGGCCGAGGTCGTGACGCACCTGGCGCGCCGCCTCCAAGAAGGGCTGCGACTCGATGTCGCCGACGGTGCCGCCGATCTCGGTGATGACCACGTCGGGACGGTTGCCCTCGGCGTCGGGCTGGGCCATCGACATGATGCGCCCTTTGATCTCGTCGGTGATGTGCGGGATCACCTGGACCGTGTCACCGAGATACTCGCCGCGCCGCTCCTTGGCGATGACCGTCGAATAGACCTGTCCCGTAGTCACATTCGCCGAGCCGGACAGGTCGCGATCCAGAAATCGTTCGTAATGGCCGACGTCCAGGTCGGTTTCGGCGCCGTCCTCGGTGACGAACACCTCGCCGTGCTGAAACGGGTTCATGGTGCCCGGATCGACGTTGAGGTACGGGTCGAGTTTCTGCATCGTCACGTACAACCCGCGGGCCGTCAGTAGCTGGCCGAGGCTGCTGGCGGTCAAACCCTTGCCCAACGAGGAAGCGACTCCCCCGCTGACGAAGAGGTGCTTGGTGGCGGATTGCGGGTGCTTTCGCACAGGCGACCTCCGTGAAGACGGGCAGGGCGTCAAAATTGTTCTAGCGAATAACTAGATGGGCCTGCCGACCCACGGAAACCCACCCTAACATCCACCGCGCTGTGCCGCGGCTAACACGCCCGCTACTGAGGCACCGTGATCGACGCCGCCCCGTGCCCGGTGCCGTACTGCCCGGCATGGCCGCCATTGAGCAGGTCGTGCAGCCCCAGGACCGCGGTGATGCGCCCCGGCGCGGCGTCGACGTCGTCGACCGTGGTGATCGCCGAGTTCATCGCGGCGTCGGCGCGGGTCACCGCGACGGCGGCGCCCCCGGTCGCCGAACCATCGCGCCCGGCGAGCAGGGTGCCCGAGCCGTGCGGGGCCAACGCGGCCGAGAAGCGCGCCACGCTGACGCCCTTGTTGCCGGCGTCGCCGGGCAACGAGCCGCCCGTGACGACCAGGGCGGCGTTGGCCGCGCCCATGTGATCGGCTGGCTGATAGGTGATGAAGCCCGTGTCACGCAGCGCCGCCAGCACGGTGTTGCGCTGGATCTCATCGACCGCCGGCGCCGCCGGGTTCGCGTTGGCCAGCAGGGCGATGCCCATCAGGTCGCCCGCCTGCGAGCCCTGGTCGACGAGCTTGGTGCTCAGCTGCTGGCCCGCGGGCAGCACCGAGGAGTTGACCACCGTCTGCAGCTTCTCCGCCGAGTTCGCCTCCACGAACTCCTGCGTCAGCGACACCGTCCCGGTCACCGTCCCGCCGGCCTGGCCGATGAACTTCGACACCGCGGCCACGTCGTCGTCGGCGGCATCCGGGGTGCGGAACACCACCACCGACTTGCCGCCCAGCGCGTCGTGCACTATCCGGCCAGCCAGTTGGGTATCGAAATTGTTTGCCGCGCTGAGCTTTTCGTTCAGCACATTCTTCTGGTCGTTCAGTCCGCTGATCTGGGTGGTCAGGTCGCGCTTCTCGTCGCGGAGGCTGGACAACAAGGTGTCCGACAAGAACCCGGAGCCCAGCACGACTCCCACGGCCAGCGCCAGGAAGACGGCGGCCAGCGACAAGGCATGTTGGCGTAACGAGATCATGAGCGCATCCTCGAGATGACTAGCTGACCAGGTGCTGGATCCAGAGCGAGAAGTGGTTCCAATAGTCGGTGACCCAATGCAGCACCACGCCGTCGGTGCGTGACACCCACAGCGCGACGATCACGGCGATCAGCATCGTCAGCGCCAGCAGCGCGATGGCGCCCGCCGAGATGTGGTTGCGGTACAGGGTGGCAACGGCCTTGGCGTCCACCACCTTCTCGCCCACCCGCAACCGGGTCAGGAAGGTGGAGGGGTTGCTGTGCGCGCGGGTGCGGTCGAAGAAGGTCTCGATGTTTGCGGTGTGGCCGGCCGTCACCAACAGCGCGGCCCCGTGGTGATCGGCCAGCAGCAGGGCGAGGTCGATCGCCGAGCCCGCGGCCGGGAACGTCATCGCCCCGACGCCGAGATCCTGGATCCGCTCCAGGCCGGGCGCGTGGCCGTCGGCGTCGGCGGGCAATACGACCTGGGCGCCGCACTTGAGCGCGTCGGTGCTGATCTGGTCGGGGTCACCGACGATGACCTGGGGCCGGTAGCCCGCCTTGCGCAAGACGTCGGCGCCGGTGCCCACCCCGATCAGGGCCGGCTGATACTCCTTGATGAACGGCTTGAGCGACTTCAGGTCCTCCTCGGCGCTGGGCTCGTCGGCGACGATCACCACGTGCCGGCGGCGCAGGTCGACGTCGACGTCGGGGATGCCGATGCCGTCGATCAGCAGCGGGCTCTCGCTCTTGATGAACTCGATCGTGTTGCCGGCGAAGGCCTCGAGGTGAGCGGACAGGCCGCTCTTGGCCTCGCGCATCAGGTCGGCGATGTCGTGGTCCGTGCGCTCGGTCCCGCGGACCAGCCTGCGATCGCCTACATACACCCCGCCCTCGTGCAGCCGGATCTTGGCGCCGTCCTTGACCTTCCTGAAGATGTCGGGTCCGGCCTCGTCGATCAGCGTCACCCCGTTGTTGACCAGCACCTCGGGACCCATGTTCGGGTAGCGGCCCGACACCGACGGGGACGCGTTGACGACCGCGGCGATATCGGCCTCCACCAGCGCGTCCGCCGTGATGCGGTCCAGATCCAGGACGTCGAGCACCACGATGTCGCCGGGGCAGACCCTACGCAGCAGTCGATCGATGTTCCGGTCCACACGGGCGGTGCCGACGAGACCCGGCCGGTCGGTGTTACGGGAAAGAAGGCCTGACATCTTCATGGGGGCGATTCTGTCCGCGAAGCCCGGGAGAGGACGGGAGGCGCGCCGTAACATCAGCCTCAGAAGTTATCTAGAGTCTCATTAGTCACAGCTGTATTACGTGTTCCGGGCGCTCAGATCTCGTCCTTCTGCGCCGCATCGAGCAGTTCACGGGCGTGCGCGCGGCCGCTGTCGGACTCGCCCAGCCCGGCCAGCATCCGCGCCAGCTCGGCGACCCGCTCGTCGTCGGCGACCCGCCGCACCACGCTGGTCCCCTTGGGCCCGGCTCCATGCACCACCAGGTGCACGTCGGCGTAAGCCGCGACCTGCGGCAGGTGGGTGACCACGATGACCTGGTGGGTGCGGGCCAGCCGCGCCAGCCGCCGCCCGATCTGCACCGCCGCCCGGCCTCCGACGCCGGCGTCGACCTCGTCGAACACCATGGTGGTGCCCGCCGCCGAGGCGGCCAGCACCACTTCCAGCGCCAGCATCACGCGGGACAGCTCGCCGCCCGAAGCGCTCTTCGCCAGCGGGAGCTGATCCATCCCCCGGTGGGCCGCGAAGCCGAACTCCACCTCATCGACGCCGTCGGCGCCCGCGCGGGCCAGCTCGCCCGAGGGCAACCTCAACGCGGCGGCGTCGTCGGCGGCCGGCGCGGCGTCGACGGTGACGTCGATGCTGAATTGGGCGTCGGCCATCGCCAGCCCGGACAGCTCGGCGGTGACTTCCTTGGCGAGCCGCTTTGCGGCCTTGCGCCGGATGCTGCTCAGATCGACCGCGGCCTGGGCCAACTCACCCGCCAGCTCGTCGACCCGCGCCGCCAGCGCGGCCAGCCCTTCCTCGGAGACGTCGAGTTGGGCCAGTCGTTCGCGTGATTCGGCGGCCCAGGCCAGCACGCCGTCGATGTCCGCGGCGTACTTGCGTGTGAGCGTGCGCAGTTCGGCCTGCCGGGCCAATTTGGATTCCAGCGCGCTGGCATCGACCGGCAGCTCCGCCAGGAAGCCCCCCAGCTCACCGGCCGCATCGACGACCACCGTCAGCACCTCGCCGAGCTGGCCGGCCAACGCCAACAGCTTCGCGTCGTCGGTGGATTCCAGTGCGGCCCTTGCCTTTCCCAGGCTGTCGGTCGCGCCGAATCCGGATCCGTCCGCCTCGTCCGAGGACAGGGCCGCCCGGGCCCCCGCCGCGGCCTCGCGCAGGGTGTCCAGCTCGGAAAGCCGCAGGATCTCGGCGACCAGGGCATCGTCCTCGCCGGGTTGTGGGTCCACCGCATCGATCTCGTTGAGGGCGAAGTTCAGCCGGTCGGCCTCCAGCGCGAGCTCGCGCATCCGGTTGCGGCGGTCGAGCAGGTCGCGGCGCGCCGACAGCCAGGCGTCGCGCAGTTTGCCGTAGCGCTCCAGCGCGGTGCCGGCCTTCGCGAACCGGTCCAGCGCGCCGCACTGCTCCTCGGGCCGCATGAGCCGCAGCTGGTCGTTCTGCCCGTGCAGGGTCAGCAGCCCGGCGGTGAAGTCGCCCAGCGATTTGGCCGGCACGCTGCGGCCGCCGAGATACGCCCGCGACGGTCCGTCCCGGCTGACCGAGCGCAACGCGATCACGCTGCCGTCCTCGTCGCGTTTGGCGCCCGAGGCGTCCAGCAGGTCGTCCAGCTTCGCGATCGTGGCTTCGTCGAGATCCGTTGTGGTGAAACGGCCTTCGACGATCGCCCGATCGGCGCCCGACCGCACCCGGGTCGCGTCCGCGCGGGCGCCACCGAGCAGGTGCAGCCCGGTCACCACCATGGTCTTGCCCGTACCGGTCTCGCCGGTCAGCACGGTCAGGCCGCGGTCGAACTCCCCCACCGCGGCGCTGATGGCACCGAGCGACTCGATGCGGATTTCGGTCAGCATTCAGCGAGCACCAGAGCTAAGGCCGTCAGTTCCCGCGCCACCCGGTCACCGGCAGCCGGAATTTGCGCACCAGCCGGTCGGTGAATGGGGCGCTGTCCAGCCGGGCCCATTTCACCGGTGTGTCGCAACGCTTTACCTCCAGCCGGCTCCCCGCCGGGACCAACATTTCGCGGCGGCCATCGCAGAACACCAAGGCGTCATGGCCGTCGGCCTCGATCTCGATCGCGATGGTGGCGTCCGGGCTGGTGACCATGGGGCGGGCGAACAGCGCGTGAGCGTTGTTGGGTACCACCAGGATTGCCTCGAGGTCCGGCCACAGCACCGGCCCGCCCGCGGAGAACGCGTAGGCGGTGGATCCGGTGGGCGTCGACACCAGCACCCCGTCACAGCCGAACGCCGACACCGGGCGTCCGTCGATCTCGAGGACGACGCCGAGCACGCCCAGCCGGGGGCCCTTCTCCAGGCTGACTTCGTTCAGCGCCCAGCCGTGCACCGAAACGTCGCCGCCGTGGCGCACCATCACGTCGAGCGTCAACCGGTTCTCCACCCGATAATCGCGTGCGACAACATGATCCAGCACCCGGTCGATGGCCTCGGCCTCGGCCTCGGCCATGAAGCCGATGCGGCCCAGGTTGATGCCGAGCACCGGGATGTTGGCGTTGCGGGCCAGTTCGGCGGCCCGCAGGAACGTGCCGTCGCCGCCCAGCGCCAGCACCAGTTCGCAGCCCGCGGCCGCCTGCGGGTCGGCGTTGACCACCTCGATCTCGATGCCGAGGGCGCGCATGTCGTCGGGGGCCAGGTGCATCGGCCCCTTGTCGACCGCCTCGGCGGACAGCACACGAAGCTCGATTCCGTTGGCGCTCAGCACTTTCTGCACGCGCCGCGCGGTCTCGGTGGCCTCGTCTCGGCCGGTGTGAGCCACCATCAGCACGGTGCGTGACGCGCTTTCACTCACCGTGGCCCGCTTTCCACCGCGCGCCGCACCGCCGTCACCAGGTCGTCGCCGATGAGTGGACTATCGGTCTGGGTGCGCAGCCGCAGGAAGTACTCGACGTTGCCCGACGGGCCCGGCAGCGGGCTGGCAGTGACGTCGACGGTGTGCCAGCCCAGCTCGCCGGCGCGGCCGGCGACCGCCAGCACGGCGTCGGCGCGCAGGCCGGGGTCGTGCACCACACCACCGGCGCCGACCAGGCCCCGGCCCACCTCAAACTGCGGCTTCACCATGGGAACGATATCCGCGTTCGGTGCGGCACATCCAGTTAGCGCCGGCAAAACCGTGGACAGCGAAATGAAGGACAGGTCGGCCACCACCAGGTCGGCCCGCCCGCCGACCGCCTCCGGCGTGAGGTCGCGCACGTTCGTCCGTTCGACGACGACCACCCGGGCGTCGCTGCGCAGCGACCAGGCCAGCTGGCCGTATCCCACGTCGACCGCGACCACTTCGGCGGCCCCGCGATCCAGCAGGACTTCGGTGAAGCCACCCGTCGACGCGCCGGCATCCAGGCAGCGACGGCCCGCGACCGAGATCTCGAAAGCATCCAGCGCCCCGATCAGCTTGTGCGCTCCGCGCGACACCCAGCCGCGCTCGCCGTCCTCGGCGACGGTCAGGGCCGCGGTGACCGCGACGGCGGTGCCCGGCTTGCGCGCCGGCATCCCGTCGATGCAGACCTTCCCCGCACCGATCAACTCGGCGGCCTGCTGCCGGGACCGGGCCAGGCCGCGCCGGACCAGTTCGGCGTCAACGCGGGCGCGTCGCGACATCCGCGCACTCAGCCCTTCTCCGCCGACTCCAGCGCGGCCAGCAGCACGTCATGCGCCTCGGACAGGCGGCGTGCTATTTCTTCCAGCTCGTCGAGCTGGCGTTCCAGGGGCACCTGCTCGGGGTCTTCGCCGTCCCCGGGCTGGGGCAGCCGCGCGAGCAGGGCGTCGATTTCGGCGCGAATCTCGTCGGGATCGATAGTCATCGCGTTCCTACGCTAGTCACCCGTCAGTCCGTGTGCACCAAAGACCAGCGCCCCAGCGCGGCGCGCGCCCGGTCGTCGGCGGCCTCGATGCGCACCTCGCCTGAGTCGGAATCGGGGCGCGCGTACACCGCGGCGGCGACCGCGCGAACGATCGACAGGCCATCCCCGTCGTCGTCCGTCCCGTCGGCACTGACCGTGATCTGCGCGTCCGCGGCCTCGACCCGCCAGCCCGGCTGCGGCCCGACCGCGAGCCGCCCGGCGTCGGTGTGCAGCGAGCGCAGGTCGTTCCCGATATAGGTGGGGCGCTGGGCGGGGTTGGCGTAAACCGCGTCCCGCGCGGAATTGACCCCGGTGAGCACCATCAGGCTGGGCAGCTCGGCGGCGTTGGCGCCCTCGATGTCGGTGTCGAGCCGGTCCCCGACCACCAAGGGGGCGCGAAAGTCGCCGCGGGCCGCGGCATCTCGCAGCAGTCCGGGCGCCGGCTTGCCGGCGACCTCGGGCTTGCCGCCGGTGGCCGCCCGCAGCGCGGCCACGAACGATCCGTTGCCGGGCAACAGCCCGCGCTCGGTGGGCAGCGTCAGGTCCACGTTGGACGCCACCCACAGCGCCCCGTCCCGGATGGCCAGCGCGGCCTCGGCCAGCTCCGGCCACCCGATGGTCTGCGACAGACCCTGCACGACCGCGGCCGGGCCGTCGTCGTAGCTGCGCACCGCGCGCAGCCCGACCGCCGTGATCTCGTCGGCCAGGGCCTCGGTGCCCACGATCAGCACCGGTGAGTCGGGCGGCAACCGGTCGGCCAGCAGCCGCGCGGCGCTTTGGGCGCTGGTGGCGACGTCGTCGGCGACGGCGGTGAAGCCCAGCTCGGTCAGGTGCGCGGCGACCTCATCGGCGCTGCGCGACGCGTTGTTGGTGACGAAGTAGGCGCGGCTGCGCACCTGCGCCAGCGCCTGCACCGCGCCCTCGGTGGGACGACGGCCGCGAAACATCGTGCCGTCCAGGTCTATCAGCAGGCAGTCATATTGCTGCGCAAGGGTTTTGGCGTGATCTGAGTCGGTCATCAGCCGAGTTCACTGACCCGGTCTTCGGCGTCGGTGACGCCGTCGACGTCCGCGGCAGCGGAGTGCAGGAACCACTGCAGCGCCTCGTCGTCGCGGCCGAGCGCCAGCAGGGTGTCCGCGTACGCGTAGAACAGCCGGGCGGCCGTCGTGCCGGTGCGGGCGGGGTCCAGTTGCGGCGTGGACAAGATGGTGAGCGCCTGCTCGAGCTGGCCGAGGTCCGCGCGCGCCCCGGCCGCGACGATGCGCAACTCGTCGGCGTCGTCACCGGTGAGCCCGGCGGCCTCTGGCCCGCGCGCGAGTTCGATCGCCCGCTCCGGGCGGCCAAGTCCCCGTTCGCAATCGGCGATCAGCGCCAGCAGCGAGGACTTGCTGCCCATCCTGCGGGCCGCGCGCAACTCGGCGAGCGCCTGGGCCCAGTCGCCGCAGTGGTAGGCGGCGATGCCGACCGCTTCACGAATGGTGGCGATCCGGCTGGACCGGGCGCGCGCGGCCCTGGCGTGGCGCAAGGCGGCCTCCGGGTCTTCGTCGAGCAGCTCGCCCGCGGCCACCAGGTGGCGCGCGACGGCGTCCGCGGTCGCGCGGTCCAGCGTGCTCAGGTCGCGCCGGATCTCGGGCGCCAGCTGCTTGGCTTCCACGCCCGGCGGTATCGGCGGCCCGTCCTGCGGCGCGCGATCGGCCTGTGCCTCCCCACGTCCGGCGGCCTGCGGCTGGGCCGGGCGCGCGCGGCCCGGACCCGACCAGCCGTTGGACGCCGGCCGCCCCCGCCGTTCGCCGCGCTGTCGTTGCCTGTCGTCGACCACGCAGCCGAGAATACGGGCAGCCCGCCGCCTAGCCTTGCGGCCGGTTACCCACCAGCGGCGCGATCAGCGCCGGGCAGTAGGTCGCGATCGCGACGATGGTGAACCGGCCCGCCATCTCGTAGGACAGTCCGTTGCCCTCGGCCATCTTGGCGGTCACCTCGTCGAACGACCCGCCGGGCTCGAACAGCATCGGGCACACCGACTGCCCCATCGCCGTGGTGCCGGTCGGCTGGGTATAGGAAACTCCGGCATTCGTCAGCGCCGACAGGAACGCATTGCTCACCACGTCTGCGCGGATCGGCGCCGACAACGCCAGCGCCACCAGGCCGGTGCTCACCCCCAGGATCGGCAGACCGGTCAACCGCACACGCGTCGCGAAAAGCACCGTGACAACAGTGGTCCCCGTGGGTCACGTCGAGGACACGGTGAGGTAAAGATTCATGCACGCACGCGTTTCGCGCGGCCCGTCCGGCCCCGGGTCCGGCTAAAGCTTTTCGACCCCGGCGACGGTGCGCTTGCCGCGGCGCAGCACCAGCCATTTGCCGTGCAGGAAGTCCGTCGGCCGCGGCGCCCACTCCTCGCTGTCGACGCGGACGTTGTTCACCGAGACGCCGCCCTCACCGATGGTGCGGCGCGCGGCCTTGCGGCTCTCGGACAGCCCGCTGGCCACCAACAGGTCGACGATCCCGTCGGGCGCACCGGGTTTGAGTTCGGCGACCGGGGTTTCGCGCAGCGCCGCCGCCAACGTGGCCTCGTCCAGGCGGCCCAGTTCGCCCTGCCCGAACAGCGCCCGGCTGGCGTGCTCGACGGCGTCTGTGGCCGCCTCGCCGTGCACCAGCACGGTCAGTTCGCGGGCCAGGCGCCGCTGGGCGGCGCGCTGCTGCGGGCGCTCGGCCGTCACCTGTTCCAGCTCGCCGAGCTCGTGGGCCGTCAAGAAGGTGAACCAGCGCAGGTACCGGATCACGTCGGCGTCGGCGGTGTTGAAGAAGTACTGGTACCAGGCATACGGCGTGGTCAGCGCCGGGTCCAGCCACAGGCTGCCGCCCCCGGTGGACTTGCCGAACTTGGTGCCGTCGGCGGCGGTCACCAGTGGCACCGTGAGCGCGTGGACCGAGGCGCTCAGCTGCTGGCGCACCAACCGGACGCCGGCGATGATGTTGCCCCACTGATCGGAGCCGCCGATCTGCAGGGTGCAGCCGTAGCGGCGGTGCAACTCGACGTAGTCGTTGGCCTGAAGGAGCATGTAGCTGAACTCGGTGTAGGAGATGCCGTCGCCGTCGAGACGCCGGCGGACGGTGTCGCGGTCCAGCATCACGTTGACCGAGAAGTGCTTGCCGATGTCACGCAGGAACTCGATCGCCGACAGCGGGCGGGTCCAGTCCAGATTGTTGACGACGACGGCGCCTGTCGGCGACTCGTCGAAGTCGACGAAGCGTTGCAGCTGCCCGCCGATCCGCTCGGTCCATTCCGCGACGGTGTCGGCCTCGTTGAGGGTGCGCTCGCCGATGTCGCGCGGGTCGCCGATCATGCCGGTGGCCCCTCCGGCGAGCACGATCGGGCGATGGCCGGCGCGCTGGAACCGGCGCAGCGCCAGCAGCGGCACCAGGTGCCCGGCGTGCAGGCTCGGCGCGGTGGGGTCGAAGCCGGCGTACACGGTCAGCGGCCCGCGCCGAGCTTCGGCGGTCAGCGCATCGAGGTCGGTGGACTGCGCGATCAGGCCGCGCCAGCCCAGCTCGTCGATGATCATCTCGCCCATGATCCAAGATCCTTCCACCCGGGAACCGTCCGGCTAGTCGCTGGCGCCCGGGGCCGGCGCGCGGGGGCTGCGGCGATACGCCGAAACCTCCGGGCGGCCGGGTAGCCACAGCCGCCAGGGCCGGTCGGCGGCCTGACTGACGCCGACGCGCGGGCCGGCCGTCGCGGTCAGCGGTTCGTGCAGTTCGAGGGTCACCGGGCTGTTGCGCGCGAAGAGGTCAATGCCGTTGTCGTCCATGGTGATTCCCATGGCAGAGCATAGGTTGCCGGGGCCGCGCGCCAGGGCGGCGGTGCGCACCAGCTCGCCGCGACGGGCGCGCGCGACGTCCGTGCCGTCGTCGATGGCCGCGGCGCGCAGCAACACCGCCGCGGCGGTGCCGTCGGGTCCGCAGGAGACGTTGGCGCAGACGTGGATGCCGTGGCTGCGGTAGGTGTACAGCCGCCCGGGGGGCCCGAACATCACGAAATTGCGGGAGCGCAACCCCTTGTACGAGTGTGCGGCGGCGTCGGGCCAGGGACCGTCGGGAACTCCCCCATAGGCCTCGACCTCGACGACCGTCCCGCTCACGCCCCGCGCGGTGAGAATGGCGCCCAACAGCCGGCGCGCGGCCTCGACCGGGTCGACTAACAGCCGCGCAGCAGCCGTGCCTTGGCGAAAGCGTCCTCGAGCCCCGGCCACATCAGATCCTGAATCCTCTTTTCTTGAACCCAACGAACCTACCGGCAGGCCGAACGTGGCAGTATCCCGGTGTCCCGTGACCCCAGGGGCCGCGAGAAGGAGCCCACCTCATGCATGCGATCGATCCCGCCGCCACGGCGTGGCTGTTGGCCAGCACCGCGCTGGTTCTGCTGATGACCCCCGGCCTGGCGATCTTCTACGGCGGCATGGTCCGCACCACCGGTGTGCTGAACATGATGATGATGAGCTTCATCTCCATACCACTGGTGACGGTGGCCTGGCTGCTGGTCGGCTACACCATTGCGTTCTCCGAGGACGGGGTCAGCGGACTCGCCGGCAACCTCAGGCATTTCGGGATGCTCGGCATCACCCCCGGCACCGTCCACGGCACTGTCCCCGAACTGCTGTATGCCACCTTCCAATTGACGTTCGCGATCATCACGGCCGCCCTGGTCAGCGGCGCGATCGCCGACCGCGCCAAGTTCGCCGCCTGGATGGTCTTCGTCCCGCTGTGGGCGATCGCCGTGTATTCGATTGTCGCGCACTGGGTCTGGGGCCCCGGCGGCTGGCTGTCCAAGCTGGGCGTCCTCGACTATGCGGGCGGGCTCGTCGTCGAGATCGTCTCCGGGTCTTCGGCACTGGCGCTGGCGCTGGTGCTCGGGCCGCGCATCGGGTTCAAGAAGGACGCGATGCGGCCGCACAACCTGCCTTTGCTTTTCGTCGGTGTCGGGCTGCTGTGGTTCGGCTGGTTCGGTTTCAACGCCGGTTCCGCCTTGGCCGCCAACGGAACCGCCGCGGCCATCTTCCTCAACACGCTGGTCGCCGGGTGCCTGGGCATGCTGGGCTGGCTCTCGGTCGAACAGATCCGCGACGGCCGGCCCACCACTTTCGGTGCGGCGTCGGGAGTGGTCGCCGGCCTGGTCGCCATCACCCCGTCCTGCGGGACGGTCAACACGCTCGGCGCGACGGTCGTCGGGCTGGCGGCAGGCATCGTCTGCGCGTTCGCGGTCGGCGCGAAACTGCGCTTCAACTATGACGATTCGCTCGACGTCGTCGGCGTGCACTTCGTCGGCGGCGTGGTCGGAGTGTCATTGATCGGCCTGTTCGCGACGGCGGTCATGACGGCGGGCCCGCAGGGCCTGTTCTACGGGGGCGGCTTCGGCCAGCTGGGCAAGCAGGCGCTGGCGATCGGCGTCGTCGCGCTTTACGCGTTCGCCATGACGTTCGTGTTGGGCAAGGTCATCGACCGGCTGATGGGTTTCCGGGTCAGCGCCGAAGACGAGACCACCGGCGTCGACCTCACGCAGCACGCCGAGACCGCCTACGCCGAGGGCGTGCACGGCCACCTGCCGCAGCGCCGCCCCGCCACCGGCGAGCGGTTCAACTAGCACACCGGCGCCGCGCCGCCTCTATCTCACTCTCGGCCTTGACAACCCCGCGCGACCGGACGATTATTCATCGCATGATGAGTTCATCGCATGATGAATTAATTCCCGGGCCGGTGGAGCCGGCGGTGCGCATCGAGCACCTGCGTGTCGTCCGCGGAAAACGCCCAGCGCTGCACGACTTCTCGGTGCAAATCGCCGAGGGCAGCATCACCGGCCTGCTCGGCCCGTCCGGCTGCGGCAAGACCACGCTCATCCGCTGCATTGTCGGCACGCAGATCATCACGTCCGGCGCGGTCAGCGTGCTCGGCAGGCCGGCCGGCTCCCCCGAACTGCGCCACCGCATCGGTTACCTGCCGCAGGATCCGACCATCTACCACGACCTGCGGATCGTGGACAACGTGCGCTATTTCGCGGCGCTCTACGGGTTCGACGGCCAGGCCGCTGATGCCGCCATCGACCGAGTCGGATTGACCGATCACCGGACTTCCTTGTGCGCCAACCTGTCCGGCGGTCAACGCACCCGGGTTTCGCTGGCGTGCGCGCTGGTCTGCCAGCCCGACCTGCTGGTGCTGGACGAGCCGACCGTGGGCCTGGACCCGGTGCTGCGCGCGGACCTCTGGGAGCAGTTCGCCGAGCTGGCTCGCACCGGGACCACGCTGCTGGTCTCCAGCCATGTGATGGACGAAGCCGACCACTGCGGCGACCTGCTGCTGATGCGCGACGGCCGGTTGGTCGCCCACACCACCCCGACCCAACTGCGAGAGGACACCGGATGCACGTCACTGGAGGACGCGTTTCTGTCCATCATCAAGCGCAGCACCATGCGCGAAGCGGGCTGAGCCTGCGCGGCTACACCGCGACAACCGCACGAATCCTGCGCCAGCTGGTCGCCGACAATCGCAGCGTCGCGATGATCCTGTTCGTGCCCGTCCTGGTGATCAGCCTGATGTACTTCATGTTTCAGAACGCCCCGCACCGCCCCGGCACGCCGACCCCGTTCAACAACGCCTGCCTGATCCTGCTCGGGCTGTTCCCGCTGTTCGTGATGTTCATCATCACCGCGATCACCATGCAGCGCGAACGGGCCTCCGGGACGCTGGAGCGCATTCTGACCACGCCGCTGCGCCGCCTGGACCTGCTGATCGCCTACGGCACCGCCTTCTCCATCGCGGCTGCGGCGCAAGCGATTCTGGCGTGCCTCGTGTCGTTCTGGCTGCTGGGTTTCGACACCGCCGGCAGCCCGGCGTGGGTGTTCGTCATCGCGATCGTCAACGCCGTGCTGGGAGTCGGCCTGGGCCTGCTGTGTAGTGCGTTCGCCCGCACCGAGTTTCAGGCCGTGCAGTTCATCCCGTTGGTGATGGTGCCGCAGCTGCTGCTGGCCGGCATCATCGTGCCGCGCGCGCTGATGCCACACTGGCTGCAATGGATCAGCAATGTGCTGCCGGCCAGCTACGCGCTGGAGGCCCTGCAGCAGGTCGGTGCGCACCCGGAGCTGACGTTCATCGCGGTGCGCGACATCGTCGTGGTGCTGGGCTTCGCCCTGGCGGCGCTGTGCCTGGCCGCGGCGACACTGCGGCGACGGACACCCTAGTGGCGACGACCACCAATGCCGGGCGCCGGCGGCGGGGGCGGCCGGCCGGAAACTCCGACACCCGCGACCGTATTCTCGAAAAGGCACGGGAGCTATTCGCGCGCAACGGGATTCGCAATACCTCGATTCGTGCGGTGGCCGCCGCGGCGGGAGTGGATTCGGCGTTGGTGCATCACTATTTCGGCACCAAGCAGAAGCTGTTCGCCGCGGCCGTGCACATCCCGATCGACCCGATGGACGTCATCGGCCCGTTACGCGAGGTGCCCATCGAGGAGCTCGGCTACCGGATTCCGTCAACGTTGTTGTCGCTGTGGGACTCCGAGGTTGGTGCGGCGTTCATCGCGACGCTGCGGTCGATTTTGGCCGGTTCGGAGTCCAACCTGTTCCGGACGTTCATCGAGGACGTGATCGGCGTGGAAGTCGGCTCCCGAGTGGACAATCCACCGGGCAGCGGAACCATCCGGATCCAGTTCGTCGCGTCACAGCTGGTCGGCGTGGTGATGGCGCGCTACATCCTGCAACTGGAGCCGTTCACATCGCTAGCGCCCGAGCACATCGCACAAACCGTCGCACCGAACCTGCAGCGCTACCTCACCGGGGATCTGCCGGACGGCCTTGTGCCATGAGCCGGGCGTGCTCGTCGTCGCCGACGTCGCGCGCCTCGTCGATGAGCAGCACCGGGATGCCGTCCTCGATGCGATAGGCGCGCCGCAACCGCGGGTTGTAGAGCAATTCGGACCCGACCAGCACCAACGGTCCCCGGTCGTCCGGGCACACCAGGATGCTCAGCAGCGCGTCATCGATCATGATTGCGCTCCACTCAGCTCGGAACGGGCTCCACTGGTCATGCGGCGGTACTGGTTGGCGCCGGCATCGAAGCACCACACCTGACGCCCGGCCTTCGGAATCCCGGCCGCCCGTAGGGCGCTGACCGTCGGCCGGAACGTCGCGCTCAGGTTCATCTCCGGCACCACACACACGATGTCGGGACCCAGGCCGATCGGAAGCTTGGCGAACGCCTCGGTCAGGTCGGCCGCGGTGATGGAGGCCCCCGGCAACAGCGTGACCGCCGACGCCGCCACCTCGTGATCGCCCACCGGCACGTTGTAGGTCACCGCGAGGTCGACGCCGTTGATGCAACCCAGCGCGTCGGTGACCGGCTCGGCGAAGACCAGGCCGCGCGCGGTGCGCACCACCGAGCCGCGCCGGCCCGCCAGCCAGAAGTCGCCGTCGTCGTCGCGATAAAAGAGGTACTCGGTCGAGATCCAGGTGTCGCCGGCGGCGAAGACGCCGCGCTTGACCGACGCGCTCGGATCGACCGGGCCGTTTGACGCGGCGAGCAGGACGCCGACCTCGTTGGGTTCGGCGATCTGCACGAAGCCCCGCTCGTTCTCCAGGATCAGGTCGTGCTCGACGTCGTAGGCGCCCAACTCGATTCGCCCGGCGCCCGGCAGCGGGCGGCCCTTGCTGCCGACCTTGGCGCCGGACACGTTGGCCAGCACCGCCTGCCCGTCGGTGGTGGCGAAGAACTCGACGACGTGAGCGGGCGCGAACGCCTCGAAGACGCGCCCCCACAGGCCGGTTGGCATGCCGGAACCGATGAACAGCCGCACCGGGTGATTGCCTTGCAGAACGAATGCGGGATCGTCGACGATCTCGCGAAGCATGGCCCACGTGTAGGACACCACGGTGACGCCGTACTGGCGCACCTCCTGGACGAATCGATCCCGGTCCAGGCCGCGCGACAGCGCGATGCGGGTGCCGCCGACGACTGCGCCGCCCAGGCTGACCAGCAGAGCCGACTCGTGGTGCAGCGGCGTCAGGCAATAGACGGTGTCGCGGCGGTCCAGGGCGGCCGTTGAGGCGGTGCCGAAGGCGGACACCGCCCAGCGGTAGTTGGTGATCTGCTTGGCCACCAGCTCGCCGCCCGCCGCGCTGAACGCGATGAACGCCAGATCCCGGGCCAGCCCCGGGTTGGGGCGGTACCACCCGGGCAGCTCGACGGCATCCGGGTCGATCTGCTCCATGTCGATGACGTCGGAGTCGTCGGGCAGGTGTAGGTCGCGCGACTCGCCGCCGCCCAGAACCAGCACCTGGCGCAGCCCCTGGTCGGACCCGCGCACCGCGTCGAGGTTGGCGGGGTCGGTGAGCAGCTCGGTCACTCCCCCGAGCCGCACCGAGGCGGCGAGGTCGGCGTCGGGCCGCATCACCACCGCGATGGCGCCGAGCCGGGACAACGCGGCGATGGCCACGAGCGCGCTGGGCCGGGTCTCCATCAGCACGCCGACCCGGTCTCCCTGCCGCACCCCGACCTCGATCAGTCCGCGAACGACGTTGTTGACGCGCCGGTTCACCGCCTCGTAGGTGTGCACGCGGCCGTCGAACAAGAGGAATTCGCCCTGGGGCGCGTTGTGAGCCTGTTCTTCGATGATTCGGCCCAGCGAAATCCGGGTGTGGTCGTTGATCTGGCCCAGGCGGACCAGTCGCGGAATGGTGCGAGCCGTCTCGACGGCCAGGGTGCGCACCGACTTGTTGGCCGCGACGACGGTGGTTGCGGCTCCGCGCACCAGCCCCAGCGCCGCCTCGGAGACTTCGCCGACCCCGTGCGCGACCCGGGAGCTCAACGCGACGCCGCTGTCGGTGTGCTCCTCGGGCTGATCGGCCATCAGGTCGATGCTGTCGGGTTTGTCGCCCCCGACGGACAGCCACTTCACCCATTCGGCCACCGTCGGCCAACTCTGTTGCGCCGCTTTGGATCCGACGACCAAACCGAAATGACCTGTGCGGATGGTGGATTCGTACACTTCGGCGTCCGGCGCCGCCCGCCGGATACCGCGCACCGATGCCGGCTGCCCGATGTCGTCCACCTCGCCGACGAAGGCCAGTACCGGGCAGGTGATGTCGGTGAGGGTGACCATTTGGCCGTTGACGGCGAACCCGCCCGTCATCATCCGGTTGTGGGCGATGAACTGCTTGAGCAGTTCGGAGATGGCCGGGCCCGACCAGGCGATCCAGCCCTCGCGCTCGAGGAAGCGGCGCTGCTGCTCGCGCGGAAGCAGCGCCTCCCGGTCGTGCAGCTGGCGCACGAAGTCGACGCGCGCCTTGGCGGTCTTGAGCGGGTCGAGCATCTGGAAGCCGGTCCGCGCCATCCAGCTCGGGATGGCCAGCCGGCTGAAGACGTGGTCGGCCATGAAGTTGGCGGCCGGCGCGGCGAAGTTCGCCGGGATACCCATGGGCAGCGCGGCCAGGGTGTCGACCGGCGAACCGAAGGTGACGATGCTGGCCAGGCTTTTCGAGCGCCGGTAGGCGGCCACTTGGTAGCACCACATGCCGCCCTGCGAATAGCCGACCAGATGGATGTCGCTGCCGGTCGTGTCCCTGACCGTGTCGATGGCCTGGCTGAGCGCGACGATGTGGTCGGCCAGGGTGCGACGCATGCCCCCCTCGACCTTGTCGGGCTCGCCGAAGTCGATGACCCAGGGGTCAAGCCCGCGGGCGTGCAGGATTCCCACGGCGCCTTCGTCGCGCGTGACGTCCCACATGTCCGCAGACATCATCATCGGGTGCACCATCAGCACCGGCGGCCCGACGGGCGACTGGCCACCGCGGCTGTCCGGCGGGAAATACCGCCGGAGCTTGTACATCGGCACGCTCTCGACGATCTGCGACGGCGACGGGACACTGCCGGTTTCCAGGCCCCCCAGTCGCAAGACTTCCAGCCCGTTCTGCGCTGTAGCGATCAGCCGCTCGACCGGTCGTGTGACCATCGAAAAATTGAGATCCACTGCTGCTCCCTGAGTGTTGACAGCTTGGACATCATGGCACATCAGGCCAGCTAGAAGGGCAGTGGTTCCCCAAACGGGCAGCCGATCAGATCGATGGTCGACCCGGTTCCGCGCCGTTTAGGGCCGCGGCGTCGGCGGCGTGCCACGCAACCATGTGAGAGCCAGCCCGATACCCCGTTAGAACGGTGGCGGGTCGTCGTCGGGCCCGTAGGCGGTGGGCCAGGTGGAGTTCACCGTGGGGCCGGCCCGGGACAGTCGTGCGTCGCGGTTACGGCGGCGTTCGGTGGCGATGCGTGCGGCGCGGCCCTGGGCACGGGTGCGTGTGCGTTTGGGCATCATCGCGGTGCGCTCGGCGCAGTAATCGGGCGCCACGTCGGCTTCGGCGGCGGGTATCGCGCCGGTGGCCATGCACAGGCTGGGAAACAGCAGCGCGCTGCCCGGAGTGGTGACGTAGGTGTGCCCGGCCGGTGAGACGAGGATCAGCGTGCCGTCGGGCAGCTGCTGGTCGCGCCAGCCCCAAAACGTTTTCACCAAATGATGTGTGCGGCAATAGCATTTGAGATTCGAGGCGTGCGTGGGCCCGCCGTCGGCGTACGGGATCGTATGGTCGAGGTCGCAGTCGGACGCCGGGCGATCACACCCGGGCCAGCGACAGGTCAAATCCCGGCACCGCACGAAATCGGCCAACGCCCTCGACGGCACATAACCAGACTCCGGGCCGGCATCACCGGGATGGATCAGCGGCACCACCTTGGCCGAGGCGCCCAGTTCGGCTATCAACTCCGGCGCGATCAACCCCTCAGCACCCATTTCGACCGCCGGTGCCCGGCCATCACACAGCGTGGGACGCTCGGCGATCACATGGATCACCACCGGGCTCGACGCGGGCCGTTTCCCCGCGGCGCACTCCGATCGCCCGCACCGACAACCCAACCGGTCCGCCCCGGCCGCCAGCGCCCCCAGCGCATCGGCGCGGCGCTGCTCGCGGGTACGCGGATCATGCTCACACACCGTGCCCGCCAACGCATCCAACCGCTTGTCCAGCGCATGCGCATCTGGGCCGAGCAAGGTGCCCTCCAGATGCGCCAACCCCTCCCCCATGTCGGCGACCCACACCTCGCGCCCGGCCACACGTTCCTTGCGGCGCCGCACCGCATCCGCATCGGCGCGAGCGACCACCTTGTCCACCTGCGCGGCCAGCCGGCCCTGGGTCATCGACGGCCACCGCGCCACGTTGACCGCCAACTCGGCGTCCACCGCCGCCAACACATCGGAATCGGTGATCAAATCGGTGCGGAACACGATCGTTTGAAACATCAGGTAGCCGATATCCCCGGCCCGAAAGACCGCGCCCACTTTCGGTAACCGCTCGCACATCGCGCGCGCGTACCGCACCCGGCTGGCGGCCAACCCCTGACTGATCCGCAACGCCGCGGCCACCTCCGCGCTCACCGCCTCCTGGGTGTCGATCGCCCACTCCTCGGTTTCTGAGCACCGCGACAACCGGTAGGCGAACAACTTCCCGATCGCGACCAACTGGGCGGCCGCGGCCCGATTCTCCGCCCGCGCCGACACGCAAATCTCATCCACCAACCCCACGGACTCCGGCGTCCGCGACGGACACTGCCGCTCGCCAAGGTCGTCAAACCAGGCCATCACCTCCGGCGACGACCCGACACCCGCCCTTGATTCGAACATACGTTCGATACTACGGGGGTCTGACGCATGCATTGGCGGCGCTCGGGCCCATGGTGAACACGGCGTCGATGGCCGGTCTGCCGGCCAGTCCCGGTACCGCTAGCTACACCGCCTTCCAGCACGCCGCGCGTCGCACGTTCAAACGGCTGTGCGAAATACGGTCCAGCCCAACGTAATCCGCTGCGCCCGTCGTTGTTGGGCTCGGCGGGTCAGCGGCTGGGCCGCACGGCGGATCAGCGCCAGTTCGGGTCCCACGGGCCGTTGTGCCAGTGCCCCTGGTCGTGGACTTCACCGTCATACCAGTGGTCACCGTGGCAACGACCCGCGTCCCAGTTACCGCCCCAGCCCGGATCCCACCATTGGCCAGGGCACCAGTGGTACTCCGGTGTGGGCGCGGGATGCGCGTGTGCGATGGCGGACGCCCCCGAACCGGCGAGCCCCAAACCGGCGGTCAATGCGACCACCGATGCTGCGATGCGCACGATCTTTTTCATGACAGGCAGTTACCCGCTCCGGCACTGCCTAATCCAGCTCGACGGCCATACTTGGCACGGCACCGCCCGGCTTGCCACATCCGCCGAGCGGGAACGGATTTGGCAGAAGGGCGCCGAGCTCCATCCCGGCCTCATCAAGGAGCGGGCGGGGGCCGGCAACCTGTGCTCCTGAAAGCCTGCTGAGAACCAGCTGCGACGCAGTTTGCGCAGCACGACCGGGGGTACACAGCCGTTGCGCTTCGGTCGCGACGCGTCGTCGAGACCACTTCGGTTGAAAGACACAGCTGGGCGCTTTCAGTTCTCTGGGCAGCTTTGGCAACCAGTGTTGTAGTGACAGCGCCGGGACCGAAGCCCGCCGGAGCGTGGTTTCAGCCGAAGGCGAGGTCGTTCATGGACACGACGACAGAATTCGTCGGCGGACCCAGCACCGAAAGCGTCAGCGGGTTCCCGCGGTCACCGAACGACGGCCTCGTCCTCGCACCGAACGCGGCCAACCTCCCCACCAAAGAAACCAGCCGGCACCGGTAAACCCCGGTCCGGGCAAACGCGCGCGAGAAAGGACGACACATGTTGTTGCTGGGCGACGGCGGACGGCGAAAAGGCCGCACCGCCGGCGGCGACGGACTCGGCGAGGTACAGCATCTGGCCGGGAGGGCGTTGTACGACGTCGCGCACGGCCGTTTCGAACGCTCGCTGTCTGGGCTCACCGCCGTCGCGGCACTCGTCACGACGGCCGAAATCTACTTCGAGCACTACAAAGCCAGCTTCGGCAACAAGTGGATGTGGAGCCCGATCGTGGTGACCCCGCCGGTGGTCGTCGCCGGAGTCGGTGGGGTGTTCTCGCGGCGCTGGGCCAAAGTCTGGCTGCCGATCACCGCGGGCATCTACACGGCCAACGGGCTGCTGGGTGAATACCTGCACGCGCGCGGGGTTGCCCGCAAGCCGGGCGGGTGGAAGAACGCGTCTTACAACGTGCCGATGGGGCCGCCGATCGCAGCACCCGGACTGATGTGCATGGTCGGCGGGATGGGATTGCTGGCGTCGATCCTGCGCCGCGAACGGTTCCGGGATTAGGGGCGCTGGGATTCCCGAGATGGCCAACACCTCACGCCCCGACCACCTGCCCAACCTGCGTCCCGATGGCAAGCCGCCGCACCCGTCCTGGCTGCCCAAGCAACGTCGCGGCACCACGCCGCAGATGATCGGGCGCTACCCCGATTACGACGTGCTCGAAACCGCCGACAACTGGGACACTGCCACCAGGAAGGTGGTGCTGGCCCGGCTGGAACCGCCCGGGCCGCTACGGTTTTTCACTCCAGAAGAGGAGCCCTGCCTGCGCGCGTTCTGCGACACGGTGCTGGCGCAGGACGTCGAGCCGCGGGTTCCGGTGGCCGAGTCCGTCGACTCCAAGCTCGCCGACGGGCGCCTCGACGGCTACCAGTACGACGACATGCCCGACGACCGCGACACCTGGCGGCTGGTGCTGCGCGGGCTCGACGAGACGGCGTCGGCCAAGCACGGCAAGCCCTCGTTCGCCGAAGCCGATCCCGCCACCCGCGAAGCGATCATCGACAAGTTCTCGCAAGGGGATCTGCAGGGCGGGGCGTGGGAGAGCCTGAACGTCAAGCGCGCGTGGTCGGTGTGCATGCGAGCGACGTTGTCCGGCTTCTACTCTCACCCCTGGGCGTGGAACGAGATCGGCTTCGGCGGGCCGGCCTACCCGCGCGGGTTCATGCGCCTCGGTGGTGCCACCGGGCCGGCCGCCGCGCGGGAACCGTACGAGACCCCCGGCGCCACCGACGAGGATCCGGTGCAGATCGTGAACAACGGGGAGCTGTGATGGGCGATCTGCTGCGCGGCCTCTTGAAAGGCGCGGTCGAACCGAAAGACAACGATTCGCGCTTCCTGCTCGACGTGCACTCGCGCGATCTGCCCGGTGAGAAGACCATGCGCCGCTACGCCGACGACGACGAGGTCGACCTGGTGGTAGTCGGGGCCGGGGCCGGCGGCTCGGTGCTGGCGCAGCGGCTGGCGCGGGAGGGCTGGCGGGTCGTGATTTTGGAGGCCGGCCCGTTCTGGCACCCGGACGAGGACTGGGTGTCCGACGAGGCCGGGTCCCATGCGCTGTACTGGACGCAAAAGCGCATCCTCGGCGGCGATGACCCGATCGAGCTGGGCAAGAACAACTCCGGGCGCGGAGTCGGCGGCTCCATGGTGCACTATGCCGGGTACACCCCGCGGTTTCACCCCAGCGACTTCGAGACGTACACCCGTGACGGCGTCGGGGCGGACTGGCCGATCCGCTACGAGGACATTCGCCGCCACTACGAACAGGTCGAACTCGAGCTGCCCGTGGCGGGCCAGAACTGGCCCTGGGGCGACCCGCATCGCTATCCGTTCGCACCGCACCCTATTTCGGGTGCCGCCGCCAAGATCTGGCGCGGAGCGCTCAAGCTCGGAATCGAGATGCGTGTCGGGCCGGTCGGCATCGTCAACGGCACGTTCGGCAATCGGCCGCATTGCATCTACCGCGGTTACTGCCTGCAGGGCTGCAAGGTCAATGCCAAAGCCAGCCCGTACGTCACGCATCTGCCCGACGCGCTGGCCCACGCCGTGGAGATCCGCGCCAACTGCATGGCCTCGCGGGTCGAGCTCGACGAGAACGGCGCGGCGCGCGGCGTAGTGTACTACGACGAGATCGGCGGCAAGGAGCGGCTGCAGCGCGCCAAAGTCGTTGCCATTGCCGGTTATTCGATCGAGACGCCGCGCCTGCTGTTGAATTCGGCCAGCAACCGCTTCCCGAACGGGTTGGGCAACAACGACGATCAGGTCGGGCGCTACGTCATGGTGCAGGGCGCCACCCAGTCCGCCGGCCGGTGGTCCGAGGAGGTCCGCATGTACAAGGCGCCTCCGCCGGAGGTGACCTCCGAACAGTTCTACGAGACCGACGTCTCTCGCGGCTTCGCCCGTGGCTTCGCCATCCAGACCGTGTCGCCGCTGCCCATCGGATGGGCTGAACACGTTCTTGCCGAAGGACATTGGGGCCGCGCGATGCGGGAATACATGCGCGACTACAACCACTGGGCGACGGTCGGCGTGCTCAACGAGCTGCTGCCGCTACCCGACAACCGCGTGACCCTGGCCGACGAGAAAGATCCGTACGGCATTCCGGTGGCCCGGTTCGACTACACGCTGTGCGACAACGACAAGGCCAACATGGCCTACTCCACCAAGGTGATCGGCGACATCCTGCACGCGGCCGACGCCCAGGATGTGCTCACCATCGAGCGCTTCGCCCACCTGATCGGCGGTGCCCGCATGGGCACCAGCCCGCAGCAGTCGGTCGTCGACTCCGATCAACGCGTGTGGGGGGTGCCGAACCTGTTTCTCGCCGACGGCTCGGTGTGCCCGACCCAGGGATCGGCGAACCCCGCGCTGACCATCATGGCGCTGACCTCGCGGCTCGCCGAACGGCTGGCCGGTGGGAAGATCGATACCACCGCGGGACGGAGGTCGGAGGCGAGAGCCCGTGGCTGACCAGACAATGGACGTCGAGACTACCTTCGCGCCGCGGGTGCTGCGCGAGTACGCGCTGCTGGCGGACGGCGAGCGCGGCGCGCTGGTCGGGCCGCAGGGGGACGTGGCCTGGATGTGCGCGCCGCACTGGGACTCCGACGCCGTCTTCTCCAATCTCATTGGTGGCGGCGGAATTTACGCGATCACGCCGACCGACATCCGGCACGTGTGGGGCGGTTACTACGAGCCTGGCACCCTGATCTGGCGCAACCGCTGGATTACCCGCGACGGCACCGTGGAATGCCGTGAGGCGCTGGCCTTTCCGGGCGATCCCGACCGGGTGGTGCTGCTGCGGCGCCTCATGGTCTGCCGCGGCACGGCGCGGGTGCGGGTGCTGCTGGCGCCGAGTGCGGGATTCGGCCGGCACGGTCTGGGCCGGCCGAGTTGCGACGGTGGGGTGTGGAGCGGCCGGTCGGGCCGGTTGCGCTGGCGGTGGCAGGCCGGCTGCGACGCGCGCACCGTCAAAGCCTCGCACGACAAATCCGAACTGCTCACCTGCGAGATCACCCTCGAGGAGGGCAGGCAGCACGACCTGGTGCTGGAGTTGTCCGAACGCGCCCTGCCCGATCAACCGCCCGACCCGGACCTGGCCTGGGACGCCACCGCGGCCGCCTGGCGGCGGAGCGTGCCCCAGCTCGACTGCACCATCGCCCCCCGCGACGGTCGCCACTCCTACGCGGTGCTGCGCGGGCTGACCAGCAGTGGCGGCGGCATGGTGGCCGCCGCCACGATGAGCCTGCCCGAACGCGCGCACACCAATCAGAACTACGACTACCGGTATGCCTGGATCCGGGACCAGGTCTATGCCGGGATGGCCGCAGCCACCGTCGGCACTACCGAACTGCTGGACCGGGCTGTCGAATTCGTCGGCGCCCGGTTGCTCGACGACGGTCCGAACCTCAAACCCGCCTACACCGTCACCGGCTGTGCGGTGCCCAGCGAAGAAACGCTCGACCTCCCGGGCTATCCGGGCGGCACGGACAAGGTCGGCAACTGGGTCAATCAACAGTTTCAACTCGATGTGTTCGGCGAGGCCCTGCAGCTGCTGGCCAAGGCGGGTGACGCCGACCGGCTCGACGCCGACGGGTGGCGAGCCGCGCAGACGGCCATCAAGGCCATCGAAAAGCGTTGGCGCGAACCGGACGCCGGGGTCTGGGAGATCGACGATGAGCACTGGGCGCAGTCGCGGCTGGCCTGTGTAGCGGGATTGCGTGCCATCGCCAAGGTGGCCGGCGCCGGCCCCGAGGTGGCAGCCTGCGCTTCCCTGGCCGACGCGATCCTGGCCGAGACCGCCTCGAGCAGCCTGCACCCGCACGGCTACTGGCAGCGCAGTCCGCGGCGGACGGGGGTCGACGCGTCGCTGCTGCTTCCGCCGGTGCGCGGCGCCGTTCCCGCCGAGGATCCCCGCACCCGGGCCACCCTGGACGCCGTGCGGCGGGAACTCACGCAAGACGGGTTCGTGTACCGCTTCCGGCACGACGAGCGCGAACTCGGCGACGCCGAGGGGGCGTTCTTACTTTGCGGATTCATGATGGCGCTGGCCGAAAACCAACTGGGACACGGCGATTGCGCGATGCGCTGGTTCGAACGCAACCGGGCCGCGTGCGGCCCGCCGGGACTGTTCTGCGAGGAGTACGACGTGCGCCAGCGCCAGCTCCGCGGCAACCTGCCGCAAGCGTTCGCGCACGCGCTGATGCTCGAATGCACGGCAACCCTCACCGACGACGACGCCCACCATGACTGATTACTCGGACCGAGCGAAAGGCAGTACTGCGATGACACAGACAGTGGTGATCACCGGAGCCAGCGCGGGCATCGGCCGCGCCACCGCGAAGGCGTTCGGGCAGCGCGGCGACAACGTGGTCCTGCTCGCCCGCGGCGCCGCGGGGCTCGACGGCGCCGCTCGCGATGTCGAAGCCGGCGGCGGCAAGGCGCTGACGATTCCGACCGATGTGGCCGACCACTCGGCCGTCGAGGCCGCGGCCGATGAGGCCGAATCCGCCTTCGGTCCCATCGACGTCTGGGTCAACGTCGCGTTCACGTCGGTGTTCGCGCCGTTCAGTGAGATCAGCGCCGAGGAGTTCAAACGCGTGACCGAGGTGTCCTACCTCGGGTACGTGCACGGCACCATGGCGGCGCTGGGCAAGATGCGACCCCGCGACCGCGGCACCATCGTGCAGGTCGGCTCGGCGCTCAGCCAGCGATCGATCCCGCTGCAGTCGGCCTACTGCGGCGCCAAACACGCCATCAACGGGTTCACGGAGTCGGTGCGCTGCGAGCTGTTCCACGAGGGTTCGAACGTGCGGATCACCGTCGCTCAGATGCCGGCGGTCAACACCCCGCAATTCTCCTGGGTGCTGTCCCGGCTCCCCCGCCATCCGCAGCCCGTGCCGCCGATCTACCAGCCCGAGGTGGCCGCGCGCGGCGTCGTGTATGCCGCCGATCATCCAGGGCGCAAACAATATTGGGTCGGTGATTCCACCGCCGTTACGCTGCTGGGGCAGAAGTTCGTCGCGCCGCTGCTGGACCGCTACCTCGGCCGCACCGGATACGACTCGCAGCAGACCTCCGAACACGTCAGCCCCGACCGGCCCAACAACCTGTGGCAGCCGCTGGATCAGGAGCCGGGCACCGACCACGGCCCGCACGGCCAATTCGACAACCAGTCGCACGCGCACAGCCCCCAGCTGTGGGCTTCCCAGCACCCGGTCGTCAGCGGCACCGGCGCGCTGAGCGCCGCCGGGGTGGGCGCCTGGCTCGTGGCGCGGGCGGGACGACGGTGGGCGCGATGACGCCCGACGCGCAGATCGAAGAGGTCACCGCGCAGGTCTACGAAATCCCCACCGACGCACCGGAAGCCGATGGCACCCTGGCCTGGTCGTCGACCACGCTGGTGCTCGCCGAGGTTGCGGCCGGCGGCCGGCGCGGGGTCGGCTACACCTATGCCGACGGGGCCTGCGCCAAGCTGATCGGCGGCAAGCTCGGCAAAGCACTCACGGGACACAGCGCCGTGGATATCCCGGCGCGGTGGGGGTCGATGGTCAGGGCGATGCGCAACAACGGGCGGCCCGGGCTGGCCTCGTGCGCGATCTCGGCGGTCGACACCGCGTTGTGGGATCTCAAGGGCAAATTGCTGGACCTACCGGTGTGCCGGCTGATCGGCATGGCGCACCCCGAAGTACCCATCTACGGCAGCGGCGGCTTCACCACCTACGACGAGTCCACCACCCGCGCCCAACTCGAGCGCTGGGTCGACGAATGGAAGATCCCGCGCGTCAAAATCAAGATCGGTGAGTCATGGGGCTCCGACGTCAGGCGGGACTTGGATCGGATTGCATTGGCGCGCAAGGTGATCGGTCCCGATGTCGAACTGTACGTGGACGCCAACGGGGGTTACCGCCGCAAACAGGCGATCCGGGTGGCCCACGCCATGGCCGACCACGGGGTCACCTGGTTCGAAGAGCCTGTGTCCTCCGACGACCTGGCCGGGCTGCGCGAAGTGCGCGACCAGGTCAGCCCGGACGTCACGGCCGGTGAGTACGGTTACGACCTGGCCTACTTCAACCGGATGCTCGCCGCCGATGCGGTCGACTGCCTGCAGATCGACGTCACGCGCTGCGGGGGGATCACCGACTGGGTGCGCGCCGCGGCCGTGGCCGCCTCCTACAACGTGGACGTCTCGGGGCACTGCGCTCCCAACCTGCACGCCCACGTCGCCAGCACCATCGGAAACCTGCGGCATTTGGAGTACTTCCACGACCACCACCGCATCGAACACATGCTTTTCGATGGCGCGCTCTCGCCCGAGGGCGGCGCGCTACGACCCGACCAGCATCGCCCCGGGTTCGGCCTGGAGTTCAAACACCAGGATGCCGAGCGCTATCGGGTGGCCTGACCGTCGAGCAGCTTTCGAAATCCCCTGGCCGGGGCAGGAATGGACGCGCTCAAAAACGGGAATGATATGCCAAGGTTTTCACAGCGGGAATTGGGGAAACGGCGATGGCGGTGAACTCCAACGACGAGACTGTTGAGCGCCGCGAGGCGCCGGCGTCCGACGTCGTCGAACACGACGACCTGAGCGCGGTCGACGAGGTGCTGGGTCTGGGCGATCCGCAGCGTGTCGGCCGGTTCCGGTTTTTTCTGGACGGCCATCGCTGGGAATGGTCGGACGCGGTGGCGCGCATGCACGGCTACAAGCCCGGACGGGTGCAGCCCACCACGGAACTCTTGCTGCAACACAAGCACCCCGAGGACCGCGAACGGGTGGCGGCCGTGCTCGAACGGGTGATGAAGGGAAAGCCGTTCAGCAGCCGGCACCGCATCATCGATACCGCCGGGCGCACCCACTGCGTCGTCGTCGCCGGCGATCGGATGGTCGACGACACCGGCGCGCTGGCCGGCACCTCCGGCTTCTACGTCGACGTCACCGACTCGCTGCACTCCGATATCACCAATGTGCTGTCGGCGGTCGCCGACGCCCGGGCCCGCATCGAGCAGGCCAAGGGCGTGCTGATGATCGCCTACGGCATTTCCGCCGAGCGTGCGTTCGACATCCTGGTGTGGCGTTCCCAGGAGACCAACCTCAAGGTGCGAGACGTCGCGAGCCGTTTCCTGGACGCCGTGGCCAGCAAGGCGTCAGCGGAAACGCAAAGCCACGTGGACCAGGCGCTGCTGACGCTCATGTAGCGCCAGTAGGGTCGGGCCGGTGGCGCACCTACTCGGAGCCGAGGCCGTACACCTCGAATACCCGACCCAGGTGGTGTTCGGGTCGATCACGGTCGGCGTCAACGACGGCGCGCGCATCGGCATCGTCGGGCGCAACGGCGACGGCAAATCCAGCCTGCTGCGGCTGCTCACCGGCCGGCAACGGCCCGATTCGGGCCGGGTCACCCGGCGCGGCGGGTTGCGGGTCGGCGCGCTGAGCCAGGCCGACACCCTGGACCCGGACCACACCGTGGGCTGGACCCTGGTCGGTGCGGCGGACGAACACCAGTGGGCCGGTGACGCGCGGGTCCGCGACGTGGTCGCCGGTCTGGTCTCCGACATCGCCTGGGAGGCAACGGTTGCCACGCTGTCCGGCGGTCAGCGCCGCCGGGTGCAGCTGGCCAGGTTGCTGGTTGGCGAGTGGGACGTCATCGCGCTCGACGAGCCCACCAATCACCTGGACATCGAGGGCATCACCTGGCTGGCCGGCCACCTGCGCCAACGCTGGGCACGCAACACCGGCGGCCTGCTGCTGGTGACCCATGACCGCTGGTTCCTCGACGAAGTCGCCACCACCACGTGGGAGGTGCACGACGGCGTCGTCGAACCGTTCGACGGCGGATACGCGGCCTACGTCCTGCAACGCGTCGAACGGGACCGGATGGCCGCCGTCGCCGAGGCCAAGCGGCAAAACCTGATGCGCAAGGAGTTGGCGTGGCTGCGCCGCGGGGCCCCGGCGCGCACCTCCAAGCCCAAATTCCGGATCGAGGCGGCCAACCAGCTGATCGCCGACGTGCCGCCACTGCGCAACACCGTCGAGCTGGCCAAGCTGGCCACCGCCCGGCTGGGCAAGGACGTGGTCGACCTGCTCGACGTGTCGGTCTCCTACCCACCTCTCAGTGGCCGCCCGGTGCTGCGCGACATCGAGTGGCGGATCGCGCCCGGCGAGCGGACCGGCATCGTCGGGGCCAACGGCGCCGGCAAGTCGACGCTGCTGGGCTTGATCGACGGCACCGTCACGCCGGACGCGGGGCGCGTCAAACGCGGCAAGACGGTGCGGCTGGCGGTGCTCGACCAGCAGGGCGATGCGCTGGCCGGCGTGGGCGGCGACCGGATCGCCGATGTGCTGGGCAGGCTGCAGGGCGGTTATCAGGTCGACGGACGCGAGGCCACCCCGGCGCAGCTGCTGGAGCGGCTCGGGTTCGCGCGCGGCCAGCTGTCCGCCCGCGTCGAGGATCTCTCCGGCGGTGAGCGGCGGCGGCTGCAGCTGATGCTGACGCTGTTGGCCGAGCCCAATGTGTTGCTGCTCGACGAGCCGACCAACGACGTCGACACCGACACCTTGGCCGCGATGGAGGATCTGCTGGACTCGTGGGCGGGCACCCTGATCGTCGTCTCGCACGACCGCTACCTGCTGGAGCGGGTCACCGATCAGCAGTACGCGGTGCTCGACGGCCGGCTGCGCCATCTGCCCGGCGGCGTCGACGAGTATCTGCAACTGGCCGGCCGGCGCACCGTTGCGGCGCCGGAACCCACGCCGGAACGCGCGCCGGCCGGTTCGTCGGAAATGTCCGGCGCGCAACGCCGCGCCGCGGAAAAAGAGGTGGCCTCCCTCGATCGCCAACTTGCGCGGTTGGCGGGCCGGATCGAGGACAAGCACACGGAACTCGCCGCGCACGACCAATCCGACCATGTCGGCATCACCCGGCTCACAGGCGAGTTGCGCGCGCTCCACGACGAGGTCGCCGAGACGGAGACCCGCTGGCTGGAGCTCTCCGAGCTACTCGAATGACAGTGATGCGCAGGGGATTTCGCGAGTCGATTAGCGAATTCAGTGCCAGCGCAGCAACACCAGTTCGGAGCCGAAGCCGGGACCCATCGCGAGCATGAGCCCGGGGCTGCCGCCGGGCGGCGGCTTGGCCATGGTGTCGCGCAGGATGTGCAGCACCGAGGCCGAGGACAGGTTGGCGACCTCCCCGAGCGAGCGCCAGGTCAATTCCTGCGCGTCGGGCGGCAGTTCGAGGCTCTTGGCGATCGTGGTGATCACCTTGGGGCCGCCCGGGTGGGTCACCCAGGCGCCGATGTCGTCCTTGGTCAGGCCATGTTGGGCGAGGAAACCGTTCACGTCGTCGGCCAGGTAACGGTCGATGATGTCCGGCAGTTCGGGCGACATCGTCAGTTGCATGCCGTCCGCGCCGATGTTCCAGCCCATGATGTGCAGCGATTCGGGGTACAGACGGCTGCGCGAATCCACGACGTCCGGCCCTGCGGAATTCAGCCGCTCGGCGCGACGGTCGCCGACTGCGACCACGGCCGCGGCGCCGTCACCGAACATGGCCGTCCCGACCAGTCCGGACACGGTCGGCCTGACCGTCGGAAAGGTGAGCGAACACAGCTCGACCGACAGCAGGGCGGCGACGCCGTCGGGCGCACCCCGCAGGTAATCGTGCAGCCGTCCGACGCCCGCCGCGCCGGCCGCGCAGCCCAGCCCGAACAGCGGGGCCCGGCGCACGTCCGCCCGCAGGCCGAGCCGCCCGACGATCCGGGCGTCGAGCGACGGGACCGCGATGCCGGTGACCGTCGTGGTGGCGATCATGTCGATGTCGTGCGGTTGTAGCCCGGCCTCGTCGAGAGCGCCCAGCAGTGCGTCGCAGCCCAAATCCACGGCTTTGTCGATGAAGATCTCGTTGGTCGCGTCGAAATCGGTCAACTCGCCGTACCGCTCGAGGGGCAGCACGAAGTGGCGCCCGTTGACCCTGGCGGCCGCGTGCAGGCGCCGGACGACGCCTTCATGCTCCTTCAACGCGGGCAATTCGACTAGCGCGTCGGTGATTTCACGTTGGCTATACCGATGTGGCGGCAACGCGCCGAATACACCCGCGATGACGCTCATCTTCTACCCTCTTGATTGCCCAGCGGAAAAGGACCTCTTAATGCGAGGAAGTTTATGCGGTTCCGTTTGGTGGCGCAAAGACTCGCGTATTCAACACGTGTCTGATCAAGCTGATCTTGGGTCCGCGTAATCATATCCGCCAGAGCAGAATTCGTCATTCGGCGTCATCCTCGTCCGCCGGGCTGAGCGCCATCGCGATTAATGCCTCGGGGCTCAACGAGTCGATCTCGTCGGCACTTACATTTCCGTCGGGGACGGCAGTTTCCGGGGCGCCGGCGAGCAATAGCAGTTTTTCGAGCAATCCGGTTCTGCGAAGCTCGCGCACCGGAATCCTGCGCACCGCCGACCAGATCTTCTCCTCCTCCGATTCGCCCGCCTCGTCATGCAGCAGCTGCCGGCGAAGATGGTCGGCCAGCGCTGCCGGCGTCGGGTAATCGAAGATCAGCGTTCGCGACAAAGCCAGGCCGGTATGGCCGGTGAGGCGGTTGCGCAGCTCGACCCCGACCATCGAATCGAAGCCGAGGTCGCCGAATGCGCGATCGGAGTCGATGGCGTCGCCGCCCGGATGCCCCGACACCGCCGCCGCATGCTCGCAAACCAGCTCCACCAGCAGCCGGTGCTGGTCGTCGGGCGCCAGTCCGTGCAGCCGGTGCGCCAGGTCGGGTGTTCGGGTGGACGTGGCCGGCGAACTCCCCGCCGCACCGGCGCCCAGCCAAAACCTCTGCCGCGCAAAGCCATACGTCGGCAACTCGACCCGTCGCGCGTTGCGCCCGGCGAACAGGGCCGCCCAGTTCGGATCGAGGCCGCGGGTGAACAACTGGCCGACCGCGCGCATCAGCGATTCCGTCTCAGGCCGGTCCTTGGCCATCGTCGGCAGCGACAGGGCGCGCTCGGCGCTCAGCGATTGGTCCACCGCCGCGGTGAGCGAGGCGCCTGGACCCAGTTCCACGAAGAGTTCGGCGCCGGCCGCCTCGGCGGCGCGTACGCCCTCGAAAAAGCGCACCGGCTGACCGACATGCGCCGCCCAGTACTGCGGCGACCCATACCCGGCGTCCGCCAGCCGCCCGGTCACGTTGGACACCAACCCGATTCGCGGCGCCGCCACCTCGATGCCGGCCACCGCCGCGGAGAATTCCGCCACCATGGGCCGCATCAGGGCCGAATGAAACGCGTGCGACACGGCCAGCCGATGCACGCGCCGGCCCTCGCGGGCGAGCCGGTCCGCCACCGCTTCCACCGGCGCCTGCGCGCCCGAAAGCACCACCGCGTTGGGACCGTTGACCGCGGCGATGCTCACCTCGTCGGTCAGCAACCCAGCCACCTCGGCCTCACCGGCGCCGACGGCCACCATCACCCCGCCGGCGGGCAGCCCCGCCATCAACCGTCCCCGCGCCGCCACCATGCGCGCGGCATCCGCGAGCGACAGCACGCCGGCCACACATGCCGCGGCGATCTCGCCGACCGAGTGGCCCATCACCACATCCGGCGCTATGCCGACCGACCGCCACAACGCCGTCAGCGCGATTCCGAGCACGAACAACGCCGGCTGGGCAAACTCGGTGCTGCGCAACAACTCCGGGTCCGCTCCCCACATCACCTCACGAAGCGGCAGCCGCAGATGGGCGTCCACCGCGGCGACAGCCTCGTCGAAGGCCCGGGCGAACACGTCGAACCGGTCATAGAGCTGTCGTCCCATTCCCAACCACTGCGACCCCTGGCCCGGGAACACGAAGACGGTCTTGCCCGACGGCGTCTCGCGACCCACCGCCACATCCGGCGATGACTCGCCCGCCGCGAGGGCCGCCAAACCCCTTGCCAGCGTGGGGCGGTCGTCGCCGACTACCACCGCGCGGTGCTCGAAGGCCGTCCGGTTGCTGACCAACGACCAGGCGATGTCGAGGGGGCTCAGATCAGGCCGTTCGGCGACATGGGCCGACAACCGTTGCGCCTGGTTGGCCAGCGCCTGCTCGGAGCGGGCCGACAGCACCCACGGCAACGCCCCGCCTGCGTCCGCCGGCGGTTCGGGTCGGCCCGATTTCTGCTGGACGGGGGGCTGCTCGAGGACGAGGTGCGCGTTGGTGCCGCCCATTCCGAACGAGGACACCCCGGCTCGCCGTGGATGGTCCGCCGGCGGCCACGGCGTCAGCGCGGTGTTGACCTGCAGCCCAAAACCATTGAGGTCACCCTGGGACTCGGCGTAGTTGAGGCTGGGTGGGATGGCGCCATGTTCGATCGCCAGTACGGCCTTGAGCAGGCCCGCGATTCCCGCGGCGGCTCCGGCGTGGCCGGTGTTGGTCTTCACCGATCCCACCGGCACCCGATCGTGGGCGCGCTCGGCGAAGATCTCCCCCAGCGCCTGAGCTTCGACCGCGTCGCCGACCTTCGTCCCCGTGCCGTGGGCCTCGATGTAGTCGATGTCGCTGCCGCGCAGGCCGGCATCGGCGAGCGCGCGCCGGATCACGTCGGCTTCGCTGCGCGCCGACGGCACGGTCTGGGCGGTCGCGCTGTGTCCGGCATTGACGACGGCGCTGCCGCGAATGACCGCGCGGATGCGGTCACCGTCCTGCAGCGCCGCCGGCAAGGGCTTCAGCAGCACCAGCCCGCCGCCTTCACCCCGCACGTAGCCGTCGGCGCGCCGATCGAACGCATAGGTGTGGCCCGACGCCGACACCGCACCGAATTCCCGTTCCAGCATGGTGATTTCGTCGGCCAGGTTGAGGTGGACCCCGCCCGCGATCGCCAGCGTCGACTGACCGGAGGCCACGCTTTCGCAGCCGAGGTGCACCGCCACCAGAGATGACGACTGGCCGGAATCGACGGTCATGCTGGGCCCCTGCAACCCGAAGGCATACGAGATGCGGTTGGCGATCATCGCCCGGCTGATCCCGGTGAAGGTGTGGTGGTCCAGGTTGTCGGCGAGGTCGCGCAGCGTCAGCGCGGCATAGTCATCCGTCATCGCCCCGAGGTACACCGAAACCGGCTCTCCCCGAACCAGTTCCGGCAGCAGGAAGGCGTCTTCGAACAGCTCCCAGCTCAGTTCGAGGGCCAGGCGTTGGCGGGGATCCATCGCGCACGCCTCGCGCGGTGACACATTGAAGAAGTCGGCGTCGAATCCGCCGGGGTCACCGCTGAATTCAGTGGCCTCCCGCCCGTCGCGGATCAGGCGCCAGAACGCGCCGGGGCTCGCCGCGGCGGGGAACCTGCATGCCAGCCCGATGATCGCTACGTCTGTCGATGGCAAGATCAGGGGCCGACTTCATCGTCGAGGATTGCGAAAAGCTGGCTCTCGGTGGCGGTGGAGATGTCGTCGTCGAACGCGTCCTCGGGGGCCGGCAGGAGCGGCGCGGGTGACGCCACCGCCACGCCGCCCAACAGGCCTTCCAGCCGGGCGATGACCTGCGCCTTGTCGCCGGGACTCAGATCGGCCTGGTTGAGCAGCGCCTGCAGCTCTCGGGCGATGTCGTTGAAGCGGGTCATGCGATCGGGCGTCGTGACAGTCGCCCCTTCCGGGGCACTGGTGGCCAGCTGGGTCTCGAGGTGTTCGGCAAGCGCGCCCGGCGTGGGCTGGTCGAAGATCAGCGTGGGCGAAAGGGTAAGCCCGGTGGCGATTTTCAGCCGGTTGCGCAGTTCGACGGCGGTCAGCGAGTCAAAGCCGAGGTCGCCGAACGCATCGTCGGCGTTGACGTCCGCGGTGCTGTGGCCCAGTACCGCGGCCGCGTTGCTGCAGACCAGTTCGACCAATTCGCTGTGCCGCTGTTCGGGGGTCATGCCCTCCAGGCGCGCCCGCAGGCCCGTCAGGGACACCATGTCGGTGTGTTCCAGGACGCGACGCGCCGGCCGGGCGGCCAACTGGCTCAGCAACGGCGGCAGCGTGTCGCTGTGGTGGGCCAGCGCTCCCCTGTCCAGTCGGGTGCCCACCACCATGGGGTGTTCGGTCAGCAGCGCAGCGTCCAGCAGGTCCAGCGCCTGCCGAGTGGACAACGCGCTCAGACCGGCCCGGGTCATCCTGGCCTTGTCACGCTCACCGAGGTGTCGGGTCATCGTGGAGGTCTCCTCCCACATCCCCCACGCCACCGACAGGCCCGGCAGGCCGTGGGCGCGGCGATGCGCCGCCAGCGCGTCGAGGAAGCTGTTGGCCGCGGCGTAATTGGCTTGGCCCGGCGCGCCCACGATGCCCGCCATCGACGAAAACGCCACGAACGCAGACAAATCCAGCTCTTTGGTGAGCTCGTGCAGGTTCCAGGCGCCATCCACTTTGGCCCGCAACACCGTGTCGATGCGCGCGGGCGTCAGCGACGCGATCACCGCGTCGTCGAGCACGCCGGCCGCGTGGAACACCGACCGCAGCGGGTATCGTTCCGGCACTTGTGCCAGCAACGCCGCGACGGCGTCGCGGTCGCCGACATCGCACGCCACTACCGCCACCGAGGCTCCCGCCTCGCGCAATTCGGCGGCGAGCCCGGAGATGCCGTCGGCGCGTTCACCGCTGCGGCTGACCAGCATCACGTGGGGCACCCGGTGCCGCCCGACGAGGTGCCGCGCCACCGCAGAACCCGCCATGCCGGTGCCGCCGGTGATCAGCGCGGTGCCGCCGGCCAGCCCGGCGGGCCCGTCCGGCATGGTGAGCACGACCTTGCCGATGTGGCGGGCCTGGCTGACGAACCGGTAGGCGTCGGCGGCGCTGCGGGCGTCGAAAACCTTGACGGGCAACGGCGCCAGGACACCCGCCGCGAACAGCCCCATCAATTCCGCCAGCATCTCGGCGATGCGGTCCGGGCCGGCCTCCATCAGATCGAACGCGCGATACATCACCCCGGGGTGCGCCGATGCGACGGCATCCGGGTCACGCAGATCGGTCTTGCCCATCTCGATGAAGCGCCCGCCGGGCCCCAGCAGACGCAGCGACGCGTCGTTGAACTCCCCGGCCAGGGAGTTGAGCACCACGTCCACGCCGGCGGCGAATTTCTGTTCGAAATCCAGCGTCCGGGAATCGGCGATGTGCGCATCGTCGAATCCCATGGCGCGCAACGTGTCCCACTTACCCTGGCTGGCGGTCGCGAACACCTCCGCGCCCCAGTGCCGGGCCAGCTGCACCGCCGCCATGCCCACGCCGCCGGTGGCGGCGTGCACCAGAACTCGCTGCCCTGCCCGCAAGCCCGCCAGCACCGACAGCCCGTAATAGGCCGTCAAGAACACCACCGGCACGGCCGCGGCCTGAGCCGTCGACCAGCCCTGCGGCGCCCGGGTCACCAAGCGGCGATCCACCACTGCCTCGGAGCCGGCCAGCCCGAAGATCCCCATGACCGCGTCCCCGACGGCCACATCCGTCACGCCCGCGCCGAGTTCGGTGACGATTCCCGCGCCCTCGGCGCCCAGCTGCGCGGCCCCCGGGTACATGTTCAGCGCCACCAGCACGTCGCGGAAGTTCACCCCGGCCGCGCCGACCGCCACCCGCACCTGACCGGCCTGCAACGGCGCCGGCCCGGTCTCCTGCACCGCCAGATCCTCGAGCGTTCCGGCGTCGCCGGCGGCCAGCCGCCACACCGACGGCGGGTCGGGCAGCTGCAGCAGGGGTCGCCGGTCGGCCGGTTTCAGCCGGGCGCTGTAGGCCACACCCGCGCGCACCATCAATTGCGGCTCACCACAACCGATCACCGTTGCGACATCGAGTGTGCCGTCGGTGTCGACCAACACGACGCGGCCCGGGTTCTCGGCCTGGGCGGACCGCGTCAGCCCCCACACCGCGGCGCCGGCCAGGTCCGCGACGTCCTCGCCCGTCAGGCTCACCGCCCCGCGGGTCACCACCGCCAGGACGCCGGCCGCCTCACCTGTCAGCCAGGGTTGCAGCGCGCCCAGTGCCTGGTGGGTCGCGGCGTAGACGGAGCGCACCGTGCCCGAGCCCGTGGCCGGTAGCTCCCAGACGGTGAACTTCTCCCCAAGGTCGTCGCCGGGCAGCGGGACCGGCGACCACACCACCTCGAGCAGTTCCCCGCTGCCGGAGCGGGCCGCCACGGCCGCGGTCAGCTGATCGGCCGACACGGGGCGCGTCACCAGCGCGCCCACCGACAAGACGGGCAGCCCGGACGAGTCGGCCAGCTCGACCGACACGGCACCCGAACCGACCTGCGCCAGCCTGACCCGAACCCGCGATGCGCCGGCCGCATTCAAACTCACTTGCTGCCACGAGAACGGCAACACTGTCTCGACCTGCGCGTCGGACACTCCCAGCGCGTGCAGCGCCGCATCCAGCACCACCGGATGGATGCCGAAGCCACCGGTCGACACTCCGGCCTGGTGCGACAGCTCCACCTCGGCGAAAGTCTCGGTCCCCCTTCGCCAGACGGCCCGCAACCCCCGAAAGGCGGGTCCATATCCGTAGCCCCGGGCGGCCAGGCCGTCGTACGCACCGGTCACATCCACCGGGTCCGCACCCGGCGGCGGCCACACCGACAGGTCGGCGCCCGGCGCGGGTGCACCGTCGCTCAGCACGCCTTCGGCGTGCAGCACCCAATCGGATTGCGCGGCACGCGAATACACCGCGACCGAACGCGTTCCGGCCTCGCCGGCGGCGGCTACGACCACCTGGAGGTGCACCACACCGGCCGCCGGCACCGACAGCGGCGCGGACAGCGTCAACTCCTCGATCACCGAGCAGCCGGCCTCGTCGCCGGCCCGCAACGCCAACTCGACGAAGCCGGCCCCCGGAAACAGCACCGTGCCGGCGACCGCGTGGTCGGCCAGCCACGGCTGAGCGGCCAGCGAAAGCCGGCCCGTCAACACCACGCCGCCGGAATCCGGGCGGTCCACCACCGCGCCCAACAGCGCGTGCTCGGCCTCGGCCAAACCCAGGCTGGCGATGTTGGCCGAGCCCACCGAATCGCTGGATAGCCAAAAGTGGCGCCGCACAAAGGCATACGTCGGCAGCTCGACGCGCCGGGCGTTGGAGTCGGCGAAGGCCGCGGCCCACCGCACCTCGGTCCCGGCCGTGAACAGCTGGCCGGCCGCCCGCAGCAGCGACTCCACTTCGGGGCGCCCCTTGGCCATGGTCACCACCGAGGCCGCGCGGTCGGTCGTCAGGGATTGCTCCACCGCGGACGTCAACGCCGCGCCCGGACCCACCTCCAGGAAGACACCGGCACCCAGGGATTCGGCCACCCGCACCCCGTCGACGAATCGCACCGGCTGGCGCACGTGGTCGACCCAGTACCCGGTGGACCCGTAGCCGGGGCCGGCCAGCTGCCCGGTCAGGTTGGACACCAACGCGATTCGCGGCTCGCCCGCCGCCACGCCGTCGGCCACCGCCGCGAAGTCCCGCGTCATCGGCTCCATCAGCGGCGAGTGAAACGCGTGCGAGACCGCCAGCCGGTGCACCCTGGCGCCGGCGGCCGCCAGCCGGTCCGCGATCGCCGTCACCGCGGATTTTTCGCCGGAGAGCACCAGCGATCGCGGGCCGTTCACCGCGGCGATGCTCACCGCGCCGTTGAGCAACGGGGCCACCTCCGCTTCCGTCGCGGTCACCGCGACCATCACGCCGCCGGCGGGCAGCGCGGCCATCAACCGGCCGCGCGCCGCCACCAGCCGTGCCGCATCGGGCAGCGACAGCGCCCCGGCCACGTGCGCCGCGGCGATCTCGCCGACCGAATGGCCGATCACCACGTCCGGTGTCACACCGAAGGACTGCCACAACGCGGCCAACGCGACTTCCAGGACGAACAACGCCGGCTGGGCAAACTCGGTGCTCTGCAACAACTCCGGGTCGCTGCCCCACATCACCTCGCGCAGGGGTAACCGCGCATGGGCGTCGACCGCCGCGACGGCTTCGTCGAAAGCGCGGGCGAATACGGGAAATCGCCCGTACAGCTCGGCGCCCATCCCGAGCGACTGCGAGCCCTGGCCCGGGAACACGAACACCCGCTGGCCCACCGACCGAGTCCGGCCGACCAGCGCGCCCGCGTCCGGCCGCCCGGACGCCAGCCCCGCCAACCCCGCCGCCAGGGTCTCGCGGTCGGCGCCCAGCAGCACCGCCCGATGCTCGAAGGCCGCCCGGGTGGTCGCCAGCGACACACCCACGTCGACCGGCCGCACGCCCGCATCGGCGTCGAGCCGATCCAGCAGTCGCTGCGCCTGACCGGCAAGGGCTTCGGGCGAGCGCGCCGAAATCACCCACGGGATAACCGGATTCGCATCGTCAGGCGCAGGCTCCGGGACCGGTTCGGAAGGCGCTTGCTCGACGATCACGTGCGCGTTGGTGCCGCTGATCCCGAACGACGACACGCCCGCCCGCCGTATCCCGCCGTGCTCCGGCCACGGCCGCGGCTCGGTCAACAGCGACACCGCCCCGGCCGACCAATCCACGTGCGGTGACGGGATATCCACGTGCAGCGTCTTGGGCAGCACCCCGTGCCGGATCGCCTGCACCATCTTGATCACCCCGGCCACACCCGCCGCGGCCGAGGTGTGCCCGATGTTGGATTTGATCGAGCCCAACCACAGCGGCCGGTCCGCGGGACGTTCCTGCCCGTAGGTCGCCAGCAGGGCCTGGGCCTCGATGGGATCCCCGAGCACCGTTCCGGTTCCGTGGCCCTCGACCGCATCCACGTCCGCCGCCGCCAGTCCGGCGTTGGCCAGCGCCGCCCGGATCACCCGCTGCTGTGAGGGCCCGTTGGGAGCGGTCAACCCGTTGGACGCGCCGTCCTGATTCACCGCCGTGCCGCGCAGCACGGCCAAGACGGGATGGCCAAGGCGCCGCGCGTCGGCCAGCCGTTCCAGCACCAGCACACCCGCGCCCTCCGACCACGAAGTCCCGTCCGCCGCACCGGCGTACACCTTGCAGCGACCGTCGGGGGCCAGCGCGCGCTGGCGGCTGAACTCGACGAAGGCCGCGGGCGTGGCCATGACGGTCACCCCGCCGGCCAGCGCCAAATCGCACTCCCCGGACCGCAGCGACTGCGCGGCCAGATGCATGGAGACCAACGACGACGAACACGCGGTGTCCACCGACACGGCCGGGCCTTCCAGGCCCAACACATAGGACACCCGGCCCGAGGTCACGCTCAGCGTCGAACCGGTCAGCCCGTAGCCCTCGAGCTCTCCCTTCACCTCGCCGCCATAGCCGGCGTGAATGACCCCCGCGAACACCCCGGTCGCCGAGCCCCGCAACGCGAACGGGTCAATGCCCGCGCGCTCCAACGCTTCCCAGCAGATCTCCAGCATCACCCGCTGCTGGGGATCCATGGCGAGCGCCTCGCTGGGCCCGATGCCGAAGAAACCGGCGTCGAAGTCGCCCGCGCCCTGCAGGAAGCTGCCCTGGCGGGTGTACATCTTCCCCTTGCTATCGGGGTCGGGGTCGTACAACCCCTCGACGTCCCAGCCACGGTCGGCGGGGAAATCCGACACCGTGTCGCGGCCCTCGAGCACCAGTTGCCACAAGTCTTCTGGCGATTGGACGCCACCGGCGTAGCGGCACGCCATGCCCACCACGGCGACGGGCTCGGAAAGCCGGTCTTCCAATTCCGCGACGCGCCGCCGGGTCCGCCTGAGATCCGCCGTGAGGCGTTTCAGGTAGTCGACGTGCTGCGTGGTGCCCGGCATCGTTGCTCCTTGTGGGGTGTCAGCGGCCGAGTTCTTCATCGAGGATCGCAAAGAGTTGGCTTTCGGTGGCGGCGGCGAGGTCGTCGTCGAGGTGTTCGGCGTCGGAATGATCGTCCGGGCCGAGCGCGGCGAGCAGGTTGTGAATGCGGGCGCGCAGCACCGACTTGTCGTCGGCGGTCCAGTTCGGGGCGCCGAGCAGCGCCTGCAGTTCCCGGGTTATGTCGTTGAAGCGACTCAGGCTCGGCTGATCGACGGCGCCGGCGGTGCCGGCCAGTTGGGTGTCCAGCTGCGTCGCCAGCACGGCAGGCGTCGGGTAGTCGAATATCAAAGTCGGTGAAAGGGTAAGGCCCGTCGCGTTTTTGAGGCGGTTCCGCAGTTCGACCGCGGTCAGTGAATCAAACCCCAATTCCTGGAAGGCGCGGCCGGCGTCGATGTCCGCCGGATTGGGCACGCCCAGCACCATCGCCGCGTTGCCGCAAACCAGGTCGACCAGCTCGCGCTGCCGTGCCTCGGGAGTCAGGCCGTGCAGACGCGCCGATAGCCCGCTCGTCGAGGCGGTGACGTCCGTGTCGTCGATGACGCGCCGGGCCGGCGCGGCCACGAGTTCCCGCAGCAGTCCAGGCAGCGCGGCGGCGTTCTCGGCCAGGGCGGCCCGGTCCACCCGGGCGGCAACCAGCACCGGCCTGTCGACCAGCATCGCGGCGTCGAAGGCCGCCAGCGCCTGTTCGGTGGACAGCGGTGCCAACCCGATCCTGCTCATCCGGGCCTTGTCGCGATCGCCGAGGTGCGCGGTCATCGCGGAGGCCTGCTCCCACAGGCCCCAGGCCAGCGACAGTCCCGGAAGTCCGTGGGCGCGCCGGTAGGCGGCCAGCCCATCGAGGAAACTGTTGGCCGCCGCGTAGTTGGCCTGGCCCGGGGTCCCCACGATCCCGGCCATCGACGAAAACACCACGAACGCCGAGAGATCCAGGTGCCGGGTGAGCTCGTGCAGGTTCCAGGCCCCGTCGACCTTGGCGCGCAGCACCGCGTCCACCCGATCCGGGGTCAGCGACGAGATCAACCCATCGTCGAGAATGCCCGCGGCATGCACGATTCCGCGCAGCGGATACTGCGCCGGTATCTCGGCCAGCATCGCCGACGCCGCTTCGCGGTCCGCGACATCGCAGGCCACCACCGACACCTGCGCGCCGGCCTCCCGCAGTTCGGCCACCAGTTCGGCGACCCCGGCGGCCCCGGCGCCGGCGCGGCTGACCAACACCACGTGGGCCACCCCGTAGCGGTCAACGAGGTGGCGGGCCAGCGCCGAACCGGCCATTCCGGTGCCACCGGTGATCACCACGCTGGCCCCCGCCAGCCCGCCACCGCAGCCGCTGAGCGCTGCGCCTGGCCCCGACGGGACGGTCAGCGCGACCTTGCCGATGTGACGCGCCTGGCTGACATATCGATAGGACGCCGAGGCGCAGCGAACGTCAAAGGTCTTCAACGGCAACGGTTTCACGACGCCTTCGCCCAACAGTTCCACGATCTCGGTCAGCATGGCCGCCGTGCGCTCGGGGCCGGCCTCCATCAGGTCGAACGCCCGATACCGCGCGCCCCGATACTGGGCGGCGACGGCGTGCGGATCGCGCACGTCGGTCTTACCCATCTCGATGAATCGGCCGCCGGGAGCCAACAGCCGCAGCGACGCGTCGGTGAGCTCGCCGGCCAGGGAGTTGAGCACGACGTCGAACCCGGCGCCGCCGGTGGCCGACGCGAATTTCGCCTCGAAATCCGTCGTGCGCGAATCGCCGATGTGGTCGTCCTCGAAACCCATCGCGCGCAGTGTGTCCCACTTGCCGCGGCTGGCGGTGACGAACACCTCGGCGCCCCAGTGCCTTGCGAGCTGTACCGCGGCCATGCCCACCCCGCCGGTGGCGGTGTGCACCAGGACCCGTTCGCCGGCGCGCAGCTCGCCCAGGACCGACAGCCCGTACAGCGCCGTCAGGAAGACCACCGGCACCCCCGCCGCCGCGACCAGCGACAGTCCCGGCGGCACCGGTGTCACCACCCGCTGATCCACCACCGCCTCGGAACCGACGACCCCCAGCAAGCCCATCACCGCGTCGCCGACGGCCAGACCGGTCACGCCGGGCCCCGCCTCGACGACCACGCCGGAGCCCTCGGCCCCCAGCTGCCCGCCCCCCGGGTACATGCCCAGAGCCACCAGGACATCCCGGAAGTTCACCCCGACCGCGGCCACCGCCACCCGCACCTGCCCGCCGGTCAATTCGGTTCGCGGGCAAGAGCTTACGACCAGATCCTCCAGCGTTCCCTCCCCGCCGGCATCCAGCCGCCAGACCGCGTCGGGCAGCCCGACGGCGGAGCGCACCGGGCGCAACCGAGCCGCATACGCCACACCCTGCCGGATCACGACTTGCGGCTCGCCACAATCGATCACCGCGCGGGCGTCGATCGAGCCGTCGGAGTCGATCAGCACCATCCGCCCCGGGTGCTCGGCTTGCGCGGAGCGCACCAGGCCCCACACCGCGGCGCCGGCCAGATCCGAAACATCCTCCCCGGCAAGGGCGACCGCGCCGCGCGTCCGCACGGCCAGCATCGCGCCGCTTTCGTCGCGCACATGAGACTGCAGCGCCGCCAATATCTCGGTGGCCGCGGCGTGCACCGCCTTCACGACGTCGCCCCCGTGATCGCCGAGTTCCCACACCGAGGCCTCGGCGCCACCGGCGCCGCCGCCCAGCGCGATCGGCGACCACGTCACGTCGAACAATCCCTCGAAGCGCTGCGCGGGAGCCGCCGTCAACTGCTCGGCCGAGACCGGACGCATGGCCAGCGATCGCACGGTCAGCACCGGGAGCCCTGTCCCGTCGGCCAATTCCACCGAGACCGAGCCGGCGCCGGCCGGTGCGATGCGGACCCGCGCGCGCGACGCACCCGATGCGTGCAACGACACACCCTGCCACGAGAACGGCAACACGGTCTGATCCTGCTCGGTGGCGACGCCGACCGCATGCAGCGCGGCATCCAGGAGCACGGGGTGCACTCCGAAGCCGCCGTCCTGGGCGCCGGCCTCGGGCACCGCGACTTCGGCGAAGACCTCCTCGCCGCGCCGCCACACGGCCCGCAGACCCTTGAAGGCGTCGCCGTATCCGTAGCCCCGCTGCGCCAGCCGCGCATAGGCCCCGGCGACGTCCACCGCGGTCGCCCCGGCGGGCGGCCATACCGAAAGCTCCGCGGCCGGCGTCACCGTGCCGGGCCGCAACGCCCCCTGGGCATGCAACACCCAGTCCGAATCCGGCTGGGCGCCAGCGGAATACACCGACAACCGCCGCGCGCCCGACTCGTCGGCCGCGCCGACCACCAGTTGTACCCGCACACCCTCGGCGGCCGGCAACAGCAGCGGAGCCGACAGGGTCAGCTCGTCGAGCACCGCGGCGCCGACCTCGTCGCCCGCGCGGATGGCCAACTCGACGAATCCGGCCCCCGGGAACAACACGGTCTCGCCCACCGCGTGATCGGCCAGCCACGGATGGTCCGCCGTCGACAACCGGCCCGTCAGCACCACACCGCCGGAATCGGGCCGCGGTACCACGGCGCCGAGCAATCCGTGCTCGGCGGCGGCCAGCCCCAAGGTGGTGACGTCTTGCGAGCCCGTCGCACCACCGGGAAGCCAAAAGTGTTGGCGGACAAACCCATACGTCGGCAGGTCGACGACCCGGCCACCCAGGCCGGCCATCGCGGCGCGCCAGTCCACGGCCACGCCCGCGACGTGGGCTTGGGCGACCGAGAGCCAGAAGCGGTCCAGGCCACCGTCATCGCGGCCGAGTGAGGGGATGACGCACCCCCGCTCGCCGTCGGGCGTGGTTTCTTCGATGGCGGCCATCAGCACCGGATGCGGGCTGCATTCGATGAACGTGCTATTGCCCGCGTCGCACGCGCTGCGCACCGCGCGCTCGAATTGCACGGTGCGCCTGATGCTTTGGAACCAGTAGTCGGCGTCCAGGCGCGCGGTGTCCATCGGTTCGCCGGTGACCGTGGAGAAGAAGGCGACCGCGGCGGACCGCGGCTCGAGGCCGTGCAGCGCCTCGGCGAGGGGCTCGCGAATCGCGTCCACCTGCGCGGAATGCGATGCGTAGTCGACGTCGATCCGGCGGGCACGGAGATTCTCGGCTTCGCACCGTTGCATCAGTTCGCCCAGTGCGTCCACCTCGCCGGACACCACCACCGCCGCAACACCGTTGACTGTCGCGATATTCAGTCGTTCGCCCCAACCGGCGATCAGCTGCTCGGCGCGCGCCAGACTGCACGCCAACGAGACCATGCCGCCGCGGCCCGACAACCGCACCAGCAGCCGGCTGCGCAGCGCGACCACCCGGGCGGCGTCCTGAAGCGACAGCGCCCCCGCCACATAAGCCGCCGCGATCTCGCCCTGCGAATGGCCGATCACCGCATCGGGGACCACTCCCACCGAGCGCCACAGTTCGGCCAGCGACACCATCACCGCCCACAGCGCCGGCTGCACCACGTCCACCCGGTCCAATCCGGGTGCGCCCGGGGCACCGCGGATCACGTCGATCAGCGACCAGTCGACGTAGTCGGACAGCGCGTCAGCGCAGCGCCGCAGGTGCTCGGCGAACACCGTTGAACTGTCCAGCAATTGAGCGCCCATGCCGGCCCACTGCGACCCTTGGCCGGGGAACACGAACACCGTCTTGCCCACCGGCTGCGCCCGGCCCGTCACCAGGCCCGCACCCTGTTCACCGCCCGCCAACGCCGTCAGCCCACGCAGCAACTGCGCGCCGTCGGCGCCCACGACGACCGCCCGGTGCTCGAAGCTCGACCGCGTCGCGATCAGCGACCAGCCCACGTCCAACACCCGCACCCCGGGATCGGCCTTCACCCGGGCCAGCAGGCGCGCGGCCTGATTCGCCAGCGCCTCGCCCGAGCGGGCCGAGAGCACCCACGGCACCACCACGTCATCATTTGGGCGCGTGCCGATTTCCCGCTCCGGGACATACTGCTCCACGATGACGTGCGCATTGGTGCCGCTGATGCCGAACGAGGAGACACCCGCGCGGCGCGGCCGGTCCACCGCCGGCCAGGGCAGCTGCTCCGTCAGCAGCGACACCGCCCCGGCGGTCCAATCCACGTGCGGCGTCGGCTCATCCACGTGCAGCGTCTTGGGCATCACGCCGTGGCGGATCGCCTGCACCATCTTGATCACCCCGCCGGCACCCGCGGCCGCCGAGGTATGGCCCATGTTCGATTTGATCGATCCCAGCCGCAGCGGCCGATCCGCCGGACGGTCCTGCCCGTAGGTCGCCAGCACCGCTTGGGCCTCAATGGGATCGCCGAGCGTGGTGCCGGTGCCGTGGCCCTCGACCAGATCGACGTCGGCCGTGCCCAGCCGCGCATCGGCCAGCGCCGCCCGGATCACCCGTTGCTGCGACGGCCCGTTGGGCGTCGCCAGGCCGTTGGACGCGCCGTCCTGATTCACCGCGGACCCGCGTATCACGGCCAGTACCGGATGCCCGTGCCGCCGGGCGTCGGACAGCCGCTCCAGCACCAGCACACCGACGCCTTCGGAGAACCCGGTGCCGTCGGCGGCACCCGCATAGGCCTTGCACCGGCCGTCGGCGGCCAGGGCGCGTTGCCGGCTGAACTCGATGAACATCGCCGGTGTGGCCATCACCGTCACTCCGCCGGCCAGCGCCAGATCGCATTCGCCGCCACGCAACGACTGCGCCGCCAAGTGCAGGGCCACCAGCGACGACGAACACGCCGTGTCCACCGACACGGCCGGCCCCTCGAACCCCAGCGAATAGGCCACCCGGCCCGAGGCCACGCTCAAAGTCGAGCCGCGCAGGCCGTATCGCTCCAGGTGTCCCGGGACCCGTCCCTGCCCCCCGTAGGAGCCGTGGAATATCCCGGCGAACACGCCGGTCGCCGACCCGCGCAGGGTGGCGGGGTCGATGCCGGCCCGCTCCAGCGCCTCCCAGGACACCTCGAGCAGCAGCCGCTGTTGCGGGTCCATGGCCAGCGCCTCGCTGGGGGCTATCCCGAAGAACGCCGCGTCGAAATCCGCGACGTCCGAGAGGAACCCGCCGCACCGCGCGTAGGACTTGCCCACGGCATCGGGATCCGCATCGAACAAACCCGTCAAGTTCCAGCCACGGTCCGCCGGGAACTCCGAGACCACATCGCGGCCGTCGACCACCATCTGCCACAACGCCTCCGGTGAGTCCACGCCGCCCGGGTACCGGCAGCCCATGCCGACCACCGCCACCGGTTCGGTCGCTCGTTCGGCTAACAAGCCAAGATATTCGCGGTTCTCGCGCTTGAGCCGCTCGGTTTCTTTCAGCGATTGGCGAAGAGCCTTGATCAGCTCTTCGGTGTTGCCGTTCATCGAAGGCGGCCTCTCGTGTCACTCACAGCGATACTCCCGCGACGGGCCTGTCCCACGCCGGCCCGCATCCCCTCGCCAAACTTTCAAGCCCAAGAAGCGACGCCTTGCGGTAGAAGTGCACGGGCCAAAATCAGTGCCAACGCAACAACACCAATTCGGAACAGAACCCTGGACCCATCGCGAGCATCAGGCCGGGGCTTCCACTCGCCGGCGGCTTGGCCATGGTGTCGCGCAGCACATGCAACACCGACGCCGACGAGAGGTTGCCGATCTCGCCGAGCGAACGCCAGGTCAGTTCGAGTGCCTCCGGCGGCAGGCCGAGTGCAGAGTTGATGGCCTCGATGACCTTGGGGCCGCCGGGGTGGCTCACGAAGGCGCCGATGTCGCCCGTGGTCAAGCCGTGCGCGGCGAGGAACTGCGTGACATCGGCTTCGATGTACTGCTCGACGACGGCCGCGACGTCCTTGGACAGCACCAGCTCGAAGCCGGTGGCGCCCACGTCGAAGCCCATGGTGCGCAGCGAGTCGGGGTACAGGTGGCTGCGCGAGTCGAGGATGGTGGGCCCGCTCGGCGCCAGTTGTTCGGCACGCCGCTCGCCGACGGCCACCACCGCCGCGGCGCCGTCGGCGAACAGGGCGCTGCCGACCAGGCCGGCCAGCGACGGGGTGTAGCCGGGATAGGTCAGCGAGCAGAGCTCGACGGAGATCAGGGCGGCCACGGCGTCGGGTGCGCCGCGCAGATAGTCGTTCACGCGGGCCACGCCCGCGGCGCCGGCGACACACCCGAGGCCGAACAGCGGCACCCGGCGCACGTCGTCGCGCAGGCCGAGTTGCGCGGCGATCCGGGCGTCCACGGAGGGCACGCTGAGGCCGGTGACGGTGGTGGTGATGAGCACGTCGACGTCCCGCGGCCGCAGCCCCGCCTCGTCGAGGGCGCCGGACAGCGCTTCGCAGCCCAGTTTCACGGCGTGCTCGGTGAAGATCCGGTTCGCCGTGCCGAAGTCGGTCAGCGCGGGGTACTGCTCCAGCGGCAGCACCAGGTGGCGGCTGCCGACCTTGGAGCTGGCATGCAGCTGCCGGACGATGTCTTCGTAGCCCTCGAACTCCGGGATGCTCACGAAGAAGTCGGTGAGCTCGCGCTGCGAGTATCGGTGCGGCGGCAACGCACCGAAGACGCCGGCGACGACGCTCATCGTTCTTCCACCCCTTGATGACGAGGACCCGGCCCCAAATGTTCAAGCCGATCGCTGTGAGGCCGAAGTCTAGTCTGCCTGTCACGGCCCGTCAGGGAAAACAAGCCCATCTCAATCGTCGTCGCGCAGCTGGCTTTTGAGCCTATCGGCGCTGGCCAGGACGGCTTCGATCTGCTCGGCGACCCGATCCGGCGCGGTGCCGCCTCGCGCGTCGCGCGACGACACCGAGCCCTCGATCGTCAGCACCTCACGGACCTGTGGCGTGAGATCGGGGCTGATGGCGGCCAATTCGTCGTCGGTCAGCTCGTCGAGTCCGACGGCCCGCCGCTCCGCGGCGCGCACCGCGGCCCCGGCGGCCTCGTGCGCGGAGCGGAACGGCACCCCCTGTCGCACCAGCCATTCGGCGATGTCGGTGGCCAGCGTGTAGCCGGCCGGGGCCAGGGCGGCCATCCGCTCGACGTCGAAGGTCAGGCTGCGCAGCAGCCCGGCCATCGCCGGCAACACCAGTTCCAGCTGGGCGACGGAATCGAACACCGGTTCCTTGTCTTCCTGCAGGTCGCGGTTGTAGGCGAGCGGCTGGGCCTTCAGCGTGGCCAGCAGGCCGGTCAGGTTCCCGATCAGCCGGCCGGACTTGCCCCGCGCGAGCTCGGCGATGTCGGGGTTCTTCTTCTGCGGCATGATCGAGCTGCCGGTCGACCACGAATCGTGCAGGGTGACGTAGCCGAATTCCGTCGAGCTCCACAGGATGACGTCCTCGGCCAGGCGGGACAGGTCGACACCGATCATGGCGAACACGAACGCGGCCTCCGCGGCGAAATCCCGGGCGGCCGTCGCGTCGATCGAGTTGTCGGCCGCGGCGGTGAAACCGAGCTCCGCCGCGATCGCGTCGGGATCCAGGCCCAGCGACGAGCCGGCCAGCGCGCCCGAGCCGTACGGGGACACCCCGGCGCGCCTGTCGAAGTCGACGATCCGGTCGACGTCGCGCAGCAGCGGGTGGGCGTGCGCCAGCAGGTGGTGGGCCAACAGCACCGGCTGCGCGGACTGCAGATGGGTCTTACCCGGCATGATGGCGCCGGGGTGGGCGGCGGCTTGGGCGGCCAGCGCGGCGACGACGTCCAGCGCCCCGGCGGCGACCCGGCGCACCGCGTCGCGCAGCCACATCCGGAACAGCGTGGCCACCTGGTCGTTGCGCGACCGGCCGGCGCGCAGGCGGCCGCCGAGGTCGGGTCCGACCCGGTCGATCAGCCCGCGTTCCAGCGCCCCGTGCACGTCTTCGTCGGTGACCAGCGGCGCGAAGCTGCCGTCGGCGACGTCCGAGGCGAGCTGGTCCAGGCCGGCCAGCAACCCGTCGCGCTGCTCTTCGTTCAGCAGCCCGGCCCGGAACAGGATCACGGTGTGCGCCCGCGAGGCGACGATGTCGTAGGGGGCCAGCACCCAGTCGAAGTGGGTGGACTTGCTCAGCGCGGCCAGCGCATCCGCCGGGCCGTCGGCGAACCGCCCACCCCACAGCGACCCCTCGCGAGTGCTCACGTTCTCGCGCCTCGCGGAGAGACGGTCACTGTTGGTCCCGGCGGGACGCGATCTTCGACGACAGCCCGTGCACGTAGACGAAACCCTTTGCGGCCGACTGGTCGAAGCTGTCGCCCTCGTCGTAGGTGGCCAGGTTGAAGTCGTACAGGGATTCGGCGCTGCGCCGGCCGTTGACCGCGATGTGGCCGCCGTGCAACACCATGCGCACCTCACCCGAGACGTGCTCCTGGGTCTTGGCGACGAAGCTCTCGAGGGCGTCCTTGAGCGGCGAGTACCACAACCCGTCGTACACCAGCTCGGCCCAACGCTGATCGGTGTGCCGCTTGAACCGGCCCAATTCCCGCTCCAGCGTGACGTGTTCGAGCTCGGTGTGCGCGGTGATGAGCACCATGGCGCCGGGCGCCTCGTAGATCTCGCGGCTCTTGATGCCCACCAGCCGGTCCTCGACCACGTCGAGGCGGCCGACGCCCTGGGCGCCCGCGCGGGTGTTGAGTTCCTCGATGGCGCCCAGCACCGAGACGCGCTTGCCGTCGATCGTCACCGGCACGCCGCGCTCGAACCCGACGATCACCTCGTCGGGCGTGCTCCAGTTCAGCGTGGGGTCCTCGGTGTAGGCGTACACGTCCTTGGTCGGCGCGTTCCACAGATGTTCCAGGAAACCCGTTTCCACCGCACGACCCCACACGTTCTGGTCGATGGAGAACGGCGAGCGCTTGGTCACGTTGATCGGGATAGCGTTCTCTTCGGCGAACGCGATCGCCTTCTCCCGCGTCCACGCGTAATCACGAACCGGCGCCAGCACCTCGAGATCCGGTGCCAGCGAACCGAATCCGACCTCGAACCGGACCTGGTCGTTGCCCTTGCCGGTGCAGCCGTGGGCGACGATGCTGCCGCCGTGCTCGCGCGCCGCCGCCACCAGGTGCTTGACGATCAGCGGCCGGCTGATCGCCGACACCAGCGGGTAGCGGTCCATGTAGAGGGCGTTGGACAGGATCGTGGGCAGGCAGTACTCGTCGGCGAACTCGTCGCGGGCGTCGACGACGACGGCTTCCACCGCGCCGCAGTCCAGGGCCCGCTGGCGAATGACCTCCATGTCTTCGCCGCCCTGGCCGAGGTCGATCGCCACCGCTACGACCTCACGGCCGGTCTCCTTGCCGATCCAGCTGATGGCCACCGAGGTGTCCAGACCGCCGGAATACGCCAGGATGACGCGTTCTGACATAAATCTCCTTAGGTTGAAACGCTTTACGTGAGTTTTTCCAGGGTGGCGGCCAGCTCGGCGCCGGTCATCGGCTCTCGAGCGGCCACGAAGACGGTGTCATCGCCGGCGATGGTGCCGACGACGTACGGGAGCGCCGCGCGGTCGATCGCGCTGGCCAGGTAGTCGGCGGCGCCGGGCGGGGTGCGCAGCACCGCGAGGTTGGCGCTGGCGTCGGCCGACACCAGCAGTTCGCTCAGCAGCCGGGACAGCCGTGCGGTGCCGCCGGATACCCCGCGCACCGGGTTGCCGTCCTCGGGAACCATGTAGACGCCGACACCGCCGTCGGCGCCGCGCAGCTTCACCGCGCCCAGCTCTTCCAGGTCCCGCGACAGGGTGGCCTGGGTGACGTCGATGCCCTCGTCGGCCAGCAGCGCGGCCAGTTCGTTCTGGCTGCGCACCTCGGCCGACGACAGGATGGCCACGATGCGCGCCTGCCGGCCGGCCCGGGTGGTTTCGGGCGTGGTCTTCGAGCGGGTCACGAGTGGCGCTCCAAAAGCCATGCCAGCAAGGCCTTTTGGGCGTGCAGACGGTTTTCGGCCTCGTCCCAGACCACGCTGGCCGGGCCGTCCATCACCTCGTCGGTGATCTCGTCGCCGCGGTGAGCCGGAAGGCAGTGCAGCACAATCGCTTCCGGGCCTGCCAGGGACAGCAGCCGGGCGTTGATCTGGTAGGGCCAAAACGGTGTGCGGCGGTCCAGCCCGTCGTCCTCCTGCCCCATCGACGTCCAGGTGTCGGTGACCAGGACGTCGGCGCCGCGCGCGGCCGCGTCGGCGTCGGCGGTGACGGTGACCGAGGCGCCGGTGTCTTCGGCGCGCCGCCGGGCCGCTGTCACGAACGCCGGGTCTGGGGCGAAGCCGTCCGGCGCGGCGATGGTGACGTGCAGGCCGGCCGTGACGCCACCGAGCATCAGCGAGTGGGCCATGTTGTTGGCGCCGTCACCGAAATAGGTCATCCGCAACCCGGTGAGCGCGCCCTTGCGCTCGGCGATGGTCTGCAGATCGGCGAGCATTTGGCAGGGATGGAATTCGTCGGAGAGCGCGTTGACCACCGGCACCGTCGCGGTCGCGGCCATGGCCTCGAGGCGCTCCTGGCCGAACGTCCGCCAGACGATGGCCTCGACGTAGCGCGACAGCACCCGCGCGGTGTCCTCCAGGGTTTCGTCGCGGCCCAGCTGGGTGCTGCGGGCGTCGACGACGACGGCGTGCCCGCCGAGCTGGGCTATGCCCATCTCGAACGAGAACCGGGTGCGGGTGGAGTTCTTGTCGAACAGGACCGCGACCCCGCGCGGGCCCTCCAGCGGGCGGGCGCTGAAGGGATCCTTTTTCAGTTCGGCGGCCAATTGCAGCACCTCGGCCTGCTCGGTGGGCGACAGGTCGTCGTCGCGAAGGAAGTGGCGCGTCATGCGGCGGCTCCGGCGGATTCATCGAGGATGCCCGGCAGCGCCGCGACGAAGCCGTCGATCTGCGCCTCGGTGATGATCAGCGGCGGCGCCAGCCGCAGGACATCGGGTGCGGCCGCGTTCACCAGGAACCCGGCCCGGCGTGCGGCCGCTTCGGCGTCCTTGGCGCGCGGCGCGGTGAGCGCCACCCCGCAGAGCAGGCCGCGGCCGCGCACGTGGTCGATCAGCGGGTGGGCATGCGCCTCGATGCCGTGGCGCAACGACTTGCCCAGCGTCTCGGCGTGCCGGACGAGGTCCTGCTCGGCCAGCACCCGCAGCACCGCGAGCGCCGCCGCCGCGCAGATCGGATTGCCGCCGAAGGTGCTGCCGTGCAGCCCGGGGGTCATCAGGTCGGCGGCCGGGCCGACGGCCAGGCAGGCCCCGATGGGCAGTCCGCCGCCGAGCCCCTTGGCCAGCGTCACCACGTCCGGGGTGATGCCGTCGTGCTGGTGGGCGAAAAACGTTCCGGTGCGGCCCATCCCGGTCTGCACCTCGTCGAGCACCAGCAGCGCCCCGTGCCGCGCGGTGATGTCGCGCGCGGCGACGAGGTATCCCTCGGGCGGGACGACGACGCCGCTCTCCCCCATGATCGGCTCCAAGAACACGGCGGCGGTGGCATCGTCGACCGCGGCGGCCAGCGCGTCCGCGTCGCCGTAGGGCACGTGCGTGACGTCGCCGGGCAGCGGCGCGAACGGCGCCTGCTTGCTCGGCTGGCCGGTCAGCGCCAGCGATCCCATGGTTCGGCCGTGGAAAGCCTCTTGTGCGGCAATCAGTTTCGTGCGCCCGGTGAGTCGCGACAGCTTGAACGCCACCTCGTTGGCCTCGGCCCCGGAGTTGCAGAAGAACACCCGCGCGGGCACCTCGGTCCCGAGCAGCGCGACGAGTTGCTCGGCCAGCGCGACACCGGGTTCGGTGGCATACAGGTTGGAGGTGTGCCCCAGCGTCGACATCTGGTGGGTGACGGCCTCGATGATCGCGGGGTGGCGATGGCCCAGGACGTTGACCGCGATCCCGCCGAGCAGGTCGAGGTAGGCCTTGCCGTCCACGTCGGTGACCACAGCGCCGTCCCCGCTGGCCAGGGCCATCGGCGGGGTGCCGTAGTTGTTCATCATCACGGCTTCCCACCGCTGTTTGATGGCGTCGGTATGGCTCACAGGCACACCACCTTGGTGCCGGTGCCCGCATCGGTGAACAGCTCGACCAGCACGCAGTGTTCGACGCGTCCGTCGATGACGTGCGCGCTGGGCACGCCCGCGGTCACCGCCCGCAGGCACGCCTCGACTTTGGGAATCATGCCCGCCTCCAGCGTGGGTAGCAGTTGCGACAAAGTGCCGGCGTCGATTTCGCTGACCAGCGAACCGCGGTCCGGCCAGCTGGTGTACAGGCCTTCGACATCGGTGAGCATCAATAGCTTTTCGGCGCGCAGCGCTTCGGCCAGCGCCGCCGCGGCGGTGTCGGCGTTGATGTTGTGCACCACGCCTTCGGCATCCGGGGCCAGCGTCGAGACCACCGGAATACGCCGTGCGGCAATCAGATCCAGCACCGCGGCGGTGTTGACCCGTTCGACATCGCCGACCAGGCCGATGTCGGTGGCCACGCCGTCCACGGTGACGCTGCGCCGCACCGCGGTGAACAGCTGGGCGTCCTCGCCGGTGATGCCGACGGCATACGGTCCGTGCGCGTTGATCAGGTTGACCAGTTCGCGGCCGACCTGGCCGAACAAGACCATCCGCGCCACGTCGAGCACTTCCGGTGTGGTGACCCGGAATCCACCCTTGAAGTCCCCGGGGATGGCGAGCCGGCGCAGCATCGCGCTGATCTGGGGGCCGCCGCCGTGCACCACCACGGGGTGAACGCCGCAGTTGCGCAGGAAAGCCATGTCGGCGGCGAAGGCGTGCCGCAGCGTGTCGTCGGTCATGGCGTTGCCGCCGTACTTGATGACGACGACCTTGCCGTGCAGCTGCTTGAGCCAGGGCAGGGCTTCGGCGAGCACCTGCGCCTTAACCGCGGTAGGTAGGGCTTCCGTTGAGGCGCTCATGAGCTGTAGGCCGAATTCTCTTCGACGTAGCCGTGGGACAGGTCGGTGGTCCGGATGGTGACCCGGCCGTCGCCGAGCGCCAGATCGACCGTGATGTCGATGTCGGGTCCCGAGAGGTCCACCGCACGCGCGCCCGGGGCCCCGGCCCCCTCGGCGAAGACCTCGAAGCCGTTGAACGACACGGTGATCCGGTCGGGGTCCAGGGCGACGGGCGCCATACCGACAGCGGCGAGCACCCGGCCCCAGTTGGGATCCGAGCCGAACACCGCCGTCTTGACCAGGGAGTCGCGGGCGATCGTCCGGGCGGCGACCAGCGCGTCGTCCTCGGAGGCCGCCCCCTGCACGGTGACATTGACCCGCTTGGTGACGCCTTCGGCGTCGGCCTGCAGCTGGGCGCACAGGTCATCGCACACCCGCAGCACCGCCTCGTCGAGATCGGCCTGGCTGGGGGCGATTTCGCTGGCGCCCGACGCGAGCAGCAGCACCGTGTCGTTGGTCGAGCACGCGCCGTCGATGTCGAGCCGGTCGAAGGTGCGGGCGCTGGCGTTCCGCAGAGCGGAGTCCAGGGCCGCGGCGTCGACGGCCGCGTCGGTGGTGAGCACACAGAGCATCGTGGCCAGCGACGGCGCGAGCATGCCGGCGCCCTTGGCCATCCCGCCGACCGTCCAGTTGCCCGGATGGTGCAGCGCAACCTGTTTGGGCACCGTGTCGGTGGTCATGATCGCCTGGGCCGCCTCGTCGCCGCCGGACAGCCCACCGGCCATCTCCTGCACGATCGCGCGCACCCCGGCGAGCACCTTGTCCATCGGCAACCGGTCGCCGATCAACCCCGTCGAGCACACCGCGACCTCGACGGCGCCGGTTTCGGTTCCCCAATCCGACAGCGCGGCCGCGACGGCTTCCGCGGTGGCGTGCGTGTCCTGAAACCCGCCCGGTCCGGTGCAGGCGTTGGCGCCGCCGGAGTTGAGGATCACCGCGCGCAGCGCGCCGGTGCTCAGCACCTGCTGGCTCCACAGCACCGGCGCGGCTTTGATTTTGTTGCGGGTGAACACCCCGGCCGCCGCGTAGTCGGGTCCTTCGTTGAGGACCAGGGCCAGGTCGGGATTGCCCGAGGCCTTGATCCCGGCGGCGATGCCGGCGGCCCGGAATCCGGCCGGCGCGGTGACGCCTTGTTCGCGCAGCAACCGCGCCTCGGCCGCGGTGGACGTCACGGCGCCACCCCGATCACCGAAAGGCCGTCGGTTTCCGGCCAACCCAGCGCCAGGTTCATCGATTGCACGGCGGCTCCGGCCGTTCCCTTGACCAGGTTGTCGATCGCGGCGATCGCCACGAACGTGCTCGCCGCCTCGTCGACCGCGACGGCGATGTGCGCCGCGTTGCTGCCGATCACGGCCCCGGTGCGGGGCAGTTGTCCTTCGGGCAGCAGGTGGATGAAAGGTTCTGCGTGGTAAGCCTTTTCGTAGGCTTCGCGCAGCCGCGGCAGCGGCGCCCGCGTGCGTGCGGTGCATGTCGCCAGGATGCCGCGCGACGTCGGGATGAGCACCGGGGTGAACGACACGGTGACGTCGCGACCCGTGACGGCGCCCAGGCCCTGGGCGATCTCGGGGGTGTGCCGGTGCGCCCCGGCGATGTTGTAGGCCCGCGCCGAGCCGATGACCTCCGCGCCCAGCAGGTCGGTCTTGGCGGCGCGGCCGGCCCCGGAGGTGCCGCTGACGGCGACCACGGTGACGGCGGGCTCGATGAGGTCGGAGGCCACCGCGGGCAGCAACGCCAGCAGCGCCGCCGTCGGGTAGCAGCCCGGTACCGCGATGCGCCGCGCGCCGCGCAACCGCTCGCGCGCGCCGGGCAACTCCGGCAGCCCGTACGGCCAGCTGCCGGCGTGCGGCGATCCGTAGAACCGCTCCCAGGCGGAAGCGTCGGTGAGCCGGAAGTCGGCGCCGCAGTCGATGATCAGCGTGTCGGGGCCGAGCTGCTGCGCCAGCGCGGCCGAATGGCCGTGCGGCAGGGCCAGGAACACGACGTCGTGGCCGGCGAGCGCGGCGAGGTCGGTCGGTTCGACCACGCGCTGGGCCAGCGGTGTCAGGTGCGGGTGGTGCTCGCCGAGCGTGCTGCCGGCGCTGGCGGCCGCGGTCACCGCGCCGATCGTCAGGCGCCCGTGCGCGTAGGCCGGGTGCCCGAGCAGCAGGCGTAGGATTTCACCGCCGGCGTATCCGCTGGCACCGGCAACCGCCACCTTCATCCCGTCGGCCATTCCGCCGATTCTGCATGGTTATGCAGTGGTTTGCAAATCCATTCCACTAGGCGCGCAGCTCCGCGCCGACCGCCTCGGCCGCGCGGCGGACCGCCGCATCGCGGGCCGCGGTGGCGTCGTCCTCGGTCAGCGTGCGATCGGGCGCGCGGAACCGCAGCGCGAACGTCAGCGACTTGCGGTCCTCGCCGATCTGCGGGCCGGTGAACACGTCGAACAATTGAAGGTCTTCGAGCAACTCCCCCGCGCCCTCGCGTACCGCGTCGGCCACCGCCTGGGCCGGTACGTGTGCGGGCACCACCAGGCTGAGGTCCTGGAACACCGCCGGGAACGGCGACACCCGGGGCGCGGGCAGGGTCAGCGGGATGGGCATCGCGTCCAGGTTCAGCTCGAGGGCGCAGGTGCCCCTGGGCAGCCCGGAGCGCTCGGTCACCGCGGGATGCAGCTGGCCCGCATGACCGACCGGGGTATCCCCGACGAGCACTTCGGCGCACCGCCCCGGATGCCACGGCAGGTACTGCGCCGCGCGCAAACGTACGTCGATCCCGCTGGCGCGGGCGATGATGCGCACCGCCTCGAACGCGTCGGCGGCCTCGGCGCGGCGGCCGGAACCCCAGGGTCCGCGGCGCTCGCGCAGGCCGGCCAGGACCGCCGCGACGTGCTGCGGTTGCCGCGGCAACGACGCGTCGAGCGCGGCGATTTCGCCGTCGGTGGGCCGGCGATCCACGGGAATGAGCTCCACGGCGCGGGTTTCCGCCGTCGGCTGGACCACCTGCGCCACGGCATACAGCGAGATGTCGACCAGGCCGCGAGAGACGTTGCGCACCAAGGCTTCCAGCAACGCGGGCAACAGCGTGGTGGCCAGCTGCGGGCGGTCGGCCTCGAGCGGGTTGAGCACGTCGGTGGTGGTCCGCCGTGGGTCGTCGGCCGCCAGGCCCCACAGGTCGAAGACACCGGCGGGCAGAAACGGGGTCGGCAGGATCTCGACGTACCCGGACTGTGCCAAAGACCTGCCGATGGCGCGGCGGCGCTTTTGCACCGCGGACAGGCCACGGCCGGCCGGCGCCGACGGTAGCACCGACGAAATGACTTCCAGCCCCTCGAGCCGCAGCACCTCCTCGACGAGGTCGGCCGGCTGCGCGAGATCGGGCCGCCAGCTCGGTGGGGTCACCATCAGAATGCCGTCGCGCTCCGCCACGCCGGCGCCGATCTGGGTGAGCCGCTTGGCGGTCGTACCCGGCGCATAGCCCACGCCGGCGACGCGATCCGGCAGGTCGACGGCGATCTCGAGGGGCGGGAGCGACCAGTCGTCGCGCGGCGGGTCACCGCGCCAATCGGTCAGGCCGTCGCCGACCTCCCCGCCGGCGATGTCGGCGAGCAGCGTGGCGCACCGGTCGAGCGCGGCCACCGAGATGGCCGGGTCCACGCCGCGCTCGTAGCGACGCGCGGCTTCGCTGGGCAGGTGCAGCCTGCGCTGGGTGCGCGAGACGGCGGCGGGATCCCAGACCGCGGCCTCGAGCAGCACGTCGGTCGAGTCGGCGCGCACCTCGGTGCTCGCCGCGCCCATCACGCCGCCGATCGCGGCGGTCGCCGTGTCGTCAACGATGAGGACGTCAGCCGGCTCGAGTTTGCGCTCGATGTCGTCGAGGGTCACCACGGTCTCGCCGGGCCGGGCGAACCGCACGCCGAAGCTCCCGGTGATCCGCTTGCGGTCGTGGGCGTGCATGGGGTGGCCGAGCTCGAGCATCACGTAATTGGTCACGTCGACCGCCGGGGAGGTCGCGCGGATGCCGGACAGCAGCAGCCGGCGCTGCAGCCACCACGGCGACACGGCCGCGGGGTCGATGCCAATGACCGGGCGCAGCGCGAAACGCCGCACCCCGGTGCCGGGCTGCACGGTCAGCGGCCACGCCTCCCCGTCGACCGGCAGCGGCTTGACCACCTGGCTGCCGGCGGGATCGACGTAGTCGAGGTCGTAGGCGCAGGCGATCTCGCGGGCCAGGCCGCGCAGCGACATGCAGTAGCCGCGATCGGGCGTGATCGCCAGGTGGAAGATCACGTCGTCGAGTCCAAGCACCGCCGCGCCGCCGGCTCCCGGATCGGCGGTGCCCGGGGGCAGCACCAGGATCCCCGAGTGGTCGGCGCCCATGCCGAGTTCTGCTGCCGAGCAGATCATCCCGTCGGAGTTGCGGCCGTAGGTCTTGCGGGCGGCGATGGTGAAGTCACCGGGCAATGTGGTGCCCGGCAGCGCCGCGACGATGAGGTCGCCCACCACGAAGTTGGTTGCACCACAGACGATTTCGCGGACGCTGCCCGCGCCGACGTCGACGTGGCAGAACCGGATCGGCTTCTTGAAACCGGTGAGTTCTTCGATGGCGGTCACCCGGCCCACGGTCAGCGGGCCCTCGACCGGCCCGAGGGTGATCACCTCTTCGACCTCGTGGCCGATGCGCACCAATGTCTGTTCGAGCTCGTCTGGGGTGACGTCCCACTCCGGCGCCCCAGCCGCCACGATCTCACGTAGCCAGCTGTACGGAACGCGCATCAGGCACCCACCCCGAACGGCAGCGAGAAGCGGACGTCGCCCTCGACCATGTCGCGCATGTCCGGAATGCCGTTGCGGAACTGCAACGTCCTTTCCAGCCCCATGCCGAATGCGAAGCCGGAGTACGCATCCGGGTCAATCCCGGCGGCGCGCAAGACGGTCGGATGCACCATCCCGCAGCCGCCCCACTCCACCCAGCCGGGGCCGCCCTTCTTGCCGACGAACCAGACGTCGACCTCGGCGGACGGTTCGGTGAACGGGAAGAAGTGCGGCCGGATCCGGGTGCGCGCCTCGGGACCGAACTCGGCGCGTGCGAACGCGTCCAGCGTTCCCCGCAGGTGCGCCATGGTCAGGCCGCGGTCCACCGCCAAGCCCTCGACCTGGTGGAAGACCGGCGTGTGGGTGGCGTCGAGTTCGTCGGTGCGAAACGTCCGGCCGATCGACACGATGTAGACGGGTAGCTCGCGGGCGAGCAGGGTGCGCACCTGCACGGGCGAGGTGTGGGTACGCAGCAGTTGGCGGGAACCGTCGGGCGCGACGTAGAAGGTGTCCTGTTCGCTGCGGGCGGGGTGGTCGGCCGGGAAGTTGAGCGCGTCGAAGTTGAACTGCTCGGTCTCGACCTCCGGGCCCTCCGCGAGTTCCCAGCCCATGGCGATGAAGGTGTCGGCGATGTGCTCGGCCAGGATCGTGATCGGGTGCCGGGCGCCGGCCGGCTGCCGCGTCGAGGGCAGCGTGACGTCGATGCCTTCGGCGATCAGCACCGCGGCGTCGCGTTCGGCGCGCAAAACCGCGAGTCGCTCGTCGTAACCGTGTTGGGCTTCGGTTCGGGCGGCGTTGACCCGCTTGCCCGCGTCGGCGCGCTCGTCTTTGGGGACGCCGCCCAGGGCCTGGCGCGCCAGCGCCAGCGGTGAGCGGTCACCGAGGTGCTCGGTTTTGACCCGCGCCAAACTGTCGAGATCGCCGGCACGCGTGAATGCCTCCCGGGCCGCGCTGACCGCTTGGGCCAGGGCTTCCGGCGACAGGTCGACGGGTCGATCGGCCACGCGGCGACACTCTCCTTGCTTCAAGGTTGGCTGCACATTGCCCGCAGCAAGTGCTGATCATAGTGATTCGGCGCGTGGCGCCTGGCGGGCGCTGGCAGCTAAGCCGGGCGCAGCGGGCGGCCGGGAGCTGGCTTAACCGGCGACGGCCGGCTGCGGACCGCCCAGCGCGTCGTCGACGTCGAACGGCACGGCCGTCAGGCGGCGGCCGCCGGCCAACTTCGCCACCTGGTAGGCCACGAAGGCGCCGACGAGTCCGAACACCGGGGTCGCCGCAAGGGTCCCCCAGTGGTGGGCCAGCATCAGGAAGCCGAAGCCCGAGGACGCCGCCAACATCAGGTACCGCGCCGGCGTCCAGTGGATCGGCTGCCGGAACCGGGCGGAGACCAGCACGCCGAGGATCACGGCGACGGTGTGCCCGGCGTCGGTGAAATCACCGCCCACGATCGCCGAAACGATGCCCGCCGATACCCACCAGCCGACCCAGGCGGCCCGCCAGCGGGAGGGAATCACGGCCGTCATCGCGCCGAGCACGGCCAGGGCGCCGTAGCTCATTCCGACGTCGCTGGCCCGGGTGATCGACAAGGGCAACCACCCGAATTCGACCGACGCGGCCAGCGCGGCCGCCACCAGGAGCGTCGCACCGATGTGGCCGACGACGAAGGCCACCACCAGCCGAATGGTGCGCAGGTGCAGCTCGGCGAGCGCCAGCAGGCAGGTCAGGAAGGGCAGCCAGAAGTAGAGCGGGCCGGCGTCGACCACCAGCGCACTGCCCAGCAGCGTGCCGAGGTGGCCGTGGGCGAGGTTGTGCACGTTGGTGCTGGCGCGCGCAACGATGACGTCATGTGCCTGCGGGCCCAGGGCCAGGATGGCGCAGCTGATGGCAAGCAGCAGCGCCGCGTACCCGAGCGTGAATCGCACCCGGGCGAGCCGGGAGAAGATGCCCCCTAACATTGGCGTCCATTATGGCTGCGGTGTCGCTTCTTCTGTGTCATCAGAGCCTGACAACTCCTTAAGAGTCTTGAGGCGATAGATCGCCAAATCGTCGGGAATGCCGGCGGGCTTCGGCGCGAAGACCGGCTTCCTCGTGCGTTTGGCCTCGACGCCCAACGCGTCCAACTCGCTTTGCGGTATGAGATCCAACGTTGAACTCGACACCATGATTCCACCCTTGGTGGCTCTTTCCATAACTCGTGCGGCGATGTTCACATCGACACCAAGCCAGTCCGCGGCCAATCGCTGCGGTCGCCCGGTGTGGATGCCGACCCGCATCCGCGGCGTGTGACCGGCCACCTCGACCGATTTCAGCGCCTTCTTGGCGGTCAGCACGGCCCGCACGGCGACGGTCGGATCGCCGAAGACCGCCATGAGGCCGTCGCCCATTCGCTTGACGATGTGTCCGCCCGCGTCGAGCAGCGGTGGCTCGAGGGCCCGCGCCACCTGCCGAAGCAGCGCCAGCGCCGCGTCATCGCCGACCTCCAGGGACCAGGTGGAGAAGCCGACCAGGTCGGTGAAGACCAGCGTCACCTCCGGATTGGCCGGCCGGCGCGACACTCCCTCTGTCAACGCCTGCCAGAGCTGCAGCACACCGAGGCTGACCTCGCGGGACACGGCGTCGCCGTCTCCCAGTAGCCGATCGGCCGCACGCGCCGCGGCGCGCGGACCGCCCTCGCCCGCCGTGGACAGCGGATCGCCGAAGTCGGGGTCGCCGGGCAGCAGCCGGCGCGCACGCCGGACGAACGCGACCGCCCCGGGGCTGCGGTTGCGGCTGTGCAGCCATTGGGTCGCGCTGTGTACCGGAGAGCGTTGCGGAGCGGATTGCGCTTGGGTCTCGTCGGGCTCACCCGGGTCCAGATCGCGACGCGCGAGTTCCACCAGGCCAGGTTATTTGGTTTCGTCGAAGGCAGGCAACGACGGTCCCGGCCGGGTCCGGCGGATGTGTCACATCTCGCATCAAAGCGCCTGATCACGATGGCGCCACACCGATGTGGAAGCTCGATAACACCCGAGCGAACACATCCCGGAAATCATAGACAACGTTCGTTGTCAAAGTTATCGTGAGCGCAACTGGAGCAGGAGGCCGCGATGACTGGCACTGTGCACGCTTCCGGGTCGGAAGCCGTCGATCCGCTCGGCCCAGATTCCCTGACCTGGAAGTACTTTGGCGATCTGCGCACCGGAATGATGGGCGTCTGGATCGGGGCGATCCAGAACATGTATCCCGAACTCGGCGCGGCGGTCGAGGAGCATTCGATCCTGCTGCGGGAGCCGCTGCAGCGGGTGGCGCGGTCGGTCTACCCGATCATGGGCGTGGTCTACGACGGCGACCGGGCATCGCAGACGGGACGCCAGATCACCAGCTACCACCACACCATCAAGGGGACCGACGCCGCAGGGCGGCGCTATCACGCGCTCAACCCGGAGACCTTCTACTGGGCGCACGCCACGTTCTTCATGCTGATCGTCAAGGTGGCCGAATACTTCTGCGGCGGCCTGACCGAGGCCGAGAAGCGGCAGCTGTTCGCCGAGCACGTGCAGTGGTACCGGATGTACGGGATGAGCATGCGGCCGGTGCCCGGATCGTGGGAGGAATTCCAGGAGTACTGGGAGCGGGTCTGCCGCGAGGAGCTGGAGATCAACCGGGCGACACTGGACATCTTCGAGATACGCATCCCGAAGCCGAAGTTCGTCCTGGTCCCCACCCCGATCTGGGACCAGCTCTTCAAGCCGCTGGTCGCCGGCCAGCGCTGGATCGCGGCCGGGCTCTTCGAACCGGCGGTGCGCGAGAAGGCCGGCATGCGCTGGACCCCGGGCGACGAGGTGTTGCTGCGGCTGTTCGGCAAGGCCGTCGAGTTGGCGTTCCTGGCGGTTCCCGACGAGATCCGGCTGCACCCGCGCGCGCTGGCGGCCTACCGGCGCGCCGAGGGACGGCTGCCCAGCGACGCCCCGCTGGTCGAGGCGCCGCCGTTCATGGCGCCGCCGCGCGACCGGCGCGGCCTGCCGATGCATTACTTCCCGCCGCCGCCCAGGTCGCCACTCGAACCCGCCCGGGCGCTGATGGAACGCGCGGGTTCCCTGGTGCACACGACCCTGTCGCTCGCCGGCCTGCGCGCCGGGCGGGGCAGGCCCAAACGGCCGGCTAAGGCCGCGTAGGCAGGCCCAGCGCCCGCGCGCTCTGATACAGACAGATGGCCGCGGCCGACGCCACGTTCAGACTCTCCGCGCCGCCGGCCATGGGGATGCGCATCCGGTGGTCGGCCACCGCCGCGATTTCGGTTGGCAGACCGTGTGATTCGGGGCCGAACAGCCACGCCGTCGGCGCGCCGAGAAGTTCGGCGGCCTCGTCGAGCCGTGTCTCACCGTCCACGGTGGTGGCGAGCAGCTGCAGGCCCGCCGCACGCACCGCGTCGAGGGCGGCAGCCGTGTCGGGCGCGACCGCGACCGGGAGCGAGAAGATGCTGCCCGCCGACGCGCGCAGGCACTTGCCGTTGTACGGGTCGACGCTGTGGCCGCCGAAGATGACGCCGGACGCACCCATCGCGTCCGCGAGGCGAATGAGGGTGCCCGCGTTGCCCGGCTCGCTGATCTCGACCGCGACCGCGACCAGCCGAGGCGAGCCGGCCAGCGCGTCCTGAAGGCGGGTGGCCGGCGTTTCGCACACGGCGACCAGCCCGGCCGGGGTGACGGTGTCGGACAACGCTTTCGCCGCGCGCTCGGTGACCGGGTGCACCGGGCACCGCGCGGAACCCAAGGTCGCCAGCAGCGACGCATGACGCTGCTGGGCGGCCTCGGTGACGAAGACGTCGCGAACCAGCCCGCGGCGGACGGCGGCCGCCACGAGGTTGGGGCCCTCGGCGAGGAACCGGCCCGCCCGCCGGCGGGCGACGTGGCGGTGCAGCTTGACCGCCGCGGCGACCCTGGCCGAACGTTCGGTCAGCACCTGGCCGGTCCGCGCGCAGTTAGGCCGCTTCTCCCGAATCCGAGGGAGCGTTGACATCCTCGGGCAGTGCCGCCCGCGCGATGTCGACCAGCGCCGTGAACGCGGCCGGGTCGGCGATCGCGATGTCGGACAGGTTCTTTCGGTCCACTTCCACACCGGCGGCCTTGAGGCCCTGGATCAGCCGGTTGTAGGTGATGTCATTGGCGCGTGCCGCCGCGTTGATCCGCGAGATCCACAGTTTACGGAACTCGCCCTTGCGCGCGCGACGGTCGCGGTAGGCGTAGTTCAGTGAATGAAGTTGCTGCTCTTTGGCCTTGCGGTAGAGCCGGGATCGCTGGCCGCGATAGCCCTTCGAGGCCTTGAGGATGCTGCGCCTCTTCTTGTGGGCGTTGACCGCCCGCTTCACGCGTGCCATTGGATGTTCCTACTCTCGTTCACAAATTAGTTGGTCGGGTCGCCGTGCCAGCTCGCAACTACGGGTCTGGCCGGCGTGGTGGTCAGCCGTTCAGCAGGCTGTTAACACGCTTGGTGTCGTTGGCCGACACCGTCGTCCGGCCGTCGAGGCGGCGGGTCCGCTTGGTCGGCTTGTGCTCGAGCAGATGCCGACGGTTGGCCTGCTGGCGCACGATCTTGCCGGTACCGGTGCGCCGGAACCGCTTTGACGCCCCGCTGTGGGTCTTGGCTTTGGGCATGTTTCCTCTGTTCTGTGGAGTACTTGAGCTCTTACGGAGTCTCGCGTGGGTCAGTTCGACGAAGGTTCGGCTTCGGCGGCCGCATCGTCCGGGACCGGGCCGGCCCCGGGTCCCTCCGGATGCCGCGCCTTGGCGCGAGTCTTCGCGCCGCGATGCGGTGCCAGCACCATCGTCATGTTGCGGCCGTCCTGCTTGGCGGACGTTTCGACGAAGCCGTATTCGGCCACGTCCGCACCCAGGCGCTGCAGCAATCGATAGCCCAGCTCGGGCCGCGACTGCTCACGTCCGCGGAACATGATGGTGACCTTCACCTTCGATCCCGCTTCCAGGAAGCGGATGACGTGACCCTTTTTGGTCTCGTAATCGTGATCGTCGATCTTCGGTCGCAGCTTTTGTTCTTTGACGACGGTCTGCTGCTGGTTACGGCGGGATTCGCGCGCCTTTTGCGCCGCTTCGTATTTGAACTTGCCGTAGTCCATGATCTTGCAGACCGGGGGTCTGGCATTAGGGGCAACTTCGACGAGGTCGAGATCGGCGTCCGCAGCGACGCGCAGTGCGTCTTCGATGCGCACGATGCCTACCTGCTCTCCCCCTGGGCCGATCAACCGGACTTCAGGTACGCGAATGCGCTCGTTGACGCGGGTCTCAGTGCTGATGGGGCCTCCCTTGTTGGGCTTCTCTATGTCCTGCGGTGACGACTGCCTGGGTCGGTCCGGGAATCAGCGGCGGAGACACCACACCACTAGCAAAAAAGCCCTGCATCAGCAGGGCCCAATGCCGACCGATCGCGGCTGGAACTACTCGAGCCGCCCGCGTTGCCCGCGGAACAGGCATCCGCGATGCCTGTGACCGGACCGCCAAACCTTCGAAGATCCGCACAGGGATTTCGTCGGCTCGCGGTGGGAGTGGGACTCCACTTAACTGTTCCTGGCATTCGCCGGGATGGTCGCAGGCGCTAGTTTAGCAGCCTTGAGGTGCCGCTTAGCACTTCGGCCGGGCGCACGGGCCCGAACCGGCCGGGGTAGGGTCCGAAAAACGTGTCCAACTAGTGCCCGCCACACTTAACGGTTACACAAGCTTTTCCCGGATTGAGCGCATATCCTCGCGGTCTGTGACTCTCGCATCTCCTCGTTCGGGGCCGCGTGTGGGACCCGGCGGTCGGTCGAACTCGCGGTACCGCTGGGTGCCGGCGGCGGCGGGGTGGACCGTGGGCGTCATCGCCACGGTCTCGCTGCTCGGGAGCGTGTCCCCGCTGATCAGGTACTTGATCAAAGTGCCGCGCGAGTTCATCAACGACTATCTCTTCAACTTCCCGGACACCAGCATCGCGTGGTCGTTCATCCTGGCCCTGCTGGCCGCGGCCCTGACCGCGCGTAAGCGCATCGCCTGGGTGCTGTTGCTGGCCAACATGATTCTGGCCGCGGCGCTCAACGCCGCCGACATCGCCGCGGGCGACAACACCGCCGCCCAGATCTTCGGCGAGAACCTCGGGTTCGCCCTGCATATCGTGGCGATCGTCCTGCTGGTGTTGGCCTACCGGGAGTTCTGGGCCAAGGTCCGCAAGGGCGCCCTGGTCAAGGCCGCCGCGGTACTGGTCGCCGGCGACGTGGTGGGGATTCTGGTGTCCTGGGGTCTGGTCGAGTTGTTTCCGGGCACCCTCGCCCGCCAGGACCGCCTGCCCTACGTGGCCAACCGGGTGGTCGGTTTCGCGCTGGCGGATCCGGATCTGTTCACCGGCCGGCCGCACGTGTTCCTCAACGCGATCTTCGGGTTGTTCGGTGCGCTGGCGCTGATCGTGGCGACGATCGTGCTGTTCCAATCCCAGCGCGCGGAGAACGCGTTGACCGGTGAGGACGAATCGGCGATCCGCGGGCTGCTCGAGCTGTACGGCAAGAACGACTCGCTGGGCTACTTCGCCACCCGCCGCGACAAGTCGGTGGTCTTCGCCCAGAGCGGGCGCGCCGCGATCACCTACCGGGTCGAGATCGGCGTCTGCCTGGCCAGCGGCGACCCGATCGGTGATCCGAGGGCGTGGCCGCAGGCCGTCGACGCCTGGCTGGGTCTGTGCCAGACCTACGGCTGGGCGCCCGGTGTGATGGGCGCCAGCACCCAGGGGGCGCGGGCGTATCGCGAAGGCGGTCTGAACGCGCTCGAGCTGGGCGACGAAGCCATCCTGCGGACTTCCGATTTCAAACTGTCCGGGCCCGACATGCGCGGGGTGCGTCAGGCCGTAACCCGGGCCCGCCGGGCGGGGCTGACCGTGCGGATCCGGCGGCACCGCGACATCACCGCTGACGCGATGGCCGACACCATCTCCCGCGCCGACGCCTGGCGGGACACCCAGACCGAGCGTGGCTTTTCCATGGCCCTGGGCCGGCTCGGTGATCCCGCCGACGGGGATTGCCTGCTGGTCGAAGCGCTGGACCGCGACGGCAACGTCGTGGCGATGCTGTCGCTGGTTCCCTGGGGCACCACCGGCGTTTCCCTGGACTTGATGCGCCGTTCGCCGCAATCCCCCAACGGCACCATCGAGCTGATGGTCAGCGACCTGGCATTGGGCGCCGAAGCCCTTGGCATCACCCGCATTTCACTGAACTTCGCGATGTTCCGCTCGGCGTTCGAACAGGGCGCTCAGCTCGGCGCCGGTCCCGTCGCCCGGCTGTGGCGGGGGCTGCTGCTCTTCTTCTCGCGGTGGTGGCAGCTGGAGACCCTCTACCGCTCGAACATGAAATACCAACCGGAGTGGGTGCCGCGCTACGCCTGTTACGAGGACGCCCGCCTGATTCCCCGGGTCGGCGTCGCTTCGGCCCTCGCGGAGGGCTTCCTGGTGTTGCCGTTCGGCCGGCGCAAGACGCACACCGGCCACTACCCCGCCGTCCCGCCGCGCTTGGCGGAATCCGGGCTGCTCCATCACGACGGCAGCGCCCCGGACGTCAGCGGGCTGCGGGAGCGCCGCGAGTCCGCCGACGAGGAGGAGTTCAGGTCCCGCCTGCCCGAACAGGTTCGAGTGCGGCTGGCCAAGCTGAAGATCTTGCAGCGCGAGGGGGTCGACGCGTATCCGGTCGGAGCTCCGCCCAGCCACACCGTCGCCAGGGCGCTCGACGCAGACGATGACGCCGACATCACCGTCTCGGGCCGGATCTTGCGGATCCGTGACTACGGCGGGGTGCTGTTCGCCCACCTGCGCGACTGGTCGGGGGAAATGCAAGTGCTGCTGGACAATTCGCAGCTGCAGCGGGGCCGGACCGCCGACTTCACCGCGGCCATCGACCTGGGCGACCTGGTCGAGGTGTCCGGCCACATGGGCTTTTCCAAGAAGGGCAGCCGCTCGCTGATCGTCGCCGACTGGCGAATGATCGGTAAGTGCCTGCGGCCGTTGCCGAACAAGTGGAAGGGGCTGACCGACCCGGAGGCGCGGGTGCGGACGCGCTACGTCGACCTGGCCGTCAATCCCGAGTCGCGTGAGTTGATCAAGGCGCGCAGCGAGGTGTTGCGCTCGGTCAGGCAGACGCTGTTCGCCAGGGACTTCATCGAGGTCGAGACCCCGATCCTGCAGCAGATCCACGGCGGGGCCACCGCGCGGCCCTTCGTCACGCACATCAACACCTACGACCTGGACCTGTTCCTGCGCATCGCGCCGGAGCTCTACCTGAAGCGGCTGTGTGTCGGCGGCGTCGAGCGAGTCTTCGAGCTGGGCCGGGCTTTTCGCAACGAGGGTGTCGACTTCAGCCACAACCCGGAATTCACCCTGCTGGAGGCCTACCAGGCGCACGCCGACTACAAGGTGTGGATCGACGGATGCCGCGAGCTCATCCAGAATGCCGCCCAGGCCGCGCACGGCGAGCAGACCGTGCTGCGCGCCGGGGCCGAAGGGCGGCTGGAACCGGTCGACATCTCCGGGGTGTGGGCGGTCAAGACCGTCCATGACGCCGTGTCCGAGGCGCTGGGCGAGCGCATCGACCCGGCCACTCCGCTGTCGGTCTTGCGCAAGTTCTCCGACGCCGCACACGTCCCCTATCGGGCGCACTGGGATGCCGGCGCGGTGGTGTTGGAGCTGTACGAGCACCTGGTCGAGGACCGGACCGAGGAGCCGACGTTCTATATCGACTTCCCGACGTCGGTGTCGCCGTTGACGCGGCCGCACCGCACCCAACCGGGCGTCGCCGAGCGGTGGGACCTGGTGGCGTGGGGCGTCGAGCTGGCCACCGCCTACAGCGAGCTCACCGACCCCGTCGAGCAGCGCCGCCGCCTGCAGGAGCAATCGCTGTTAGCTGCCGGCGGCGATCCCGAGGCGATGGAGCTCGACGAGGACTTCCTGCAGGCGATGGAATACGCGATGCCGCCCACCGGCGGGCTCGGGATGGGCATCGATCGGCTCGTCATGCTCATAACGGGACGCAGCATCCGCGAGACGTTGCCATTCCCGCTGGCCAAACCGCATTAGCGGCGGCCGCATCCGTCCAGAAAGCCCAAAGCGAACATTCGGCAAACAGGTTCCGGGCAGGTTACCGATAGATCACAATGAGTCACGTGACAGCCCCGATGGACAGCGCGCCCGCGCAGTTCCTGGCAAGTAGCCACACCTCGCTGATGCACGGCTGGGTGCCCGCGACGGTCCAGGTGCTCGCCGCGCTGGTGCTGACGTCGGCGATCGGCTGGCGGTCGCGCCGGTGGCGCACGGTGTGGCTGCCGGGGGCCGCGCTGGCCGGCGTGGTCGCGGCCTACCTCACGCACTGGTACATCGTCGACCGCGGGCTTTCCGATGACCCCGCCCCGGCGGCGCTGTGGATCTGGATCGCGCTGACGGGCATGGCGGCGGCGGTGCTGGTCCTGGGCTGGCGCACCGCGCGCCGCTGGCGGCGTGGCGCCGCGGTGCTGGCCGTGCCACTGTGCCTGCTCAGCACGTCTCTGATGCTCAACCTCTGGGTGGGCTACTTCCCCACCGTGCAATCGGCGTGGAGCCAGCTGACGTCGGGCCCGCTGCCCGATCAGACCGATCAGGCCACCGTTACCGCCATGGCCGCCAAGGGGACCCGGCCGCCGCACGGCACCGTGGTGCCGGTGGCGATCCCCTCCGACGGATCGCACTTCAAACACCGGGGCGAGCTGGTCTACCTGCCGCCCGAGTGGTTCGCCACCACGCCGCCTCCGCCGCTGCCGACCGTGATGATGATCGGCGGACAGTTCAACACGCCGGCGGACTGGACCCGAGCGGGCAACGCGGTCAAGACGATTGACGACTTCGCGGCCGCGCACGACGGCAAGGCGCCGGTGCTGGTGTTCGTGGATTCGGGCGGCGCGTTCAACAACGACACCGAATGCGTCAACGGTGTTCGCGGCAACGCGGCCGACCATCTGACCAAAGATGTTGTGCCATTTATGATTTCGACTTTCGGCGTCAGCCCGAGGCGGGCCAACTGGGGCGTCGCCGGCTGGTCGATGGGCGGGACCTGCGCGGTGGACCTGACCGTCATGCACCCCGATATGTTCAGCGCGTTCGTCGACGTGGCCGGCGATTTCTTCCCCAACGCCGGGAACAAGGCCCAAACCATCGCCAGGCTGTTCGGCGGAAACGCCGACGCCTGGGCGGCTTTCGATCCGAGCACGGTGATCAACCGGCACGGGCCCTACCGCGACGTGGCCGGCTGGTTCGCGATCTCGTCCGACGGCCCGCCCGCCGCACGGCGCGACCTCCAGCTGGCCGACAGCGGCGCGATCCGCGTCGCCGGGCGCGACGCGGCCGCCAATCCGGGCAATCAGACCGCGGCGGCCTATTCACTCTGTGCGCTGGGCCGCTCCAACGGAATCGACTGCGCGGTGGTGCCCCAGCCCGGCAAGCACGACTGGCCGTTCGCGGACCGCGTGTTCGCGACGTCGCTGCCCTGGCTCGCCGGCGAGCTGGGCACTCCGGGGATACCGCGGACGCCGTTGCCCGCCGCGTCCGCGCCCGCCGTCGGCACCCCGGTGGTCGTCCCGGCCGAGCACTCCAACACCCGATAGTGCCTGCGCTGTCCGTCGCGCGCGTTCGGCGTGCCGTCTTCGCTCGGCACTGCCATCCGTGCAGCGCATGGAGCCGATGGGCGAGCACACCGCTGATCCTGGTCCCGATCTGGACGCGGCGATGGGCGCATGCGGTGTGGATTGCGTTGTGGCTGACGGTAAATCCGTTGGTATTCGGCAAGCCCGCGCATCGACGCGCATGGTCGACGCGCGCGATGCTGGGCGAAGAGCTGTGGATCAGCCGTCGGCCCCGCGACGCGGCGATGGCGGTCAGCGCGGCGGCGTCGGCGGCCGCGCTGATAGCGCTGTTCGCCGCGCGCCGGCATCGGCTGCGGCCGGCGCTGATCGCGGTCGCGGTACAGATGGCGCTGACGCTGGTGTATTGGCAACAGATGGTTCGGTACTTCGAGCGCCAGCCGCGATAGCGTGGCGGCATGCCCGACGAAGGATCCGCTTCCAGCTCCACCGGGCCCGTCCCGGAATACGACGACGCCGGTGTGCCGACCTTCGAGTCGGTGCGCGACCAGATCGAGTCCCGCTACGCGACCGCGCAGGGCGCCGCCGAACTCGGCGCGGAATCACCCGAGGGCCGGTCGGTGCAGGAACAGTACGACGAACGCCAGCGCGCGGCGGCCGAGCGGCTCGCCCAGATCCGGGAGTCGATGCGGCCCGACGAGGGTTGAGCCGACTCAGGCGGTGACTTTGCGACGCCTGTTCGATCGTGGCGGCGCACCGGATGACGCGGGGGTACGCCCGATCACCTCCGCGAGGAATTTCCCGGTATAGCTTTCGGGCACGGCCGCGACGTCCTCCGGGGTTCCTTCCGCGACAACGGTTCCGCCCTCGGCGCCGCCTTCCGGTCCCATGTCCACGATCCAGTCCGAGGTCTTGATCACGTCCAGGTTGTGCTCGATGACGATGACCGTATTGCCTTTGTCGACAAGGCCGTTGATGACCTTCAGCAGCTTGCGGATGTCGTCGAAATGCAGGCCCGTGGTGGGCTCGTCGAGGATGTACACGGTACGCCCGGTCGAGCGCTTCTGCAGTTCCGCGGCCAGCTTGACGCGCTGCGCCTCACCGCCGGACAGCGTGGGCGCGGGCTGGCCGAGCCGCACGTATCCCAGCCCGACGTCGACCAGGGTGCGCAGATAGCGGTGGATGCCGGTGATCGGCTCGAAGAACTCCGCGGCCTCCTCGATGGACATGTCGAGCACTTCGGAGATGGTCTTGCCCTTGTAGTGCACCTCCAGCGTTTCCCGGTTGTATCGAGCGCCATGACAGACCTCGCAGGGCACGTACACGTCGGGCAGGAAGTTCATCTCGATCTTGATGGTGCCGTCGCCGGTGCACGCCTCGCAGCGGCCGCCCTTGACGTTGAACGAGAACCGGCCCGGTTGGTAGCCACGGACTTTGGCTTCGGTGGTGGCGGCGAACAGGGTGCGGATCTTGTCGAACACCCCGGTGTAGGTGGCCGGGTTGGACCGCGGCGTCCGACCGATCGGTGACTGATCCACCCGCACCAGCTTGTCCAGGTGGTCCAGCCCGGTGACCCGGGTGTGCCGGCCGGGGACCTGGCGGGCGCCGTTGAGCCGGTTGGCCAGCACCGCGGCCAGAATGTCGTTGACGAGCGTGGATTTGCCGGATCCGGACACCCCGGTGACCGAGGTGAGCACGCCGAGCGGGAACGAGACGTCGATGCCGCGCAGGTTGTGCTCGCGGGCGCCGACGACGGTCAGCTGACGCTTGCGGTCCACCGCGCGCCGCTTGGCGGGCATCTCGATGCGTTCCTTGCCGGACAGGTAGGCGCCGGTGATCGAATCGTCGTTCGCCAGCAGCTCGCTGTAGGTGCCGCTGTGCACGATCTCGCCGCCGTGCTCGCCGGCGCGCGGGCCGATGTCGACGATCCAGTCGGCGTGCGCGATGGTGTCCTCGTCGTGCTCGACGACGATCAGCGTGTTGCCCAAACCCCTTAGCCGCGTGAGGGTTTCGATGAGCCGACGGTTGTCGCGCTGATGCAGCCCGATGGACGGTTCGTCGAGCACGTACAGCACGCCGACCAGACCGGACCCGATCTGGGTTGCCAGCCGAATGCGTTGTGCCTCACCACCGGACAGTGTGGCCGCGGCGCGCGACAGCGACAGATACTCCAGCCCGACGTCGAGCAAAAACCCCAGCCGCGACTGGATTTCCTTGAGCACCTGCCCGGCGATCGCCTTCTCGCGATGGCCGAGGGTGAGCCGGTTCAAAAATTCCGCGCAGTCCGAGATCGACAGTTCGCAGACCTCGGCGATGGACTTCGCGCCCCGGTCCCCCGCGGTCAGCGTGACCGCCAGGATCTCCGGCTTGAGCCGGGTGCCGTCGCACTCCGGGCAGGGCACGTCACGCATGAAGCCCTCGTAGCGCTCCTTCATCTGCTCGGACTCGGTCTGGGCCATCTTGCGTTGCAGGAAAGCCAGCACGCCTTCGAAATCCGCGTAGTAGGACCGGGTGCGCCCATACCGGTTGCGGTATCGCACGTGCACCTGGTGGTCGGAGCCCTCGAGAATCGCCTTGCGGGCCTTGGCCGGCAGCTTGCGCCACGGGGTGTCGACGTCGAAACCCAGCTCGTCGCCCAGCCCGGCCATCATGCGAATGAAGTACTCCGCGGTGTGGCCGTTGGACCACGGCGCCACCGCGCCCTCGGCCAGGGTGCGCTCGGGGTCGGGCACCACCAGGTCCGGGTCGACCTCCTTGCGGATGCCCAGGCCGCTGCACTCGGGGCAGGCGCCATAGGGCGAGTTGAACGAGAACGACCGCGGTTCCAGGTCGTCGACCGCCAGGGCGTGCCCGTTGGGGCAGGCCAGCTTCTCGGAGAACCGCTGCTCCCGGTTGTGCGCGTCGTGTTCGTGGTCGACGAACTCGAGCACGACGATGCCGTCGGCCAGGTTCAGCGCGGTCTCCACCGAATCGGTGAGCCGCTGCTTGGCGGACGCCTTGACGGTCAGGCGGTCCACCACCACCTCGATGTCGTGCTTCTCCTGTTTCTTCAGCTTCGGCGGATCGGTCAACGGGTGCACGACGCCGTCGACGCGCACCCGGCTGTAGCCCTGGGCGTTGAGCTTCTCGAAGAGGTCGGCGAACTCGCCCTTGCGGGTGCGTACCACCGGGGCGAGCACCAGGAATCGGGTGCCCTCCGGCATCGCCAGCACCTGGTCGACGATTTGCTGCGGGGTCTGGCGGGCGATCCGCTCGCCGCAGATCGGACAGTGCGGCGTACCCGCCCGCGCGTAGAGCAGCCGCAGGTAGTCATAGACCTCGGTGATGGTCCCGACGGTCGAGCGTGGGTTGCGGTTGGTCGATTTCTGGTCGATGGACACCGCCGGGGACAGCCCCTCGATGAAGTCCACGTCCGGCTTGTCCATCTGGCCCAGGAACTGGCGGGCGTAGGCGGACAGGGACTCCACATAGCGGCGCTGCCCCTCGGCGAAAATCGTGTCGAAGGCCAGCGACGATTTTCCCGAACCCGACAGCCCGGTGAAGACGATCAGCGCGTCGCGGGGCAGGTCGAGATCGACGCCGCGCAGGTTGTGTTCGCGGGCGCCCTTGACGATCAGACGGTCAGCCAACGCTGCCCCTCTCAGAACTTTCCGGCAACTTCTCGTGGCCTCCTGGTAGCCCCGTGCGCATCCCGAACCGGAATTGCGCACGGCGCATTCCATGCTATGTGCCCATACCGACAAGCGAGTTTTGACCAGTAGCGTGACCGGTATGACTGCAGTGGACGACAACTACACCGGACACGTTGAGCCCGGTACCGCGGCCCGCCGGACCCTGCCCGGCGCCACGATCCTAAAGGTCTCGGTGGGCCCCATGGACAACAATGCCTATCTGGTCACGTGTTCCGCTACCGGCGAAAGTCTGCTGATCGACGCCGCCAACGACGCGGACGTGCTGCTCGATCTGATCCAGCAGCACGCGCCGAAGCTGTCCCTGATCGTGACCAGCCACCAGCATTTCGACCACTGGCAGGCGCTGGAGGCGGTGGCGGCCGCCACCGGGGCGCCGACCGCGGCCAACGAGATCGACGCGGACCCGCTGCCGGTCAAGCCGGACCGTTTGCTGGCGGGCGGTGACACCGTGCGCCTCGGCGAGCTGACGTTCGACGTCATCCACCTGCGCGGGCACACCCCGGGATCGATCGCGCTGGCGCTCGACGGCCCCGCGACCGGCGGGGTCACGCAGCTGTTCACCGGCGACTGCCTGTTCCCCGGCGGCGTCGGGAAGACGTGGCAGCCGGGTGATTTCAGCCAGCTGATCGAGGACGTCTCCGCCCGGGTGTTCGACGTGTATGACGACTCAACCGTCATCTACCCCGGCCACGGTGACGACACGGTGCTGGGCGCCGAGCGCCCCCACCTGAGCGAATGGCGCGAGCGGGGCTGGTAGCGGGGTGCTAGGTGGTGGTGTGCACGATCAACACGTCGGTCTTGGCCCGACGCGAGACGTTGGCCGGCACCGATCCCAGCAGCCGACCGGCGATCGTGCTCAAGCCGACGTTGCCGACCACGAGTAGATCGGCCTGCTCCTCCTCGGCGAGCTGCACCAGCGCATCGACCGGCGCCCCGACAACGGGTCGCTCGTCGATGTTCTTCGCGCCTGCGGCGTGGGCACGGTCCTTGGCGTCGCGCAGAATCGCGTAAATGGGTGCGGTGCCCGAAACCTTGTAGCTTTCCTCCCGCAGGGCGTCGGCCGCCCGGGCGTCCTCATGTTGGGGCAGATATGCCGACGCCACGATCAGCTTGGCGTCCTCTCCGGCGATCTGCGCCGCCTTCTCCACAGCGCGCATCGACGAGTCCGAGCCATCGGTTCCTACCACCACAGTCCGATAGGCGCCCATTTACCCTCCCAGTTTCGGTTGGTCAGCCAACCCAAGACAGTAGCGCGTTTGCTCGATACAGAGGAGACAGATCAACGACACAACGCGGCGTGGCGCGTCCGCAATTTGCGGGTTTTGGCTGCGGCAACGGAGGATATCGACAATGGCAGAACATTCACCTGCACGCGCCCGGCGTGGAAGGCATTGCATTACGCCGCTTTTCGTGAATCAACACCCGCATAGCGAATGCGCCGGACGCTTTGTGACCGACTGCATGACCAGCGACTTAAAGTAACAAGCATCATGTCCATGCCCACCCTCGAGCCCACTCTGCAACCGCGTGCCGGGGCTGTTGGCTCCCAACCGGTGTGCGGGCCTGCGCGCGGCAGATTGCTCGATCCCTGGGCGATCGCGCTGTTCGCCACCGTCGTCAGCGCCGCCTGGGCCTGCCGGCCGTCGCTCTGGTTCGACGAGGGCGCGACGATATCGGCTGCGGCCAGCCGGACGCTGCCAGAGCTGTGGCGGTTGCTGGGCCACATCGACGCCGTCCATGGCGCCTACTACCTGCTGATGCACGGTTGGTTCGCCATCTTCCCGCCCACCGAGTTCTGGTCGCGCGTTCCGAGCGCGTTGGCGGTCGGGGTCGCCGCGGCCGGCGTCGTGGTGTTGACCAGGCAGTTCACCCCCAGCCGCGGCACCGCGGTATGCGCCGGAGTCGTCTTCGCGATCCTGCCGCGCATCACGTGGGCGGGCATCGAGGCCCGCTCGTATGCGATGTCGGTGGCCGCGGCGATCTGGCTGACGGTAATGTTCGTCGCCGCGGTGCGGCGGCGCCGGCCCTGGCTGTGGGTCGGCTACGCCGTGGCGCTGATGGCGTCGATTCTGCTGAGCCTCAACCTGATCCTGCTTGTCCTCGTCTACGCGGCGATGCTGCCGCTGGTGGCCGCCAAAGGATCCCGCAGGTTTCCAACGATCTGGTGGGCGGCCAGCACGGCCGTCGCGCTGGGTGCGATGACGCCGTTCATCCTGTTCGCGCACGGGCAGGCGTTCCAGGTCAATTGGCTTTTCCCGGTCAGCTGGCACTACGCCTTCGACATCACCCAACGCCAGTACTTCGACCACAGCGTTCCGTTCGCGGTGCTCAGTGCGGTCATCATGGTGGCCGCGGTCGCCGCTCGACTGGCCGGCGCGCCCGCCCCGCCGGGCGACATCGCTCGCCTGCTGACCAGCTGCATCGCCTGGGTGGTATTGCCCACCGCCGCCGTCGTCATCTACTCGGCGGTCGGCGAGCCGATGTACTTCCCCCGCTACCTGATCCTGACCACGCCGGCGATGGCCGTTGTGCTGGCGATCTGCATCGTCACCGTCGGGCGCCGGGGGTGGCTGATCGCCGGTCTTGTCGCACTTTTCGTCGCCGCGGCCGTCCCCGACTACCTGTTCGTCCAACGTTGGCCGTACGCCAAGGAGGGGTGGGACTACAGCCAGGTCGCCGATCTGATCAGCTCGCACGCCGCCGCAGGCGATTGCCTGATGGTCGACAACACCGTGCCGTGGCGGCCCGGCCCGATTCGCGCGCTGCTGGCCACCCGGCCGGCGGCCTTCCGGTCGCTGATCGACGTCGAGCGCGGCGCGTACGGCCCCAAGGTCGGGTCGCTGTGGGACGGGCACGTCGCCGTGTGGCTGACGACCGCCAAAATCAACAAATGCCCGGCGATCTGGACCATCACCAATAAGGACAACTCGCTGCCCGACCATCAAGCCGGGCGATCGCTGCCACCCGGAAACGCGTTCGGGCGCGCTCCGGCGTACCGATTCCCGGGCTATCTCGGCTTCCGCATCGTCGAGCGATGGCAATTCCACTACTCGCAGGTTGTGAAGTCCACGCGGTGATTTGCCACGCGGCCGGCACAGCGCGGGACTGAGCTCAGCCTCCGGCGCCGACCGGCTGGGCCTGCCGGGCGGCGCGCGTCGCGGCATAGGACACGGCCACACCGGCCGCGCTCAACGCGGTGAACACCGTGAACAGCAGGTGCGCCGCCATCTGGTCCCCGCCCGTGGCAGTGTTGACGACGACACCGGCCAAACCGGCGCCGATCGCCGCGGAGGTCAGCTGGACGGTGTTGATCGCCGCGGATGCGGCCCCGCCTTCGACCGGGTCCGCGACGGACGCCATCGCGCGGGCCGACAGGTGCGGCCAGGCCATCCCGATCCCGATGCCGGCGACGAGCAGGGCGACCGCCCACAGCGCGGCGGTCCAGCCGGAGTCGTCGCCGTGCCGCGCCACGGCACCGAGCCCCAGTCCCGCCGCCACCACCAGCGGGGCCACGAGAACCACCCGCCCGATGGTCCGCGGGTGCTCCAGCGAGGCGCTGACGATCTCGCTGACCGTCCAGCCCACCGCGAGCGCCGCTCCCAGGAACCCGGCCGCGATCGGCGTCAGGTGCGCCAGCCGCTGTCCGAACAACGGCACGTAGGTGGTCACCATCGCCGCGCCCATCAGCACGCCCATGGTGAGGTAGATCCATTTCAGGGGGCCGGAAGTGAACACGCTGGGCGGCAGGATGGCCGCGTGCATGCGCCAGTCGACGACCACGAACACGCCGACCAGGCCGACGCCGGCCGCGAGCAGCCCATATGTCGCGGCGGGGTTGTGCGGAATCTGCGCGACGCTGACGGCCAGCGCGGCCAGCCCGATGATCAGCAGCGACCACACCGGGACTCTCATCCTGGGGACGCCGCTCGGCGGGCTGACGCGGGCCAGCGCCACCGGGACCAGCAGGGCCATCAGGCCGGTCAGAACGGCCATCGCGACAAACGCCCACCGCCAGATGCCGAACTGCGCGAACAGGCCGCCCGTGGTGGGGCCGACCACCGTCGCGACCCCCCACATCGCCGACACCAGCGCGGAGCCGCGAGTCCACAACCAGCGGGGTAGGGCGGAGTTGATGACCGCATAACCCAGGCCGGCCAGCAATCCCCCGGCCACCCCCTGCATGGCCCGGCCAGCAATCAACACATGCATGGTCGGAGCGGCAGCGCAAACGAGGCTGGCGACGCCGAATACGACGAGCCCCAGCAGATATGACGCGCGCGCACCGACGCGCAGCAGCATCGGATTGACCATCGTGGCCGCGACCACCGAGCCGACGAGATACAGGGTGGTCACCCACGCGTAGAGCCGGCTGCCGCCGATTTCTGCGATGGTGTTGGGCAACAAGCTGGTGGTCAGGAACTCGTTGGTGGCGTACAGCGCTACCCCGCCGGCCAGCAGTACGGAGGTCCTCAGATACCTCGCGCCCAGCAGCTCACGCCAGCCTCCGGTGATGGTCGCCGCGTCGGTCACTCCTCTACCGTATGGGCTTTCGCGGCGGCAAGAGCGGCAGATATGTTGCCAGCAAACTCATTTCAAGCCGGCGGCGTCCATCCCCCGCAGTTCCTTCTTCAGGTCCGCGATCTCGTCACGGAACCGCGCCGCCAGCTCGAACTGCAGGTCACGGGCCGCGGCCATCATCTGGGCGGTGAGGTCCTTGATCAGGTCGGCCAGTTCGGCGCGCGGCATGCTGGCCGTATCGCGGCCCTCGAACACCCCGGCGCTGACCGCGCGACCCGGCTCGCCCTGCGCGCGGCGGCCGCGGGACGCATTGCGCCCCGACCCGCCGATCTCCACCGTCTCGCTGTCGTCGGCCTCGCGGTAGACCTGGTCGAGGATGTCGGCGATCTTCTTGCGCAGCGGTTGCGGGTCGATGCCGTGTTCCTCGTTGTACGCGACCTGCTTCGCCCGTCGCCGTTCGGTCTCGTCGATGGCCTCCTTCATCGAATCGGTGATGGTGTCGGCGTACATGTGCACCTCGCCGGAGACGTTGCGGGCGGCGCGGCCGATGGTCTGAATCAGGCTGCGCGACGAGCGCAGGAAGCCCTCCTTGTCCGCGTCCAGGATCGCCACCAGCGACACTTCGGGCAGGTCCAGGCCCTCGCGCAGCAGGTTGATGCCGACCAGCACGTCGTACTCGCCCAGCCGCAGCTGACGCAGCAGCTCCACCCGGCGCAGCGTGTCGACCTCGGAGTGCAGATAGCGCACCCGAATGCCCATCTCGAGCAGGTAGTCGGTGAGGTCCTCGGCCATCTTCTTGGTCAGCGTCGTGACCAGGACCCTCTCATCGGCCTCGGTGCGCTTCCGGATCTCGCCGATCAGGTCGTCGATCTGCCCCTTCGTCGGCTTGACCACCACCTTCGGGTCCACCAGGCCGGTGGGCCGGATCACCTGTTCGACGAACTCGCCGGCGGACTGACTGAGCTCGTAGGGGCCCGGGGTGGCCGACAGGTACACGGTCTGCCCGATCCGGTCGGCGAACTCCTCCCAGGTCAGCGGGCGGTTATCGCACGCCGACGGCAGCCGGAATCCGTATTCGACCAGGTTGCGTTTGCGCGACATGTCGCCCTCGTACATGCCGCCGATCTGCGGCACGGTGACGTGGGATTCGTCGATGACCAGCAGGAAGTCTTCCGGGAAGTAATCCAGCAGGGTCGCCGGCGGCGAGCCTGGACCCCGGCCGTCGATGTGCCGGGAGTAGTTCTCGATGCCCGAGCAGAACCCGACCTGGCGCATCATCTCGATGTCGTAGTTGGTGCGCATCCGCAACCGCTGCGCCTCGAGCAGCTTGCCCTGCCCCTCCAACTCGGCGAGCCGTTCGGCCAGCTCCGCTTCGATCGTCGAGATCGCCATCGCCATCCGCTCCGGGCCGGCGACGTAGTGGGTGGCCGGGAAGATCCGCAGCGAATCGACCTGCCGGATCACGTCGCCCGTCAGAGGGTGCAGGTAGTACAGCGCCTCGATCTCGTCGCCGAAGAACTCGATGCGCACCGCCAGCTCTTCATAGGACGGGATGATCTCGACAGTGTCGCCGCGCACCCGGAAGGAGCCGCGGGTGAACGACAGGTCGTTGCGGGTGTACTGGACGTCGACCAGCAGCCGCAGCAGCGCATCCCGCGGCACCTCGGCGCCCACCCGCACCTCGACCGAGCGGTCCAGGTACGACTGCGGTGTGCCCAGGCCGTAGATGCACGACACCGACGCCACCACGACCACGTCCCGGCGCGACAGCAGCGACGACGTCGCTGAATGCCGTAGCCGCTCGACGTCGTCGTTGATCGAGCTGTCCTTCTCGATGTAGGTGTCGGTCTGCGCGATGTACGCCTCGGGCTGGTAGTAGTCGTAGTACGAGACGAAATATTCAACCGCGTTGTGCGGCAACATTTCTCGCAGCTCGTTGGCCAGCTGGGCGGCCAGCGTCTTGTTGGGCGCCATCACCAGGGTGGGCCGCTGCAGTCGCTCGATGAGCCACGCGGTGGTGGCCGACTTCCCGGTACCGGTAGCGCCGAGCAGCACGACATCGCGCTCCCCCGCCTTGATCCGGCGTTCCAGCTCCTCGATGGCGGCCGGCTGGTCCCCGGCGGGATCGTGCGGGCTGACGACCTCGAAGTCGCCGCCGACGCGCACGACGTCGTCGACAGCGCGATACTCCGAATGCGCTACTACGGGGTGCTCCGTGGCGAACGCCATGGCACCAGGGTAGAACCGATCACCGACAAGTGTCGGCGAGCTGGTCGCGGTAGCGGATTCGGGGCTCGCCTGGTGGTACCCGGGAAACTACCCCGCCGGCCGCGTCCAGGTCCGGGTGATCGGATCGCATTGCAGCAGGTAGCCGTCGCTGGACGTGCTCATGGCGAACACCGGCGTGCCCGGCCGGTCACACGAGCTGCCGGCGGCGTGCGCCCCCATCGTGATCGGCGCCTTGGCCCAGCTGCTGCCCTCGCAGACGATCTCCTCGCTGTTGGTCGGGTCGTAGGCGACCTTGCCGACGTCGCCGCACGGCCCGCCGAGCACCGGCGGCGCCGGGGCGGATGCGGTGGTCGAGGCATTGATCGCCTGGTTGGGGTCGCTCAACGTGACCTTGGCGGGCGTCTGGCCGGTCCGGGTGGCCACCACGGGCACCCGCACCACCGCACCCTGGGCGCCGCACTCATTGCTCAGCACGGTCTCGGTCAAGGTGCCGCGCAGCGTGCCGTCGGCCTGCGGCGCCAGCGACCACCCGATGGTTTCCTGCTGGGTGGCCGCGACCGGGCCATTGGGCGGGGTGCAGCCCACCCGCCGCTGGGTCGGAGTGCCCTGCCAGTAGCCGCCGACGAAGCGCAGGGTGTCGCTCTGCCCGCCGTCGGTGGTGTCGACGAGTTGGTGGGTGGCGTCGTCCAGCTGGGTGCCGGTGGCCGCACATCCGTCGGTTGTGCATACCGACCGGAAGGCCCACCAGCTGGTGGCGGCCCCGCCGTGCCGGATCGAGACGCCATTGGTGGTGCGCTTGGTCTGGTCGTAGTCCAGCCGGTAAGTCCCGTTGAGCACCGGTCCGCGCACCGGCCCGCCGGGGGCCGGTGCGGCGCTCGGGGCCGGGACGGAGGGTTTCGACGCGAGCGCGGGGTTGGCCGGGCGCGTGTCGGGCTGCACGGAGTAGAGGATCGACCAGGTCGCCGCGACGGCGATGAGCACCGCGCACACCAGCGCGGCCGCCCACCGGGCCTTCGACGAAAACCGTTGGGCCAGGCCGACGACGGCGCCGCCCGGCCCGCGCCGGCGATGCGGCGACGAGACGGCGGCACGGGCCCCGGCCCCGCCACCGAGTTCGGCGCCGCCATTTAGTGACTCGCGGACGGCGGTGGCGAACGCGCGGCAGCGCTCGAACCGCTCCTCGGGCCGTTTGGCGAGGGCCCGAAGAAACACCTCGTCGAGCGCCGCCAGGTCGGGCCGGAAATCGCTGAGCCGCGGCGGATCCCCGTGCAGGTGCTGACTGATCACCGCGATCGGGTTCGAATGCTGAAACGGAGGTGCTCCGGTGAGAAGATGGAAAGCCGTTGCGGCCAAAGCATATTGGTCTGCCCGGCCGTCGATGGGAGAACCCGTCAGCTGCTCGGGCGCGGCATACGCCACCGTGCCCACCGCGACGTTGGTTTCGGTGATCCCGCTGATATCCCCGAGGTGACGTGCCACACCGAAGTCCGCCAACAGGATTCGACGCTCTCCCTCTTCGGGATGGGTGAGCAGTATGTTGGCGGGCTTGACGTCGCGATGCAGCAGGCCGCGATCGTGCGCGTAGTCCAGCGCGCCCGCGACCGCTTGCACGATGGCGCACACCTCGCGGGTCGGCATCCCCTCCGCGTAGTTCTCCTTGACCAGCCGCGAGGCATCGGTGCCCTCGACGTAGTCCATCGAAATCCACAGATGCCCGTTGAATTCGCCCCGGTCGTGCACACCGACGATGTGGGGGTGCCACAGCGTCGCCGCGAGATCGGCCTCCCGATTGAATCTGTCGCGGAACTCGGGGTCGGCGGTCACCGCCTCGGCGAGCACCTTGATCACGTCACGGCGGGGCAGCCTGGGATGCAGCGCGAGATAGACCTCGGCCATTCCGCCGGCGCCAAGCTGCCGCAGAATCGTGTAGCCGGCGAACGACGCGCCGTTAGATACCGCCAGGCGCGCCGCAGAGGACTCGTTTCTCTGTTGTGCCACCATGGGTTCCGCGTTCGGTGCCGAATCGACGCGCGGTATGCGGCGGAACAGCTGACCGATGGGCATGGCCGGCAACGAGTGAAAACCGGCGCGCAACGCCCCACCGGCTTGTCGCGGATTGCTCAGCAGCTGCCGCCCGGCGCCGATGCGCCGGGTGGTCCCCTTGTGCTCGTTCGTCAACGCCTCGCCCCCTCGTGTCCCGGCACCGCCCGGGTGTCGCCCGCGTGTGATGCGGATCGCACACCACGGGCTGCGCATCGCGATTGGGCCCTCTATTCCGTCTTGCAGTCTGCCGATACGACACTGTGCTCGGCACGCACGGACACAATCGAAGATTGCAGCCTCCCGATCGAATAATGCCGCACAGCAGTGGGCGATTCGTCGCAGCAGGCTATGAATGCGCTATGAGTCGCGGCGCAGAAACAAAGCGAAGTCACAGCCGGGTCCAATACAGAGCACTGTCAACTCGGGCCGATACTTGAATAGTGACAAGACCCGCCCCGCCCATCCTGACAATTCGGCATGACGGGTCCCAACGATCCTTCGCGGCCGGCCACGAGGTGGTCGTCGGTCGCGACGTGCAGGCCGATGTGCGCATCGCCGATCCGCGCATCTCGCGCGCGCATCTGATCCTGCGGTTCGATCAAGGCCGTTGGCTGGCAATCGACAACGGCTCGCTGAACGGGACCTACCTCAACGGTTACCGGATGCCGGTGGTCGATATCCATGACGGCCAAAGCCTTCACGTCGGAAACCCCCACGGTCCGCGCCTGACCTTCGCGATCGGACCGCAGACCGGCCATGCCGGCCTGCCGCCCCGCACGCGGCCAAGCCACGACTCCGGCCCGCCGACCCTGGCCTGGTCGGCGCTGGCTGAGCAAACCAATCCGACGCGGCCACCGCAGCGCCCGCAGGCGCGGCAAGGCGCCCCGGACAGGAGCCCGGCGCGCGGCGGTGGGCAGGGTGCGCCGTCGCGCCCCGTGCCACCCCGGCAGCCGGCGGGACCGCCGCGACAGGCGCCACCGCCCCGCGTGCCACCCACACCGCCGCCCGGAGGCCCGCCACTAGAGGAACTGACCGTCATCGACCCAAGCTCGCCGGCAAGGTTGCACGTCACACCGCCCGGCGCGGGCGAGATCAAGGCACCGCCGCGGCCGTCCGCCACACCTGCGGCGGAATTCACCGTGATCGACACCAAGACGGCCGACGTGTCGAACCTGGCGACGCGCTTTGTGAAATTGCTCTCGCCGCGCGCGTCGTCGGCCGCCGGCACGGCAGGCGCGATGACGATCGGCCGCGCCCCCGAGAACGACATCGTGGTCTCCGATGTCCTGGCGTCACGCCAGCACGCCAGCTTGGTGCCCACCCAATTGGGCACCGAGATCCGGGACAACAGCGTCAACGGAACGTTCGTCAACGGCACCCGGGTCGGGTCCGCCATCCTGTCCGAGGACGACATCGTCACCATCGGCAACGTCGACCTGGTGTTTCGCGACGGCACCCTGACCGAACACGGCGGCGCAACCGCCCGCACCGGCGGACTCGAGGTGCGTAACGTCAAATACGTCGTCGACGACGGCAAACAACTGCTGGACGACATCTCGTTGACCGCGTGCCCCGGCACACTGACCGCCGTGATCGGCGGCTCGGGCGCCGGAAAGAGCACCCTGGCCCGGCTCATCGCCGGTTACACCACACCGACCTCGGGCTCAGTCACCTTCGAGGCCCACGACATTCACGCCGAGTACGCATCCCTGCGCAGCAGGATCGGCATGGTCCCGCAGGACGACGTGGTGCATCGCCAGCTGACCATCAACCAGGCGCTGGGCTATGCCGCAGAGCTGCGGCTGCCACCGGACACCAGCAAAGCCGACCGCGCCAAGGTCGTCGCCCAGGTGCTCGACGAACTCGACCTGACCAAGCACGCCGATACCCGCGTGGAGAAGCTGTCCGGGGGACAGCGCAAACGCGCCTCGGTGGCGCTCGAGCTGCTGACCGGGCCGTCATTGCTGATCCTCGACGAGCCGACGTCGGGTCTGGATCCCGCCCTGGATTTGCAGGTCATGACGATGCTGCGCCAGTTGGCCGATGCCGGTCGGGTCGTGCTGGTGGTGACGCACTCGCTGTCCTACCTCGACGTGTGTGACCAGGTATTGCTCATGGCTCCCGGCGGCAAGACCGCCTACTGCGGCGCGCCCGACCAGATCGGTGGGGCGATGGGCACCACCAACTGGGCGAAGATCTTCACCCAGGTCGGCGCCGACCCCGACGAAGCCAACCGCCGCTTCCTGGAACAGAACGAGGCGCAAAAGCGGCCCCAGAGGCACCTGCCGGACAAGACCGACGAGCCGAGCGGCCTCGGTGAACCGGTTCACACCAGCGTGCGGCGCCAGATCTCCACCATCGCCCGCCGGCAGGTCCGCCTGGTGATCGCCGACCGCGCCTATTTCGTCTTCCTCGCGTTGCTGCCCTTCATCCTCGGCTCGCTGTCGCTGACGGTGCCGGGCAACAACGGCTTTCATGTCCCCGCACCGAATGCGGGCACACCCGACGAAGCCGCCCAGATACTGGCATTGCTGATGCCGGCGGCGGCATTCATGGGCACCGCCTTGACAATTCGCGATCTAGTCGGCGAACGCCCCATCTTTCAGCGCGAGCAGGCGGTCGGGTTGTCGACCACCGCCTACCTGCTCGCCAAGACCGCGGTGTTCTGCGGTTTCGCGATACTGCAGTCGGCGATCGTCACGGCAATCGTGGTGATCGGCAAGAGCGCCCCGACGCGCGGCGGGGTGTTGTTCGGCCACTCGACCGTCGGGGCCACCTTCGAGCTGTTCGCCACCGTCGCGGCCACGTGTATCGCCTCGGCCATTCTCGGACTGGCGATTTCGTCGTTGGTGCGCTCCAGCGAGCAGATCATGCCGCTGTTCGTGGTGACGGTGATGGCCCAGCTGGTGCTGTGCGGCGGGATGGTGCCGGTGACCGGTCGGCTCGGCTTGAACCAGTTGTCCTGGGCGATGCCGGCGCGCTGGGGCTATGCCGCGGCATCCTCGACGGTGGATCTGCGCCACCTGGTGCCCGATTCGCTGCTGTCCCAGGATCGGTTCTGGCAACACGCGCCGAAGATCTGGCTGCTCGACATGGGCATGCTGGCCGCCTTGTCGCTGTTCTACGCCGGCTTCGTGCGATGGAAGATTCGGTTGCGCCGGTGAGGGATCGCGCAGCGGCGGTAGGGTGACATCATTCACCCGCCGAAGCACGAGACGTTCGATCTTTCGGCCCGCACGAACACCGATCCCAAGGGCATCGTGCGGACCGTCGACGAGTATGCGGTGCACCCGTGGGGCCTCTACGTCGCCCGCCCCACTCCCGGTCGCGCCCAGTTCCATTACCTCGAGTCGTGGCTGCTGCCGTCGTTAGGCTTGCGCGCCACCGTGTTTCACTTCAATCCCGGGCATGAACGCGACCATGACTACTACCTGGACGTGGGCGAATACCTGCCCGGCCCCACGTCGTGGCACTCCGAGGATCACTATCTGGACATCGAGGTGCGCACCGGCGCCAGAGCCGACCTCACCGATGTCGACGAGCTGCTGGACGCCGTCCGCCACGGCCTGCTGACCCCCGAGGTCGCCGAGCAGGCGGTGCGACGCGCTGTGGCCGCCGTGGATGGGTTGGCGGCCAACGGCTATGACCTGTCGCGGTGGCTGGCACACCACGGCATGGAGCTAACCTGGCGGGCGCGGTAGCCGCCGGCGGCCCGATAGCCAGCCTGGTGAACCGGGCTACGTCGGGCGTAATCTCAGCTCCTATGAGCTGCACAGCCCGCGGTCTGCTGCCGATCGCCGCCGTATCCGTTATCGCCGTGTTGAATCCGGTAACGGCACGGGCGGATCTGCACAACATCACCTATCGAGCCAGGATCGACGGCGTCACGACGGGGAGTCAGGCCACCTTCGTGATCAACGGCGGTCAGACGAACACGGCCGGGCTGAGCTCGATGCCCGGCAACGCATTCGAAGCCGACACGGTGTTGCCCGATCCACAGCTGGCCGGCATGCGCATCGTGGTGCGCTTCCCGTACTCGGCGAACGTGCACTGCGAGATCGACGTGGACGACAACGTTTTCGTCCAATCCGACCAATTGGTCAGGCCGGTGGCCGGCAGTGCGGACCCGATGAACGGGACGCTGCAGTGCGGGGCACCATTGCCCTAGCCTAGGGTTTCCAGCCCGTCGAGTCGGCCCACTCCCAGGCCCGGCGGTAGGCGTCGAGGAACCACGGCTCCTTCGCCTCGACGTAACCCGCGATGTCTCCGCCACCGGACCTTGCGGCGGTGCGCTTGACGCTCAGATAGTCTGCGCGGGCCTCCGGGTTGGCCGTCAACCAGTTCACGAACAGCAGGGCGAACTGTTGATTGGGCCAGCCGTCCACCCGGATGTGCACATTGGTGGGTCGACCGGGATCCGCTGCGGCGTGAATCCGCTTGAGCCACAGCGCCGGATCGCTCGTGTGGTCATAACTCTCGACGGTGCTGCGGGCGTCGTCCTTTGCCATGTCAGCGGTGATGTGCTCCAGGCGCGGGTACCCGGCGGACAGCAACGGCTCGACGAGTTCGTCTGCGACGGCGAGGGATTCCACGGTGATCTGGACGTCGATGACGTCCTTGGCGGCGAGCTCCGGCACGGCGGTCGAGCCGATGTGGTCGACCCGCAGGGCACGATGACCGCAGCTGGTCCGCAAGCGATTCACGATTCGTTGCGCCTGGTCCGGCCAACTCGAATCGGGCGGCACCAACCTGGCCGGAGCCCGGGCGATCTGGTGGGCGCTCAGGTTGTGTGCGAACGGAAGGATGCGGTTGTTCCACACGTCGTGGGCGCGCTGCACCAACTGCTCGGTGCTGCCGGAGTTGTCCAACCAGATATCGGCGACCGCGCGGCGCTGCTCGTCGCTGGCCTGCGCGGCGATCCGGGCGCGGGCGTCGTCCTCGGGCATGCCGCGCTGGTCGACCAGGCGCCGCAGCCGCACCTCGACGTCGGCGTACACGATGACGACGAGCGGGAACAGCGGCGCCATGCCGGACTCGACCAGCAGCGGAATGTCCTCGACGACAACCGAATCCTCGGGCACCGAGGCGATGATCTCCGAACGGCGATTGCCCACCAGCGGGTGGACAATCCCGTTCAGCGTCTTGCGGGCCTCGTCGTCGCGAAACGCCTTGGCGGCCAACGCCGGTCGATCCAGCGATCCGTCCGGCAGCAGGATGTCGTCACCGAACGCCTCGACGAGCGCCGCCAGCCCTTCGGTGCCCGGCCGCACCACCTCTCGGGCGATGACGTCCCCGTCGACAATGACTGCGCCGCACTGCGCAAAGGTGGACGACAGCGCCGACTTGCCGGCGCCGATGCCACCGGTCAACCCGATGCGCAGCATGGCGTGGTCAGGAAAGCGTCACGCGTTGCCGGCGAGTTTCTCCCGCAGAGCGGCCAATTGCGCATCGCTGGCCAGCGATCCGCCCGCCTTCTCCGGAGGAGCACCGTTGCCCGGTGACTGCTCGGCGGGCCCGGCGGCCTCGGCGGCGGCGAACTTCTCCATCTGCGTGGTGTGCATCTTGTGCCGGCGCTCGGCCTCGGCGTAGCGGGCTTCCCACTCGTTGCGCTGTTTCTCGAAGCCCTCGAGCCACTCGTTGGTCTCGGAGTCGAAGCCTTCGGGGAAGATGTAGTTGCCCTGCTCGTCGTAGCTGTCGGCCATGCCGTACTTCGCCGGGTCGAACTCCTCGGTGTAATCCTCGTTGGCCTGCTTGAGCGACAACGAGATTCGGCGGCGCTCCAGGTCGATGTCGATGACCTTGACCATCGCGTCGTCGCCGACGGCGACCACCTGGTCGGGAACCTCGACGTGGCGCTCGGCCAGCTCCGAGATGTGCACCAGACCTTCGATGCCCTCCTCGACCCGCACGAACGCACCGAACGGAACCAGCTTGGTGACCTTGCCGGGCACGATCTGGCCGATGGCGTGGGTGCGGGCGAAGTGGCGCCACGGGTCTTCCTGAGTCGCCTTGAGCGACAACGAAACCCGCTCGCGATCCATGTCGACGTCGAGCACCTCCACGGTGACTTCGTCGCCGACCTGGACCACCTCGGACGGGTGGTCGATGTGCTTCCAACTCAGCTCGGAGACGTGCACCAGACCGTCCACCCCGCCGAGGTCGACGAACGCGCCGAAGTTGACGATGGAGGACACGACACCCTTGCGGATGGCGCCCTTCTGCAGCTGGTTGAGGAACTCGCTGCGCACCTCGGACTGGGTCTGCTCCAGCCAGGCGCGCCGCGACAGCACCACGTTGTTGCGGTTCTTGTCCAGCTCGATGATCTTGGCCTCGATCTCCTTACCGATGTACGGCTGCAGATCGCGCACTCGGCGCATCTCCACCAGCGAGGCGGGCAGGAAGCCGCGCAACCCGATGTCGAGGATCAGGCCACCCTTGACCACCTCGATGACGGTGCCCTTGACGGCCTCGTCCTTCTCCTTGAGCGCCTCGATGGTGCCCCAGGCGCGCTCGTACTGTGCGCGCTTCTTGGACAGAATCAGCCGGCCCTCTTTGTCCTCCTTGGTGAGGACCAGGGCTTCGACCTCATCACCGACGGAAACGACCTCGTTGGGGTCGACATCGTGCTTGATGGAGAGTTCGCGGGCGGGGATGACCCCCTCGGTCTTGTAGCCGATATCGAGGAGCACCTCGTCCCGGTCCACTTTGACGATCGTGCCCTCGACGATGTCGCCATCGTTGAAGTATTTGATCGTTTTGTCTATTGCGGCGAGAAAGTCCTCGCTCGAGCCAATGTCGTTGACGGCTACTTGCGGCGAGGTGACGGCGGGACTCGGCATGTTGTTGGGTTGCTCCGGACAGGTTTGGTCGTAGGGACAATTGGGATTTACCTGTCGAGGCTACTCGACTGGGCACATGCTGGCCAAACTCGGCCGCTCATACCTCGGCAAGTCTGACGCGGACACGACGTGCGGGCAAATTCGGACGAGCCACCAGTCAGAACTTGGCGATCAGCACTACGCCGCACACCATGAGCACGCCGCCGAGGGCCCTGGGCAGCGTGATCGGATGAGGATCGAGCCTCAACCAGCCAAAATGGTCGATCACCAGCGACATGACGAGGGCTGACGTGACGGTGATGCCCATGAAAGTGCCGGCCCCGACCCGGTTGACCAGGGTCAGGCCGGCATAGACCTGGACGGCGCCGACCAGGCCACCGACCACGGCCCACCAGGGCATCGACGCGACATCCCTGGCGGTGGGCAGCGGTTTCGGCATCAACGCGAACGCGGCGATGAAGAAAACGGTGATCACCGCGAATGAGATCGCAGACGCCAGCCACGGGTTGATCAGGTGCTTGTAGAGCTGGCCGTTCATGGCGGCTCCGCACGTCTGCAGCGCGCCGCCCAGGACGATGAAAGGAACGATCCAGCCTGCGTTCATGACACTCCCTGGTTCGGCGCGCTAGTCGTCTAATGCGCCGCAGCGTCCCAGCTGCGGCCGTAACCCACCGAGACCTCCAGCGGGACATCCAACGGATAGGCGCTGCCCATCTTGTCGCGTACCAACGCCTCCAGCTGTTCCCGCTCGCCCGACGCGACCTCGAACAGCAACTCGTCGTGCACCTGCAACAGGATCCGGGACGCCAGCCCGGCATCCTTGATCGCCCTGTCCACTTCGAGCATCGCCACCTTGATGATGTCGGCCGCGCTGCCCTGAATCGGCGCGTTGAGCGCCGCGCGCTCGGCCGCTTCGCGCACCTGACGGTTACTGCTGTCGAGTTCGGGCAGGTAGCGCCGGCGGCCGAAGACCGTTGACGTGTAACCGTCCTTGCGGGCCTGCTCCACGACCTGCATCAGGTAGTCGCGCACTCCCCCGAATCGGGCGAAGTATTGCTCCATCTGGTCTTTGGCTTCCTCGGTGGAGATCTTCAGCTGGGCGGAAAGGCCGTACGCGCTCAATCCGTAGGCCAGGCCGTAGGACATCGCCTTGACCCGGCGGCGCAGCTCGGCGGTGACCTCTTCGATCGGGACGCCGAATGCCCGCGAAGCCACGAAGGAGTGCAGGTCCTCGCCGGTGTTGAACGCCTCGATGAGGCCTTCGTCCTTGGAGAGGTGGGCCATGATGCGCATCTCGATCTGGCTGTAGTCGGCCGTCATCAGCTCGCCGTAGCCGTCGCCGACGACGAACGCGTCGCGAATCCGCCGCCCCGCCTCGGTGCGGATCGGAATGTTCTGCAGATTCGGCTCGGTCGACGACAATCTGCCCGTCGCGGCGATGGTTTGGTTGAACGTGGTGTGGATGCGCCCGTCCGAGGCGACCGAATTCAGCAACCCGTCGACGGTGACTTTGAGCCGGGTGGCATCGCGGTGGGTGAGCAGATGCTGCAGGAAAGGGTGGCCGGTCTTGTCGAAAAGCGATTGCAGCGCATCCGCGTCGGTGGTGTAGCCGGTCTTGGTGCGCTTGGTCTTCGGCATCTCCAGCTCGTCGAAGAGCACCGCCTGCAGCTGTTTTGGCGAGCCCAGGTTGATCTGTTTGCCGATCACCGCATACGCCGCCTCGGCCGCGTCGCGGATCTGGTGGGCGAAATCGCTCTGCAGCTCGCTCAGCAGATCCAAATCGACTGCGATACCGGCGTTTTCCATGCCCGCCAGCACCGCCTGCACCGGCAGCTCCATGCCGCTCAACAACGAGGTGGAGTTGATGCGGGCCAGCTCCTCGTCGAGCGCGTCGGCCAGGTCCAGCACCGCCACCGCGCGCAGGATCAGCGTCTGCACGGCCTGGTCGTCGGTGCCCTCGTTATCGTCGAGCAGCGAAAGTTGTTGCTGTTCAGGGTTTTCGGCGCGAAGTTCGCGGCGCAGGTAGCGCAGCGAAAGGTCATCGAGGGAGAAGCTGCGCTGCCCGGGGCGCACCAGGTAGGCCGCCAGCGCGGTGTCGGACGTGACGCCTGCCAGCGTCCAGCCCCGCCCGGCCAGGTCGTGCATCGCCAGCTTGGCTTCGTGCAGCGCCTTGGGCGGCCCGGGGTCGGCCAGCCAAGACGCCAGCGCCGCTTCGTCTTCGGGATCCAGCTCGGAAGTGTCGATGTAGCGGCCCTCGCCGTCGGCGGAGACGATGGCCAGGGCGGTCGCGTCGGCGTCGTAGGCCAGGTGGGTGCCGACGACGGCCAGGCCGAACCGCTTACCCGAGCTGTGCTCGGCCAGCCACACGGCCAGCTCGCCGGCTTCCAGCGCGCCACCGCGCACGTCGAAGCCCTCGTCGACCTCGGGCTCCACCGCGGCGAGGGTCTCGAACAACCGGTCGCGCAATACCCGGAACTCCAGGTCGTCGAAGAGCCGGTGAATCTGGTCGCGATCCCACGGTTGCAGCCGCAACGTGTCCGGGGTCTGGGCCAGCGGCACGTCTTTGACGAGATCGGTCAGCTCGCGGTTGCGGATGACGCTGGCCAGATGTGCGCGCAGCGCGTCGCCCACCTTTCCACGCACCGAGTCGACGTTGTCCACCAGCCCCTGCAGCGACCCGTATTCGCCGATCCATTTGGAGGCGGTCTTCTCCCCCACGCCCGGAATGCCCGGCAGGTTGTCGCTGGGATCGCCACGCAGGGCGGCGAAATCGGGATACTGCCGAGGCGTCAGCCCGTACTTCTCGACGACGGCGTCCGGGGTGAACCGGGTCAACTCGCTGACCCCCTTACGGGGATACAGCACCGTCACGTTGTCGCTGACCAGCTGCAACGAGTCGCGGTCGCCGGTGACGACCAGCACCCGGTAGCCCTCGTTCTCGGCCTGCGTGGCCAGGGTGGCGATCAGGTCGTCGGCCTCGAACCCCTCCTCGGCGAGCACGGTGATGCCCAACGCCGCGAGGACTTCCTTGGTGATGTCGATCTGGCCGCGAAACTCGTCGGGCGTCGCCGAGCGGTTGGCCTTGTACTCCGGGTAGCGCTCGGAGCGGAAAGTCTGGCGGGACACGTCGAAGGCCGCGGCGATATGCGTCGGGGCTTCGTCGCGGAGCAGGTTGATCAGCATCGCGGTGAAGCCGTAGACCGCATTGGTGGTGAGCCCGCCACGGGTTTTGAAGTTCTCGGCGGGCAGCGCATAGAACGCCCGAAACGCCAGCGAGTTGCCGTCCAGCAGCATCAGCGTCGGCGCGGTTTGTTCCTCGCTGGCCTTCGTGGTGGTTTTGGTGGCGGGCACGCGTCTCACTCTAAGCACCCGGTGTGACGGGCTGGGCGCCCCAACCGCGCCACCGGGAGAACTGCAACACGTTTCAGTTTTGGGTGTGCGCTGGGTAGTCTGGCCCAGTGCCCGAGGTCACCACTCATGAACCCGCGATCGACGGGTGGTTCGCCACCGATGACGCCGGAAATCCCCATTTGATCGGCAGCAAGTGCCCCGAGTGCGGCACCTACGTTTTCCCGCCGCGGGAGAACAACTGCCCCAACCCGGCGTGCGCCAGCGATGCCCTAGAGCCCGTCGCGTTGTCGACCCGGGGCACGTTGTGGAGCTACACCGAGAATCGTTATCCCCCACCGGCGCCCTACCCGGCGGCGGACCCGTTCGAGCCGTTCGCCATCGCCGCGGTGGAACTGGCCGGCGAGGGAATCATCGTGCTGGGCAAGGTGGTCGAGGGCACGCTGGCGGCGGATCTGAAGGTCGGCATGGAGATGGAGCTGACCACGATGCCGCTGTTCACCGACGACGACGGCGTCGAACGCCTCGTGCACGCGTGGAAGGTGGCCTCATGAGCGCTCCGGAACCGCTCTACATCCTCGGCGCCGGAATGCATCCCTGGGGCAAATGGGGCCGCGACTTCACCGAATACGGGGTGGTCGCCGCGCGGGCCGCGCTGGCCGAGGCCGGGCTGGACTGGCAGCAGATCCAGTTGGTCGCGGGCGCCGACACCATCCGGAACGGCTACCCGGGCTTCATCGCCGGGTCGACGTTCGCCCAGAAGCTCGGCTGGAACGGTGTGCCGGTCAGCTCGAGCTACGCCGCCTGCGCCAGCGGTTCCCAGGCGCTGCAGAGCGCCCGCGCCCACATCCTGGCCGGCTTCTGCGACGTCGCTCTGGTCATCGGCGCCGACACCACACCCAAGGGCGCCTTCGCGCCGGTCGGCGGCGAACGCAAAAACGACCCCGACTGGCAGCGCTTCCACCTCATCGGGGCGATGAATCCGGTGTACTTCGCGTTGCTCGCGCGCCGGCGGATGGACCTCTACGGCGCGACGTCCGAGGACTTCGCCGCGGTGAAGGTGAAGAACTCCCAGCACGGCCTGCAGAACCCGAATGCCCGCTACCGCAAGGAATCTTCGGTCGAGGACGTGCTGGCAAGTCCGGTGGTCTCCGACCCGCTGCGGCAGCTCGACATCTGCGCCACGTCCGATGGCGCCGCGGCGCTGATCGTCGCCAGCGCCGAGTTCGCCCGCAAGCACCTCGGCTCGCTCGAGGGCGTGCCGTCGGTGCGTGCGGTCAGCACCGTCACCCCCCGCTACCCGCAGCATCTGCCCGAATTGCCGGACATCGCAACGGATTCCACCGCCGCCGTGGCCGCACCGGAGCGGGTGTTCAAGGACCAGATCCTCGATGCGGCCTACGCCGAGGCGGGCATCGGGCCCGAAGACGTGAGCCTGGCCGAGGTCTACGACCTGTCCACCGCGCTGGAACTCGACTGGTACGAGCACCTGGGGCTGTGCCCCAAGGGCGAAGCGGAGGAGCTGCTGCGCAGCGGCGCCACCACCATCGGCGGCCGGGTGCCGGTCAACCCGTCGGGCGGGCTGGCGTGCTTCGGCGAGGCGATTCCCGCCCAGGCGATCGCTCAGGTCTGCGAGCTGACCTGGCAGCTGCGTGGCCAGGCGACCGGCCGGCAGGTGGAGAACGCCACCGTCGGGGTGACCGCCAACCAGGGGCTGTTCGGGCACGGCTCGTCGGTGATCGTCGCGCGCTAGGGTTTACCGCCGCTGGCGGCCTTCACTGTGCAACCACGGCGGCTGGCGTCGGCGTGTCGTCGCCACCAGCGCACATCGGACGCCGTGGGTGCACAGTCAGGCGTCTTTGGACGGATCCAATGTCTCGAGGACGACTTCGGCCACCCGCTTCATCGTGGTCCTGCGGTCCATCGCGGCCCGTTGAATCCACTTGAAGGCCTCGGGCTCCGTCATGCCCTGTTCGCTCTGCAGCAGCCCTTTCGCGCGCTCCACGAGCTTGCGGGTCTCCAGTCGGTCGGACAGCGAGGCCACCTCGCGTTCGAGTTCGGCGATCTCGCTGAAGCGGCTGACGGCCAATTCGATGGCCGGGATGAGGTCGCTGATGGTGAACGGCTTCACCAGATAGGCCATCGCGCCGGCGTCCCGCGCCCGCTCCACCAAGTCGCGTTGGCTGAAGGCGGTCAACACCACAATCGGGGCGATGCGCTTGCTGGCTATCTCCGAGGCCGCGTCGATGCCGTCGCGGCGCGGCATCTTCACATCCATGATCACCAGATCCGGCTGATGGCGCTCGGCCAGTTCGACGGCTTCCTGCCCGTCGCCGGCCTCGCCCACGATCTCGTAACCCTCCTCCCGGAGCATCTCGGCGAGATCCATTCGGATGAGCGCTTCGTCTTCAGCGATCAGGACCCGGCGCGGCACAGCGGCGTCGGTGTCGGTCGTGGGGCCTGTCATGACAAATATTGTGTCGTGACCGCCTCAGACCAGCGACCTCGGGGGCGGTGAGACTGGCGGGCACTCCTGATCCTCTATGGTGGGAGGCTGCCTCTAAGGTAAGAGGCCGCGCCCTCGTATCCCAACTGGCAGAGGAAACGGATTCAAAACCCGTACAGTGTGAGTTCGAATCTCACCGAGGGCACTCGGCGACTCGTAAGACCGATATACGACTTGATACGGCTTTGTTTGCGCGCCACCGGGGCCGCGCTCAACTCCCCCGCGCTCCGGCTCTAAGACGGCGGCGGTGGCACGACGGGGCGGCACACATTGGCCCCTGGGTCCCACCAGTTGCCCGGACCGCAATCCTGCGGCGGCGGCGCCCCCAACGGCTGACAAGCATTAGCTCCCGGGTTCCACCAGTTCCCCGGGCCGCAATCTTGCGGCGGCGGCGCCCCCAACGGCTGACACGCATTGGCTCCCGGGTTCCACCAGTTCCCCGGACCGCAGTCTGGGGGTTGAGCCGAGCTCATCCCCGGAGACACCGCAACCACGTACGTCATCGGCGCTATTGCCATCATGGCGGCGCCCGCCATGTGGCGAATAAGCTTGCTCATCAAAGGACCTCCCATCAGGAACCTGTAGCTCTAAAGATTGACCTTGGCCCTGACTTTTAAACGGTCGATTCGCTTTGCGCCGCGCTCACCGAATGCGAGGTATGCAGATTCCATGCGGGAGCGATTTCACCCACGAGAAATTCAGTCTCACTCATGGAAGTGAAAACTTGTCGGCGAAAAGCGTCCAGGGCCCGATGCGGCCTAGCGCCCTCCCTCTTGAGATGTGACCAGCCACATCGCTTTTGAGAGCACAGCGATGACACACGCTATGTCAGCAGCCGCGTCGCCGCCGGCAGTCGGCGTTCGTCAAGCTAATGACGAACGAATTCATCCGCCGTCAGAGGCCAGTTGCCGGGCCAAGAACGTGGGGGGCAAGGTCTATCGTTATGCAGCCCGACGACCCCAGCATCACACCGGTCAGGACCGCGGCCACTGCAATAGCTTTCAGTATCTTTTCCATCGATCACACCTTTCTACTGGTGAGATGACCGGCGGAAAATTTACTGCCGTCGGTTAGCTGATGTTAGCGGGATATTTCGACATGTGTGCAATATTGCGTAAACCGCTGGAGCCGCTCTGTCGAACTCGAAGCAGGCGACAATGCAGCCCGCCGGCGAGCGTAGTGATCAGCCGTAAATCAGGCACCGCGTGTGATCCTGATTTGCCGCGAGGAGCGTAGAGCTGATCCACAACGTTGGGAAATAGGGTCACCACATACACGGCACGAGGCGGTAGCGAACCTTTTCGGTGTATTCGCGGTATCCGTCCAATTCGCCTCTGAGAAGCTGTTCTTCGTCCCGAATGCGCAGGGCGAGCATGATCACGCCCGTTATGACGAAGACCAGTCCCCAGTAGGAACCGAGCGCCAACGGGACGCCGACCATCATGATGACGTTGCCGGAATACATGGGGTGCCGCACCAGCCCATAGAGACCGGTAGACGTCAGCTTTTGGTCTGCTTCGACGCGGATTGTGGCCGCCGCATAACTGTTTTGAATGACCACAAGCATCACCACACTGAGGCCGACGGCTACCAGGACATCGCCGACCAAGCAGGTTGCGGTTGGTACCGCCGACCAACCAAAGCGATGGTCAAGGGCGCTGAGCACAACCGTTGCGGCGAGCGACAAGTACCAGCCGACGATGATGATCTTCTGCGCACTTCGAGTCTCTGCTGTCGGCCCGCCACGCGTGCGCCTCTGAAGCACGGTGGGGTTGGTACGCAGCAGGAAGATGCCGAGCGTCCATGTCGAAAGGGAAGATACCGTGAGAAAAACCCACGCTTGCCAGTAGTGGAGTGTGCCGGCAGTCCCAAACACAATCAGGCCGAACACGACCGGGTCAATCAGCCCGGATACCAACCTTTTAAGAAGGGATTTCACCGACTCTCCTGAATTCACCGCAGGAAATTCTCTTTGCTGGCATGTTTGCTCGCCTGTTCGCTCAGCCGTCGAACCGATGGCGCTTCGAAGAGCGTGGTCACGGGGAGTTCGATGTTCAGGGCCGTATTGATCGCGGCGATTGCTCGCATGGCCGACAGCGAGTCCCCACCCAGGTCGAAGAATGACTCGTCGACTCCGACGCGGCCCACGCCCAGCACTTGGACGAAGATGTCGGCCAGAAGTTCATCGACCAGGGTGGTCGGAGCGGGGCTATCACTGCCACCGATGACATGACGTTTCGGCGACGGCTCCGCTGTGGTCGCGGGTTGGGTCAGCACCGCCCCGCTGCCCCAACTACGACCGTTCCCATCAGTTGGATTCAGCGACATGAGCGGGAGCGCCGGGTCAGCGGTCATGGCGGCCAACATCCGCGTAAATCGCTCCACCACCGCCTCGATCTCGGCGATGGCGAAAAGATCGGTGCGGTACTGCACCCTCAGGTTGAGTTCACGGCCCGGCCCAGCCTGGATCGTCAGGGGGTAGTGATAACAGTCGTGGATGTTGAGCTCGCTTGCGGTCAACCCGTCGGCCCCCACCAAGGCTGCGGCCTCGGTCGGGTAGTTCTCGTAGACGAAAACGGTGTCGAACAGTTGTCCGTGGCCGGTGATGCGGTGGATCTCGTTGAGCGCCAGGTGTTGGTGCTCAACGGTTTTGGCGTGTGCATGCTGCAGCTGATCGAGCAGGTCGGTAGTGGTGGTTGTCGTCGTGAGGTTGGCCCGCACCGGCACGGTGTTGATCAGCAGGCCCACCATCGCGTCGGCGCCCGGCACCTCGGCCGGCCGGCCCGAGACCACCGCACCGAAGGCGACGTCGTGCTGGCCGGTGAGCCCTGCTAGCAGCTGCGCCCAGGCCGCCTGCAGCACGGTGTTGACGGTGGTGTGCTGCGCGCGGGCCAGTTCGCTTATCGCGCCGGTGATGTGCTCCGACACCCGATAGGAGGCCACACCACGACACCCCTGCCCCACCCGATCCGCTGGCCCGACCAAAGTGGGAACTTCAAAGCCGGCCAACACCGCACCCCAGGCCGCGCGCGCGGCCTCGAGGTCCCTCTCGGCGAGCCAGCTGACAAAGCGGCGATACGGAACCGGCGCGGGCAGCCGCTGCCCCTGATAACCTGCGAAGATTTCGGCCAGCAATAGCGGCAGCGACCAACCATCGAGCGCGATGTGATGATTTGTGAGCACGATGCGGTGCTGCTCTGGTGCGGTGCGAATCAATGCAACGCGAACGGGCGGCTCGTCGGTGAGGGCGCACACCGCAGCGCGTTCGGCGGCGCACAGCCACTCCACCCACTGCTCGACGTCCCCAGCCTTCAGCTCGGCATACCGCCAGGGCACCCCGGGATCAGCGGGGATAACCTGCACCGGCTGATCGAAATGCTCGAGGTACCGGGCCGCCAGGTGAGGATGCCGCTGAATCACGATCTGCACCGCATCGCGCAGCCGGTCCGGATCAAGCGGACCACTCACCGTGATACCCAGCTGCACCGCGTAAACGTCATCCCCCGTGCGCTGTGCGGCTCGGGCATGGAAGAGCAATCCCTGCTGCAGCGGGGTCAGCGGCAACACGTCGGCAATCCGGTATAGGCGTTGCAACTCATCGATCTGGTGTTGGTGGAGCCGGGCGGGTGCGATATCTGAGGGTGTCAGCCCGCCGCCGCCGTGTTGGACGTGTGCG
>NZ_JCALED010000049.1:0-344 GCF_059813205.1 Mycobacterium sp. NGS17 | reverse complement strand
ATCCCCGAGCAGGTGGTGGTGGCCGCCGACGACGCCGAGGTGGGGTGGGAAGTCATCGATGCCCGCGGCTGGCCGGCCGAGCGGGTCCAGGAGGCGGTGAACACCGCGGCACAGCACAGGTTTGATCTCAGTCGCGAGGTCTTGTTGCGCGCCACGGTGTTTCGGCTGGGCGTCGACGAGCATGTGTTGGTGGTGGTGGTCCATCACATCGCCGCTGATGGCTGGTCGATCACCCCGCTGGTGGCCGATCTGGGCACCGCTTATGCCCAGCGCTGCGCCGGCCAGGCTCCGGGGTGGGCGCCGTTGGCGGTGCAGTATGTCGATTACACGCTGTGGCAACGCGA
>NZ_JCALED010000048.1:0-374 GCF_059813205.1 Mycobacterium sp. NGS17 | reverse complement strand
TTTGACTTTTCGGTGTGGGAGATCTGGGCCGCCCTGCTGCACGGGGGGCGCCTGGTGGTGGTGCCCGACGAGGTCACCGGCGCCCCGCAGGACTTCCACGACCTGCTGATCGCCGAGGGGGTCACCGTGTTGACCCAAACCCCCTCCGCGGTGGCCGCGTTGTCCCCGCAGGGCTTGGAATCGGCCGCGCTGCTGCTCGGCGGGGAAGCCTGCCCGCCCGAGGTGCTCGAGCAGTGGGCGCCCGGACGGCTGGTGATCAACGCCTACGGCCCCACCGAAGCCACGATCTACGCCGCGATGAGCGCCCCCCTGCACCCCGGGGTCACCGCGGTGCCGATCGGCGCGCCGGTGCCCGGTACGGCGTTGTTCGTCCT
>NZ_JCALED010000047.1:0-389 GCF_059813205.1 Mycobacterium sp. NGS17 | reverse complement strand
GCCGCCCCGGTCTTGAGCACCGCCGCAATCGACACGATCGCCTCAGCCGACCGGGAAAACAGCAACGCCACCGACTCGCCCGGACCCGCACCATGACCAACCAGCACATGCGCCAACCGATCAGCGGCCTCATCGAGCTCGCGATACGTCATCGACCGGCCATCGCATGTCAGCGCCACCGCACCCGGGGTGCGCGCCACCTGCGCCGCAAACGCCGCGGGAATCGACACCGCCGACGACTCCGGCTCCTCCAACACCACCCGGTTACCGACCTCGGCCAGGCGAGCGTGCTCAGCAGCATCCAACAGATCCACCGACGACAACCGCCGCCCCGGATCAGCACTCAACTCCACCAACACCCACCGCAGCCGCTCGACCAACAACTCGAT
>NZ_JCALED010000046.1:0-393 GCF_059813205.1 Mycobacterium sp. NGS17 | reverse complement strand
TGTCTTCGATGCAGCCACCATCGAGGTTTTGGTAGCGCGGTTGCAACGACTGCTCACAGCCATGACCACCCAACCCGACCAACCCCTCGCCGACATCGACCTGCTCGGCCCGGCCGAGTACGCGGAGTTGGAGGTGTTGGGGAATCGCACCGCACTCACCCACCCCACCCCGACCGCAGACTCGATCTCGGCATTGTTCACCGCCCAAGCCACCCGCACCCCCGACGCAGTAGCCCTCACCTGCGGCCAACACTCGGTCACCTACCGCGAACTCGACGACACCTCCACCCGGTTGGCGCACCTACTTGCTGGCCACGGCGCCGCTCCCGGACACTGCGTCGCACTGCTGCTGCCCCGCAGCGCCGAAGCGATCACCGCCATCCTGGCCGTCCT
>NZ_JCALED010000045.1:0-419 GCF_059813205.1 Mycobacterium sp. NGS17 | reverse complement strand
AGCTTGCCGTTGGCCGTCAACGGCAAAGCGTCGATCGCCAGCACCGCGGCCGGCACCATATACGGCGGCAACCGATCAGCCAACGCCGCACGCACCCGAGCGGGCTCCGCGCCCCCGGTGACATAACCCACCAGACGCTTATCACCGGGACGGTCCTCACGGGCGATCACCGCCGCCTCATCAACCCCGTCCAACCCCGCCAACGCCGTACGCACATCACCAAGCTCGATGCGATACCCACGAATCTTGACCTGCTCATCAGCCCGACCCAAATAATCGAGCTGCCCATCAGCACGCCACCGCACCAAATCCCCGGTGCGATACATCCGCGCCCCGCTACCACCAAACGGACACGCCACAAACCGCGACGCCGTCAACCCCGCCCGCCGCACATAGCCACAACTCACACCGCGACCCGC
>NZ_JCALED010000044.1:0-432 GCF_059813205.1 Mycobacterium sp. NGS17 | reverse complement strand
GCCAAACGCCTGATCGGCTACATCACCGGCGACGCCGACCCGGCCGATATCCGGGCGGCGTTGGGCCAGCGGTTGCCGGATTACATGATCCCGGCCGCCATCATCGCCGTAGACGCACTGCCGCTGACCCCCAACGGCAAGCTCGACACCCGGGCCCTGCCCGCCCCCGATTACACCGGGCCCTATCGCGCTCCGGCCACGGCCACCGAGGAAATCCTGGCCGGCATCTACGCCGACATCCTCGGCCTCGAACGAGTCGGGGTCGATGACTCATTCTTCGAACTCGGTGGGGACAGCATTTCGGCGATGCGGGTGATCGCGGCGATCAACACCACCTTGGATACCGACCTTGCGGTGCGCACCGTGTTCGAGGCACCCACGATCGCGCAGTTGGCACCCCGCGTCGGTGGGCCAAGCGGTGGGCTGGCCCCG
>NZ_JCALED010000043.1:0-438 GCF_059813205.1 Mycobacterium sp. NGS17 | reverse complement strand
TGGCTCTACCCGGCCCGTCTCCCCATGGATAAGCGGTGCCAACTGGCCGATCGCGGGTGCCTCGAACACGGTGCGCACCGCAAGGTCGGTATCCAAGGTGGTGTTGATCGCCGCGATCACCCGCATCGCCGAGATGCTGTCCCCGCCGAGTTCGAAGAACGAGTCATCGACCCCGACCCGCTGCACACCCAGAATGTCGGCGTAAATCCCGGCCAAGATCTCCTCGGTGGCCGTCGAGGGGCCGCGGTAACGCTCGGTGTCGATGTAGTCGGGGGCGGGCAGGGCGCGGGTGTCGAGCTTGCCGTTAGGGGTCAACGGCAACGCGTCGAGCCCCACCACCGCGGCCGGCACCATATGCTCGGGCAACCGCTCACCCAACGCCGCGCGGATATCGGCCGGGTCGGCGTCCCCGGTGATGTAGCCGACCAGGCGTTTGAT
>NZ_JCALED010000042.1:0-491 GCF_059813205.1 Mycobacterium sp. NGS17 | reverse complement strand
GTTGTCGGCGATGCGTTTGGTCGCGGCGGTCAATTCGGGTTTGGGTGCCGGTGTTTCGGTGCGCGATCTGTTTGAGGCGCCTTCGGTTGCGCGGTTGGCTTCTCGTGTCGGTTCGAGTGGGGGTGGGCTGGAGCCGTTGGTGGCGGTGCAGCGGCCGGCGGTGGTTCCGTTGTCGTTTGCGCAGAGCCGGTTGTGGTTCCTTGACCAGTTGCAGGGGCCGTCCGCGGTCTACAACATGGCGGTGGGGTTGCGGCTCAGCGGCAGGCTCGATGCGAAGGTGCTGTCGGTCGCGCTGGCCGATGTGGTGGACCGTCACGAATCGCTGCGGACGCTGTTCGTCGCGAGCAATGGCATACCGCGGCAGGTAGTGGTGCCCGCCGGGGAGGCTGACTTCGGTTGGCAGATCATTGATGCCAGCGATTTTTCAGACGACGGGCTGACGAAGGCCGTCGAGGAAGTAGCGGGCCACAGTTTTGATCTGGCAAGCGAGC
>NZ_JCALED010000041.1:0-514 GCF_059813205.1 Mycobacterium sp. NGS17 | reverse complement strand
CCAACTCGGCATACTCGCCCACATCGAGCACCTCGACCGACGACAACCGCCGCCCCGGCTCGGCCGTCATCGCCACCAACACCCGCTCCAACCGCGCCACCAAAACCTCAACCGAGACCGCATCAAACACATCCGTGTCGTATTCGATGCGCAGGCCCAGTTCGCTGCCCGGAATGGCTTGCACGGTCAGGGGATAGTGATTGGTTTCGCGGCCGGTGAAGTCGGTGATGGTCAGGTCGTCGGGGCCGGTGAGGGCGGCGGTGTCGACGGGATAGTTTTCGAACACGAGCAAGGTGTCGAAGAGTTGGTCGTGGCCGGTGAGGCGGTGGATGTCGCCCAGGGGCAGGTGGTGGTGATCGAGGGTGTGGGTGTGGGCGTGTTGGAGTTGGTCGAGTAGGTCGGTGGTGGTGGTGGTCGGGTGCAGGCGGGCGCGTACGGGCACGGTGTTGATCAGCAGCCCGATCAGCGATTCGGCGCCGGGCATGTCGGTGGGCCGTCCGGACACGGTGGTGCC
>NZ_JCALED010000040.1:0-530 GCF_059813205.1 Mycobacterium sp. NGS17 | reverse complement strand
GCATACAACTCACCGACCACCCCGACCGGCACCGGACGCAACCACTGATCCAACACAAACAACGCCGCCCCCGGCACCGGCGCACCAATCGGCGGCACCCCCGACCCCGCCGCCAACGCCGCACTCAGCGTCAACACCATCGTCGTCTCAGTCGGACCGTAGGCATTGAACATCACCCGCCCCGGAGCCCAGCGATCCACCACCTCAGCCGGACACGCCTCACCGGCCACCGCCACCGTCATCTGCCCCAAGCCCTGCGGCGACAACGTCGCTACCGCCGACGGAGTCCAGGCAAGAAAACTGGCCCGCTCACTGACCAACAACTCATGAAAATCTTCCGGCGCCGCGGCCACCGCTTCGGGCACCACCAACACCCGCCCGCCATGCAACAACGGACCCCACACCTCCCACACCGAGGTGTCAAACCCATACGAATTGCACTGCGTCCACGTCCCCGGCAGCACATAGGCGTCCGTCTCCAACAGGAGCTGAGTCACATTGCCATGAGTGACCGCCACCCCCTTCGGCAC